>LFLF01000041.1 GCA_001184395.1 Candidatus Paraburkholderia calva | reverse complement strand
GTGGTCGGGGCTCGTTCTGTCGGGCAATCCGTACGACGGCCACACGCTGGCCGAGGCCTTGGAACAGGCCGCGATCCTGAGGATGTGCAGCCGGAGATTGCCATCGTTGACCGCGACTACAAAGGCGTTGCGGTGCAGGCGTGATGATCTATCACCCGGGCTGCGGCGCGGTATCACACGCGGGTTGCGCGCAATGGTCCGAAGGCGTAGTGCGATCGAGCCTACCATCGGGCACATGAAAGCGGATGGCAAGCTCGACCGGAACTGGCTAAAGGGTGCGCGCGGCGACGCAATTCACGCGGTGCTGTGCCGTGCAGGCCACAATCTGCGCATGATCCTCCGGAAACTGCGGCTTTTTACGTCCTTGTTCTCGTCGCTTTGCTGAGTCGCCTGGTTGAAATGGCGAAGGTCGGCCACTGCTGGCGCAATCCGGTGTGGCGTCACGCGGACGGCAGCGTAGCTGAGTGGTGATCGTGCGGTAACGGCGGCGCGTCGTCAGTGTTTGAGACGCGCCTTCACGCCGCCACGCAACGCATTACTGATCAGCAAGTCTTCCGCGCGTTCGATATCGCGCGGCCTTATTGTACACTCTTGCGCATCGAGTTCCGCCATCAACACCGCGCGCATCACGCCGGGCAACACGCCGGCGCCGATGGGCGGTGTCCACCATTGGCCGTCGAGTTTCACGAATACGCTCGAACGACCGCCCTCGGTAAGTTCGCCGCGCTCGTTGCAGAACAGCATGTCGAACGCACCTTCCGCTTCGGCGGTTTTCCACGCGCAGTCGTAATCGGCGCGGCGCGTGGTCTTGTGCCTGAGCAGCGGATCGGCGAACGATTGCGCGTCGAATCCGCGTTCGGAGGCGAGTAGCACATCCACGGTATCGGAGGGCAACGGTGCGAGCGGCGCGCTCGTGATCTCGATGCGCCCGTTCTTCGCCAGTGCGATTCTCAAGCGATACGCCTTGCCCGCGTCGAAATCCGCGCAATGCGCAGCGAGTTGCGCATCGAGCGCG
This sequence comes from Candidatus Paraburkholderia calva, assembly GCA_001184395.1. Lineage (GTDB taxonomy): Bacteria > Pseudomonadota > Gammaproteobacteria > Burkholderiales > Burkholderiaceae > Caballeronia > Caballeronia calva. The sequence goes on along the minus strand of LFLF01000041.1, from coordinate 27,852 downwards.
CGTTCGTCGAACGCGAAGCCGAGATACGCCGCGCTCGCCTTCAGGCGCGCGACATGCCGTGCGTAGTGACGGACGCCTTCGTCGCGCGTTGCGTAAGTGGTTTCGAACAGGTCGAAGGCTGGCTCGGCGCCGGTGAGAAAGCGCGCTTTCAATCGACACTCCTCGTATTCGTCTGTGGCGACACTGTCGAGCACGATGCCCGCGCCGATGCCCAACACACCGCGCTTGCCCCGCGCATCGATGACGAGCGTGCGGATCGCGACCGAGAGGCAGAAGTCGCCGCTCGCATCGAGCCAGCCAATCGCGCCGGTGTACAGGCCGCGCGGCATGGTTTCGATTGCGTCGATCAACTGCATCGTCCGGTACTTCGGCGCGCCCGTGATCGAACCGCAGGGAAACAGCGCGCGCATGATCTCCGCGAACGAGGTGCCGGGAATCACGCGCGCCTCGATGGTCGAAGTCAGTTGCCACACCGACGCATACGGCTCTACCGAGAACAGCGCCGGCACGTGAACCGATCCCGTGACCGCCACGCGCGACATGTCGTTGCGCAGCAGATCGACGATCATCACGTTTTCGGCGCGGTTTTTCGGATCGTCACGCAAGTCGCCGGGATTCGATTCGCGCGGCGCAGTGCCTTTCATGGGCCGCGCGCGCAGCACGTCGGCGTGCTTTTCGACGAACAATTCCGGCGAGCACGACACGATCACGCGGCCGTCCGGCAGCGTGATGAACGCGCCGTAGCGTACGGCCTGCCTGTCGCGCAAACGCCGGTAGAGCGCTAGCGGCGAGCCGAACACATCGAAGTTCAGCCGATACGTGTAGTTGATCTGATACGACTTGCCGTCGCACAGTGCTTCTTTGACCTGCGCGATGGCCTGATCGAACGCGTCGCGCGTCACGCTCGGTTCGATGCCCGCAATGCCCGCGACGCCCGGTTCCGCCCCATCCTGCGACGCGAGCCACGCGCTCGCTTCCTCACGCGACATGCGCGTGCACGCGCGAAAAATGAGCACGCGAAACGCATGGTCCTCGCCGCGTCCGGTCCTGCCGAACTGGAGATCGTGCCCGAACTCGTAATCCGCGACGACGACCGCATACAGTCCGTCCTGCAGATCGCGCGTTACCTGATCGCATCCGGCCTCGAGTTCGGACGCATTCGAACACGCCCGTTCGCACGCGAAGTCCGTGTACAAACGACTCGACCGCCGAAAGGCGGTCGAGTCGCAATCGTCGAGCAGCGCGACAAGCGCGCTGCGTGCTTCGGTTTTCATCGTCATGCGAGCATGACGTCAAACGACAACCGCATCAGTCGAAGAAACTCTTTACGCGGTCGAACCAGCTCTTGCTTTGCGGACTATGCTGCGCGCCGCCCTCGGACAGCGACTTCTCGAACTGCTTGAGCAATTCGCGCTGGTTGTCCGTGAGCTTGACCGGCGTTTCCGCCTGTACGTGCACGTACAGATCACCCGGAATGCTCGAGCGCAAACCCTTGATGCCCTTGCCGCGCAGACGGAACGTCTTGCCCGACTGCGTGCCTTCCGGCACCGTGAAAGTCGCGCGGCCCGCGAGCGTCAGCACTTCGATTTCGCCGCCGAGCGCCGCAGTGGTGAACGGGATCGGCATCTGGCAATGCAGGTCGTCGCCGTCGCGCTCGAACACCGAGTGCTGCTTGATATGGATTTCCACGTACAAGTCACCGCTCGGACCGCCGTTGATACCCGGCTCGCCGTTGCCTGCCGAGCGGATACGCATGCCGTCGTCGATACCCGCCGGAATCTTCACTTCCAGCGTCTTGGTTTCCTTCACTTTGCCCTGACCGTGGCAGTTCGTGCACGGGTCCGGAACGTAGGTGCCGGTGCCGTGACACTTCGGGCATGTCTGCTGGATGCTGAAAAAGCCCTGCGACATACGCACTTGGCCCTGGCCATGACACGTCGGGCAGGTTTCGGGTTTGGTGCCGGGCTTCGCGCCGGAGCCTTTGCAGACGCCGCAATTCACCCAGCTCGGCACGCGGATCTGCGTGTCGTAGCCGTGCGCGGCCTGTTCCAGCGTAATTTCCATGCTGTAGCGCAGGTCCGCGCCGTGATACACCTGCGGGCCGACGCGTTCGGCACCGGCGCCTCCTCCGGCCGCCTTACCGAAGATGTCGCCGAAGATATCGCCGAACGCATCGGCGAAACCGCCGATGCCCTGCCCATCCGCGCCCGCCATGTTGGGATCGACGCCCGCGTGACCGTACTGGTCAAAGGCAGCGCGCTTCTGCTGGTCGGAGAGCATTTCGTAGGCCTCTTTGACCTCCTTGAAACTCTCTTCCGCCTTTTTGTTGTCCGGATTGCGGTCAGGGTGATACTTCATCGCGAGCTTGCGATACGCCTTCTTGATCTCGTCGTCGCTCGCGTTTTTCGCGACGCCCAGAACCTCGTAGTAATCCCGTTTCGCCATGTCGGTTCAATGCCGCCGCGCTTGAGCACAAGCGGTTCCTGTCAGATGCGACGAGCCAGATGGCCCGTGCTGATACCTCGTGCGCTACGCCCGAAGCTGCTCCGAGCATACGCCTCAAAAAACAAAGTGCCCGGGGAACCGTCAGGCCCGCCAGGCGCGTTCCACGTCAGACGCGTTACGCGTCACGGTAAAAAAACCGCGGGCGCGCAGACGTTGCCATCTGCGTGCCCGCGGTTTAGTCTTTCTTCACTTCCTTGAAGTTGGCGTCGACCACATCGTCGTGCTGCTGGCTTGCGCCCGCATCTGCCGATGCACCGGCAGCCGCGCCTTGCTGCGCCGCCATGTTGGCGTACATCTTTTCGCCGAGCTTTTGCGACGCTTGCGCCAGCGCTTCGATCTTGGCTTCGATGGTGGCCTTGTCCGATCCGTTGTCCTTCAATGCATCTTCCAGTTCCTTAAGCGCCGCTTCGATCTTTTCCTTCTCGTCCGCGTCCCCCTTGTCGCCGTATTCCGCCACGGCCTTCTTCGTGCTGTGAACTAGCGCGTCGCCCTGGTTGCGCGCATCGGCCAGCTCACGCAGCTTGTGATCCTCTTCGGCGTTCACTTCGGCGTCCTTCACCATCTTTTCGATTTCGGCGTCCGTCAGGCCCGAGTTCGCCTTGATTGTGATCTTGTTTTCTTTGCCGGTCGCCTTGTCCTTCGCACCGACGTGCAGAATGCCGTTCGCGTCGATGTCGAAAGTCACTTCGATCTGCGGCATGCCGCGCGGTGCGGGCGGAATGTCTTCGAGGTTGAACTCGCCGAGCAGCTTGTTGCCCGACGCCATTTCGCGCTCGCCCTGGAACACCTTGATGGTCACGGCCGACTGGTTGTCGTCTGCCGTCGAATACACTTGCGCGTGCTTCGTCGGGATCGTGGTGTTCTTGTTGATCATCTTGGTCATCACGCCGCCGAGTGTCTCGATACCGAGCGAGAGCGGCGTCACGTCCAGTAGCAGCACGTCCTTGCGGTCGCCCGACAGAACCTGGCCTTGAATCGCGGCGCCCACGGCCACGGCTTCGTCCGGGTTCACGTCACGGCGCGGGTCCTTGCCGAAGAACTCCTTCACCTTTTCCTGCACCTTCGGCATACGCGTCATGCCGCCGACGAGAATCACGTCGTCGATGTCTCCGACCTTCACGCCCGCATCCTTGATGGCGGTACGGCACGGTTCGATCGTGCGGTCGACCAGTTCCTCGACCAGCGTTTCGAGCTTGGCGCGCGTGAACTTGAGGTTCAAGTGCTTCGGGCCCGACGCGTCCGCCGTGATGTACGGCAGGTTGATGTCGGTCTGAGCCGTCGACGACAGTTCGATCTTGGCCTTTTCAGCGGCTTCCTTCAGGCGTTGCAGCGCGAGCACGTCCTTCGACAGATCGACGCCCTGCTCCTTCTTGAACTCGCCGATGATGTAATCGATGATACGCTGGTCGAAGTCTTCACCACCGAGAAACGTGTCGCCGTTCGTCGAGAGCACTTCGAACTGCATTTCGCCGTCCACGTCCGCGATTTCGATGATCGAAATATCGAACGTGCCGCCGCCCAGGTCAAACACGGCGATCTTACGGTCGCCCTTTTCAGCCTTGTCGAGACCAAACGCGAGCGCTGCTGCCGTCGGCTCGTTGATGATGCGCTTGACTTCCAGGCCCGAGATGCGGCCAGCGTCCTTGGTTGCCTGACGCTGGCTGTCGTTGAAGTAGGCAGGCACCGTGATGACGGCTTCCGTCACCGGCTCACCGAGGTAGTCTTCGGCGGTCTTCTTCATCTTGCGCAGCACTTCGGCCGAGACTTGCGACGGCGCGAGCTTTTCGCCATGCGCTTCGACCCATGCGTCGCCGTTGTCGTGCTTGACGATCTTGTAGGGCATCAGGCCGATGTCCTTCTGCACTTCCTTCTCGTCGAAGCGGCGACCGATCAGGCGCTTGACCGCGTACAGCGTGTTTTTCGGATTAGTGACCGACTGACGCTTCGCCGGCGCGCCGACGAGGATTTCGTTGTCATCCATGTACGCGATGATCGACGGCGTGGTACGCGCGCCTTCGGCGTTCTCGATGACCTTGACCTGATTGCCTTCCATCAGCGCCACGCACGAGTTCGTGGTGCCGAGGTCGATACCGATGATTTTGCCCATTATGTTATCACTCTCCTAGCTTTGATCGCAGTGGCGTTGCGGCGGGCGTGTTACGCCGGCTGATGCCGCCGAGTTACCGGGCCGAACGCCCAAAATTCATATCTATCTGGAAGATAAGAACGCCGCTTTCGTTTTCAAGACCCTGAATACGATGATGCGGTCTATATCTTTTTTGCACCGGATGCAGCGTTTTTTGCGCCGAATCCGCCAAATTCGTCATCAAATTCGCGAGACGACAATTTTCTCACGCACCGCCGACACGGCCGCCTCGAACTACGACTACGCGAGCCCGTGGCCCGCCCGAGACGCCTGCCACAGTGGAAGAAGAACCACGTCGGCACGCCGTGCAGCACGAAGCGGCGCGCCAGTTCACGTTGCTCGTAGACATTGCTGTGGAACCACTTCAGGCCGAGCGCGCGGATTTCGTCGGGCTTCGCGAGCATTGCCCGCTTGGCGACTTCGCAGTTGAAGCAGTCGAGGCCCCAAAAACACCACGGCCAGTTCGTCACCCACCGACGCCAGGCCGGCGTCGAAACCAACGGCGTCGAGTTCCTGCATGTCGAATACGCCGAATGCGGTGGAGTCGACGGGAACCTGGCTCATGATGCGGGCGCGGGCCTTACTTCGGCGCGGCGACGGTCACGAGCGCCGGGCGCAGCACGCGGTCGGCGATGACGTAACCCTTTTGCAGCACCGTGACGATGGTGTTCGCGTCCTGCTCGGCCGGGACCATCGAAATGGCCTGGTGGCGATGCGGGTCGAACTTCTCGCCGACCGGATTCAACGCGACAACGCGCCCCTTTTCCAGCGCGCCGGTCAGTTGACGCAGCGTGAGTTCAACGCCCTCGCGCACCTTGGCCAGATCGGACGACTGATCGGCCAATGCGGCTTCGAGGCTGTCGAGCACGGGCAAAAGATTCTCCGCGAAGTTTTCTATGGCGAATTTGTGCGCCTTCGACACATCTTCCTGGCTGCGACGGCGCACGTTTTCGGTTTCCGCCTTGGCACGCAAGAAGTCTTCCTGAAGTTGGACGATCTTGGCTTGCGCGTCGGCGAGCGCGGCTTCGGCCGGATGCGGCGCCTGACCGGCATCCGCCGGAGCGCCCGCCGCAGCGGCCTGTTTCGGGTCTGCGGCCTGGCGCGCGGTCTCGTCGGCGGGCGTCGGGTTCTGGCTCGCTGTATTGTCTTGCGTGTTTTCCATGTCGCTGAATATTTAAGGCTAGAGGTGAATCGGATGCGAAATGCCATCCGGACGGTCGGACGCGTGAGCCTGAATTCTGGCAGCGCGTGACGCCGGATTCTGCGTTTTATCGCACTAGGCGCGAAAATTGGGGCGGCAATGCCATTTTCAAGTTTCCGAAAGCAATTTTTCGGACGAAACGGAGTCGCGGACGACAACCTGCAGCGTATAACTGTGCACCCGGCGGATGACCGGAAAATAGCGACATTTCGACACCGAAATAACCCGTAACGCGCATTTTGCTGCAGCAACGAAAATCAGATTGAGGGAATAATTGACAACGCCGCCCACACTTCGAACAAGTGTCCGAACAAGTGTCGCAAAAACAGGTTTACCCTAATCTTACGAAACTTCACACCACCCTGACTTTGCCCGTTTCCTGATCCGGCCGCGCGCCGGTTTTACCCCTTTCCGGAGGTACAATGAAACTGACTATCGCCATTGGAGTGGTCGCCCTGGTACTGGTTGCGGGAACGACCACCATCTGCGCTTCGGGCGCCGTGACGGAGAGCAACTCCGAATACGGCGGCATTCACGCGACCATCGAAGCCTTCGTCAATCCAGACCCGAAAGCTTGTCGATGACGCGCCGGTCACGCTTGGTCGGCCGGCCCTGCAAATTCGCCGCGGGTTCGCGAAACGTCTTGCGGCGGTCGGCCTCGGCCAGGCGTTTGGCGCGGCCTTCCTCGTCCACGTAAAGCGTTTGCGCCACGTGGCGCGGGACCGCGCACGTCGCAAACGCCCAGCACTTCGACCTGCACGTCCTTCGACGGCTTCACGTTCGCACCGCCGATCTTCAGGCGCCCCTTTTCGACCGCATCGCTCGCGAGCGAACGTGTTTTGAAGAAGCGCGCTGCCCATAACCACTTATCGATGCGCAAACGCGCGCCGGTTCCATCGAAATCTTGTAGTTCATGCGTCAAAGCAGCTTCTGTGAGTGCGTCAGGCCACCGCCGACAACGGCTGTGGCGCCTGCACCGGCCAGCCCTGCAAGTGCTGCACCGCGATCTCGCCGAGCGCCTTGATCCACGCGGGCGATCCGTTCAGGCAGGGAATACGATGGAAATACTTGCCGCCCGCCTTGAGAAATTCGTCGCGTACCTCGATGCCGATTTCCTCGATGGTCTCCAGGCAGTCCGCCGTGAAGCCGGGGCAAAACACGTCCACGCGCAACACGCCGTCCGCGCCGAGTTCGGCGAGCGTGGGCGCGGTGTACGGCTGGAGCCACTCTGCGCGCCCGAAACGAGACTGGAACGTCACGCGGCATTCGACCGGCGTTAGCCCGAGCGCCGATGCGAGCAGCGCGCCGGTCTGCTGACATTGATCGTGATAGGGGTCGCCGAGGTCCATCGTGCATTTCGGCACGCCGTGGAAGCTCAGCACGAGTTTATCGCCAGCGGCGAAATCCGGCGCGCCGTGATGCCGCCAGTAATCGCGCACCTGTTCCGCGAGCGCGCCGATATACGCCGGGTGATCCGCGTAATGGCGAATGGTGCGGATCTCGGGCTGATTGCGCACGCGCTTCAACGCGGCGAAAGCGTCGTCGAACGCGGTCGCGGTCGTGGACGACGAGTATTGCGGATACATCGGCACGATCAGAATGCAGTCCGCCCCTTCGAGCTTCAGCTGGTTCAGCATGGTGCCGATGCCGGGCGTGCCGTAGCGCATCGCGTATTCGACGATTACCTGATAGTCGTTGGCGGCGAACAGCCGCCGCAAGCCATCGACCTGCCGCTCTGTATACACACGCAACGGCGAGCCTTCGGGCATCCACACCTGCGCGTACTTCTTGGCCGATGCGCGGCTGCGAAACGGCAGAATCGCGCCGCGCAAGATGATTTGCCAGACCAGCGACGGAATTTCGACCACGCGCGGGTCGGACAGGAATTGCGCGAGATATTTGCGTACCGCTAGCGGCGTGGGCGCGTCCGGCGTACCGAGATTGATCAGTAGCACCGCGACACGATGCGAAGCGCTAGGCTGCGAGGGCAACTCGAGGTCGAAACGCATAAACGATGGCCGCGGTGAGGGTGGTGAAAAGGCTGTAACCTATTACATTATAATGGCGCGCTCCGAAGCGCACGCTCCGATCCTCCTGGCCCCCGCATCACTGGCCCCCTAATGGGCCTAATCCAGACGGGGGGTGTGCCAGACGGGGGGTGCGGCGTTGCTTACGCCGAACGGCTGAATGGCGGGGCGCGCTGGCCACCGGCAAAATGTCACTGTTGACTGAGCGACATCGAAAGCAGACACGCGGTGATATCGACGATGGGAATCACGCGATTATAGGCCATGCGCGTCGGGCCAATCAAGCCGAGCGTGCCGACGATCTTGCCGTTCACTTCGTACGGCGCGGTGACGACACTCATCTCTTCGATCAGCACAAGATTCGACTCGCCGCCAATGAAAATTTGCACGCCCTGTGCGTAACTCGACACATCCAGCAATTGCAGGAGGCTAGTCTTTTGATCGAACAAATCGAACAGCTTGCGCAGCCGCACCATGTCGGATGAGAGGTCCGCGACTTCGAGCAGGTTGCGCTCGCCGGAAATCAGCACCATGTCGTTAGGATCGGTCTCGGCCATGCTCGCGACGACCGCCGCGTGCATGAGCGTGGTCATGTCGCCGCGCAACTGGTCGATTTCCTCGCGAAGTCGGCGGCGTACCTCGTCGAAGGACAGGCCCGCGAAATGCGCATTGATATTAGTTGGACGCCTCGATGAGTTGCGAGGGCGAATAGTCGCGCTGCGTGGCGATGATGCGGTTCTGCACATCGCCCTCGGGCGTGACGATGATGAGCAGAATGCGCTTGTCCGAAAGCCGCAGAACTCGATTTGCTTGAACATGTGACTGCGGCGCGGTGTGAGGATGACGCTCGCGAAGGACGACAGGCTGGACAGCACGCTCGCGGCCCCGCCGTGACGATCTTCTGCAGCTCCTCGCCTTACAGACGCGTCTTGACGGCGGTGGTCATGGCCTCGTCCTGCGGGCCTTCGACCGTCAGCATGGTGTCGACGAAGAGGCGGTAGCCGCAGGGCGTAGGAATGCGTCCGGCCGATGTCCGATGTATGCGGACTCGCCACGAGTCCGAGGTCCTCGAGATCCGACATCACGTTGCGGATGGTCGCGGGGCTCAGCTCCAGGCCCAAATGGCGCGATAACGTGCGCGAACCGACCGGCTGACCTTCGGCGATGTAGCGCTCGATCAACGTCTTGAGGAGGGTTTGGGCACGTGAGTCTAGCATGGGCAACTTCTAGCGCAAGGGATCGTCATGCGGCGCACTCACCACCGGCTCGAGCTCTGTTCAATGTCTGCTCCATTCTAACGACAAACCACGCGTCTGCTCGCTCGCTGGCCAACGCAGTGCCGCACATGACTCTCTTGTGGTGACGACGCGCGCACGGTTCTTTTCGCCTTTCACCTATGGTGTAATGCCGGCATGGAAATTGGACAGTTCAAGACCGTCGCCCTCGTGGGACGCACCAACACGCCCGGCATCGAAACGCCGTTGCGCTCGCTCGCCGATCTGATGGCGAAGCAAGGCTTCGAGGTCGTTTTCGAGGCGGGCACCGCGAAGGACGTCGGCGTCACGGAATACCCGGCGCTATCGATTGCCGAAATCGGCGCGCGTGCCGATGTCGCGATCGTGCTCGGCGGCGACGGCACGATGCTGGGCGTTGGCCGCCAACTCGCGCCTTACCGGACGCCGCTCATCGGCGTGAATCATGGGCGGCTCGGCTTCATTACCGACATTCCGCTCGCGGACATGCGCGAGATCGTGCCGCAAATGCTCGCCGGCCAGTTCGAACGCGAGGAGCGCAGCCTGCTGGAAGCGCGCATCGTGCGCAATGACAAGCCGATCTACCACGCGCTCGCGTTCAACGACGTGGTGGTCAATCGAAGCGGTTTCTCGGGCATGGCGGAGCTGCGGGTGTCCGTCGACGGGCACTTCATGTACAACCAGCGCTCGGACGGCCTGATCGTGGCGACGCCGACCGGCTCGACCGCCTACGCGCTGTCTTCGTCCGGACCAATTCTGCATCCGCGATTGCAGGGCTTCGTGCTGGTGCCGATCGCGCCGCATTCGCTGTCTAACCGACCGATCGTGCTGCCGGACGATTCCAAGGTCGTCATTCAGATCATCGGCGGGCGCGACGTGAACGTGAACTTCGACATGCAGTCGTTCACCGCCGTCGAGCTGAACGACTCCATCGAAGTACGGCGCTCGCGGCATACGGTGCCGGTGCTGCACCCGGTCGGCTATAACTCGTATGCCACGCTGCGCAAAAAGCTGTACTGGAACGAACATCCGTCGCAGGACGGCAGCACCTGATCCACCTTCCCCGAAGCGTCCATGCTCCGTCATCTGTCCATTCGAGACTTCGTCATCGTCGGCACGCTGGATATCGAGTTCGATCCAGGCTTCACGGTCTTTTCGGGTGAAACCGGCGCGGGCAAATCCATTCTGATCGACGCCCTCGCGCTCACGCTGGGCGCACGCGCCGATGCGAGCGTGATCCGCACCGGCGAGTCGCGCGCCGATATCACCGCGGAATTCGACGCCTATCCGCCCGTCGCGCGCTGGTTGGAAGAGCACGCGCTCGGCCAGGATGGCGACGTCGTGATGCTGCGCCGCGTGATTGACTCCGGCGGGCGTTCGCGCGCGTTCATCAACGGCACGCCGGCAACGCTTACGCAGTTGCGCGAAGTGGGCGAAATGCTCGTGGATATCCACGGCCAGCACGCGCATCAGCTATTGATGCGCCCCGACGCGCAGCGCGAACTGTTCGACACGCATGCCGTTCTGACCGACGACACGAACGGCGTGAATCGCGCGTGGCGTGCCTGGCGCGACGCGCAGCACGCCATTGACGAGGCGCAGAGCCGCGACCACGAACTGCAACTGGAGCGCGAACGCCTCGCGTGGCAGTTGAGCGAATTCGACAAGCTCGCGCCGCAGCCGGGCGAATGGGAAGAAGTGAGCACGGAGCATCACCGGCTCTCGCATTCGGCGAGTCTCATCGACGGCGTGCAGGGTGCGCTCGGCGCGCTCTCCGAATCCGACGACGCGATAATCTCGCAACTCTGCTCGATCATCTCGAAGCTGCGCGGTCTCGCCGATATTGATCCCGAACTGAACGATGCGCTCGCCACGCTCGAACCGGCGGAAATCCAGTTGCAGGAAGCGTCGTATTCGCTATCACACTATGCGCAGCGGCTGGAACTCGACCCGGACCGGCTCGCGCAGGTCGAGAAGCGCATGGACCAGTTGCATTCGACGGCGCGCAAATTCCGCCTGCAGCCCGAAACGCTGCCCGAAGAGCACGAGGCGCGTCGCCGTCAGCTTGCCGAACTCGATGCCGCCGCCGATCTCGACGCGCTGAACGCCATTGCGGACAAGGCGAAGAGCGCATATCTCGACCAGGCCAAAGTGTTGTCGAAGGCCCGCGTCAAGGCCGCGAAAGCGCTGTCGAAGGCGGTCACGGAAGGCATGCAGGAACTGTCCATGGCGGGCGGCAGTTTCGATGTCGCGCTCGTGCCGCTGGCCGAAGGCGGCGCAAACGGGTTGGAGCAGATCGAATTCCGGGTCGCGGGTCACGCGGGCGTCGCGCTCAGGCCTCTTGCGAAAGTGGCGTCGGGCGGCGAACTCGCGCGGATCAGCCTCGCGCTCGCGGTCATCGCCAGCGCGGCCAGCCCGACGCCGACGCTGATCTTCGACGAAGTGGACACGGGTATCGGCGGCGGCGTGGCGGAAGTGGTCGGGCGGCTTCTGCATCAGCTCGGGCGCGAGCATCAGGTGCTGTGCGTCACGCATTTGCCGCAGGTGGCGGCGCGCGGCGATCAGCATTTCCAGGTCGCGAAATCGTCGGACGATGCGGGTGGCACGGTCAGCACCATCACCGCGTTGAGCCGGTCGAAGCGCGTCGAGGAAGTGGCGCGCATGCTCGGCGGGCTGGAGATCACTGCCACCACGCGCAAGCATGCGAAGGAAATGCTGGCAGCGTAGCGGCACACGCAGGAGTCAGGCCGCGTCTTGCGCCACCGCGAACACGCGACTCCACAGCGCCAGCACGGCCTCGCGCTCGCCCTGTACTTGCGTGGGCAGAACCCGCGCCTTTTCCATGCCGTCGAGCCGCAACGTGTGCTGCAGCTTGCGGTAATGCTGGTACACGGTGCCGATCGCGTCCGCATCGTCTGACGAGATCAGGCCGCTGCGCGCCGCGATCTTTAGCAAGGTGATGTTGCCGGCATTACCCACGAACTCGCGATGCTCCCGCGAGTGCAGCAACACCCAGTACTGCACGACGAATTCGATATCCACCATTCCGCCGCGATCGTGCTTCAGGTCGAACAATTCGCTACGGTTAGGATGCCCCGCGTACACACGTTCGCGCATCGCGTCGATTTCGCGCGCCAGCACGGCGGCGTTGCGTTCCATCACGAGCACGTCAGCGCGGATCGCTTCGAATTGCGCGCCGATGTCGGCATCGCCAGCGCAGAAACGCGCCCGCGATAGCGCCTGATGCTCCCACACCCACGCGGTGTTCGCCACCGCGCTGCTCGCGCGAATCTGGTACTGGCGGAACGAATCGAGGCTCGTCACCAGCATGCCCGACTCGCCGTTCGGCCGCAGCCGCAGATCGACGTCGAACAGCGTGCCCGCGCCCGTCGCCGCCGTCAGCCACGTGATCAGGCGGCGCGTGAAGGACGTGTAGATGTCGGACGCATCGGCATGCGGATCGTCGTAGAGGAAGATCAGATCGAGGTCCGACGCGTAACCCAATTCCTTGCCGCCGAGCTTGCCGTACGCGACGATCGAGAAGCGCGGCACGTCGCGATGTCGCTTCGGAAACTGCTTCCACACGGTGCGCACGGTGACGTCGAGCACGGCGTCGGCGAGTTCGGACAGGCGGTCGCTGACGTGCTCCACGCTCAAATGGACTGCGAGATCGATCAGCAGGATGCGGAACACTTCGGCCTGATGCGCGTGCCGCAACAGATCCATCTGATGCCCCGCGTCTTCGGCAATATCCAGCCGCGCGGCCAGTGAACGCTTGAATTCCTCCCAGTCGAACGGGCTGCCGATGGCTTCGTCGTCGAGCAGTTCGTCCAGCAGTTGCGGATGGCGGATCAGATAACCCGACGCCCAGCGCGAGCCGGACAGCACCGACAACACGCGCGCAAGTGCTGCCGGGTATTCGGTCAGCAGCACCAGATACGCGCCTCGCTTGCCGATGGACTCCAGCAGATCGAACACGCGCGCGATAGTGTCGCCGCGCCGCGCGGCATCGACCGATTGCACGGCTTCGAGCGCGCGTTGCGCGACCACGTCGAAACGTTCCTGGCTGTGTTCCGCGAGGCTCGCGTAGCGCGACGAGTTCCACGCGCCGGTCAGACGCGCGAGCACCGGCGCCGGGTCCGCGAAACCTAGTTCGAGCAGTCGCGCGCTCAACTCCTCCTGCGCGGAATCGTCGGCGAGCGCGCTGCTCCAGATCAGCGATGCAGGCGAATCGTCCGCCACCGCGCAACCGTTTTCGCCGCCGACCTTGTCCGCGAAAATCTCATCGAACTGCCGTTCGACGAATTCGCGATGCGCGTCGAGGTTTTCCATCAGCGCGGCATAGTCCGCGAAGCCGAGCGATTTCGCGAGCCGCGCGCGTTCGTCGTCGGCAATGGGCATCGCGTGCGTCTGCGCGTCGTTGCGATATTGCAGACGATGTTCGATCGTGCGCAAAAACAAGTACGCGTCGCTCAACGCCTCGCACACAGAAGCCGCGAGCAGCCCATGCGCCGATGCGCGCGCCAGGACCGCGAGCGTCGGCTGCACGCGAAAATCCGCTGCCTGCCCACCGCGTATCAACTGGAATACCTGCGCGCTGAACTCGATCTCGCGGATGCCGCCGCGCCCGAGCTTGATATCGTCGGCCTTGTCGGGACGCATACTCGCGCGTCGCCGCGCCTCCTGTCGAATCTGCTGATGCAGCGAGCGGATCGCCGAAATAACGCCGTAGTCGAGATAGCGGCGGTAGATGAACGGCGTCGCGATACTTTCGAGTCGCTTCACGAGCCTTTGTGCCGCGTCGCTCTCCGTTTCGGAGACGATGCGCCCCTTGATCCACGCATAGCGCTCCCATTCGCGGCCCTGCACATAGAAATATTCCTCGAGCATGCCGAGGCTGCACACCAGGGGTCCGGAATCGCCGTTGGGCCGCAGCCGCATATCGACACGAAACACGTAGCTATCCTGCGTGATCTCCGCGAGCGCGCCAATCAGCCGGCGCCCGAGTCGTGTGAAGAATTCCTGCGTGGTGAGCGGCGAGCGCGTGCCGCCGGCGGTCTCGCCGTCGTCTTCGTAGATGAAGATCAGATCGATATCCGACGACACATTCAGTTCGCGTCCGCCCAGCTTGCCCATGCCGACGATACCGAGCGTGAGCCGCTCCCCGTTCGGTCCGCGCGGCTCGCCGAAGATGGTTTCGAGGTCGGCGGACAACGCTGCGATGGCGCGCTGGATGGTCACTTCGACAAGATCGGTCATCGCGCCCGTGACTTCTGCCACGCTCGCTGTGCCTGCCAGGTCGCGTTCCATGACCGTGCAGAAGACTTCGATGCGCAGACGACGCAACGCCGTCTTGAGCGTGGCTTCGTCGAGCGCGCCGGCATTCACGCACTGCGCACAGTGCTCGTCGAGCTGCGCTTCGATCCACGCGCGCGTGACCGGCGCCTCACGCCATTGCGCGACCTTCGTCGCCAGTTCTGGACGCGCCGAATAAGCACGCGACGCGTAATTGGAATAGTCGGAACTGAGGAGAATCGTGTCGGTCATGAAAGATTGGGCTCGCACATTGCTTAAGTCGCTGCCTAATGTCCGGTATCTCCGTCGATGGTGGCCTTGAAGCGCGCACCTCGGCGTGCGCAAACCGCCGTCACGCTTTTGACACCGTGTGTTACATTGCAACGTCAACCATACAAAACTACCATATCGCCCGAACGCCGCAGCATGTCCGACAGCAGACGATCCGTCGACCCGACCGAAGTTGGACAAGCCAAGCCCATCGGCAACGCCGAGCGCGTCCTGTCGCGTGTCCTGAAAATCCTGCTTGTGATCGCCGCCGTGGTGTACTTCGCGGTGGCGGGCATCTATATCCTGCTGCCGCAGGCCGATGTGTTTTGCCCACGCATTGAGCAGATGGTTTCGTCGAAGATTTACGCGCAGTTGCATATCGGCCGCATCTCCGATGGTCCGGACTGCAGCCCACGCTCGACATCGACAATCTGCGCATCGACGCCGCCGACGGCTCGCCCGGTCTCGCCGTGCCGCATGCGAGCGCGCGTGGTCGTCGTTGCTGCATATGCAGCCGCGGCTCGCGGATCTCACCGTCGATGGGCCGGACGTGATCATCGCACGCGACACGCACGGACAGATCAGCGTCGCTGGTGTGCCAATTCCGCAGCATCGCTCGAATTCGAACGCATTCACCTCGTGGTTGCTCGGCCAGCAGCGAATCCTCTTGCGCGACGGCACGCTGCGCTGGCGCGATGCCCAGCGCTCCGCGCTCGAAGTCGCATTCAAGCGTCTTCAAATGGCGATAGAAAACTACGGCACGCGTCACCGGCTCGCGTTGAAGGCGCCCGCCGCCGGCGATTTGCTGCACGGACCGCTCGACTTCCGCGCGGACTTCCGCCACGAGCCGTTCACCGCGATGGGCGCGCCCGCGAACTGGACCGGGCACCTCTATCCCTCGACTGGCCCGGTCGATCTGCCGACGCTCGCGCGCTACGTGAAGCTGCCGTTCACGATGTACGGCGGACGCGTCGATAACCGCATCTGGCTGGACTTCGCGCGCGGGCAACTCCAGACCGCCTCGGGCCAGTTGACGGGCGCGGACGTCGGCCTGCGCGTGCGCGCGACGCAACCGCGCCTCGACATGCCCGTCGCGCATATGAACTGGACGGCCGGTCACAAGTACGGCACTTACACGCTGTCACTGTCCGACATTTACGCGGAACTCGGCCAGCCGCCTGCCGCCGATGGCACGCCGGTCTCGCGGCTCTTGGCGGTGCGCACGCTGGAGGGCGTGTACCGCCCGGCTGCGGTGGGCCGGGGTAGATGTTCCGCGTGTCGGGAGACCGCGTCGATCTCGGCCTTCTCGCGGACTTTCTGCGTGCGCTGCCTCTGCCCGCGCGCGTGCTCAACGAACTGGTGCGCTATAATCCGCATGGGTAGATCGCCGACTACACGATCTATAGCGAACGCACGCCGCCCAAGAGCGAAGAGGAAGCCAAGCGTCAACGCGAGAAAGGCGACGTGCCGTTGCTGCACTGCACGTTCAAGGGCAAGCTGGAAGGCATCATCGTGCAGTAGCCGCCGCCGGGCCTCACGATCAATAACCATCCGCGGCCGGGCATCCCGGGCATCGAGAATCTGTGGGACTCCGTCGATGCGAACGAAGCGAAGGGTTCCATCGACATCGACACGAAGAACGCGGCGGTCACGATTCCCGGTGTCTTCGACGATCCGCGCCTGAAGTTCGACTCGATCAAGGGCCATGCGACGTGGACCATCGCCGATGCGATCACGCCCGGCCAGTTGCGCCGCGCCTTCACGATTCAGCTCGACACAATGCGCGTGAAGAACCCCGACACCGAAGCTGAAGCCACCGCGACGTACTGGAATCAGAGCTCGGATCAGAGCTCGGGGCGCGGCAATCTCGATCTGAAGGCGAAGGTCGATCATCTGAACGTGACGAGCCTCGTACGCTATCTGCCGACGAGTCTCAACGAGCGTGTGCGGACCTATCTCGGTCACGCGTTGCAGGCGGACACGGCGCGCCACGGCACGATCGAAGTGCATGGCGACCTCACGAAGTTCCCGTATTCGAAGTTCTCCGATGCGGGCAAGTTCAGCATTGTCGCGCCCTCCACGGGTGATCGCTTCGACCCGACGCCGTTCCCGCCGCGCAAGATGATGAACGGCACGCCGCAAATCTGGCCGGGCATCGACGGCATCGACGGCATCGACGGCACCTTTCATCTGGCGCAGAACAAGCTCGGCTTCGATATCGATCGTGGACACTATCGCGGCCGTGCGCGTGAGCAAGGTGACCGGGCACATCGACGATCTGGGCAATCGCGAAGGCAAGCTGTGGATCGACGGCCGCACGGGTCGCTCACCGACATGCTGCATTATGTGGACGACAGTTCGCTCGGCATCGTGGCCAAGCATGCGACGCGCAAGATCGACACGAAGGGCGACGCTGCGCTCGCCCTGACGCTCGGCATTCCGTGCTATCGTCCGCCCGCGCCGCTGCCGCCGATCAAGACCGACTACAAAGGCTCGCTCACGTTCGGCGACCACGAAGTACACTGTAACAATTTGCCCTCGCTCACGCGTCTGTATGGCCGCGCCGATTTCGCCGAGAAGACCGTCACGCTCACCGGACTCAGCGCGCAACTGCTCGGCGGCAACGTGCGCGCGAAAGGCGACGTGAAGCCCGACGGCAGTTATACGCTGGATGTGAACGGGCGCATCGGCGCGTTGCAGGCGCGTTTCGCGAAGGTCGCGATTCCTGACAAGACCGAGGACGATCTGATCGGCAAGGTGGTGCGCAAGCCGCCGCGCAACATGCCGTCGATCGATCTGATCGTCAACGAACTCGTGTATCGCAACCGCGATCTCGGACGGCTCGAAGTGGACGCGCACAACGACTTCGTAACCGACGATCCGGTGTGGATGCTCGACAAGTTCGAACTCGCCAACGACGACGCCACACTCTCTGCCAACGCGACCTGGCGCGATCTGGCGGGTACGACGGTCATGCGCGCCGCGCAGCAGGAAACCATGCCATACGACACCGACGACGACATTCCGTGCCGCACGTCGCTCGACTTCAGGCTGGATGGAAAAAACGGCGGCCAGTTGATGGACCGCTTCGGCCTGCCGCGCACCGTCAAGGGCAGCTGCGGCACGGTGACCGGTCACGCGGACTTGGAATATGGCGGCGGCCCGACCAGCATCGACATGACGACGCTCGACGGCAACGCCAGCGTCGATCTGAAACACGGGGCAGATTCTGCGCGCGCCGGGTGCGGCGAAGTGGCTCGGCATTTTCAGCCTGCGCAGCCTGGCGAATCTGCTGACGCTGCATTTCGAGGATGTGGTCAGCCGGGGCCTGCTGTTCGAGAAGATTACCGGCAACGCGAAGATCGACAACGGCATCGGCCGGACCGACGACTTCACGATGATCACCTCGCCCGCCCGCGTGCGCATGCAAGGGCAGGTCGATCTGCCGAAGCAAACGCAGTATCTGAACGTGAAGGTGATTCCGACCGTCGGCGCGGGCGCGCTCGCGATCGGCCCGGCAGTGATCAATCCGCTGCTCGGTCTCGGCGCGCTCACGGCGGATGTCGCGCTCTTGAAGTCGATCCAGAAAGCCTTCGAAATCGACTACTCGATCACCAGTTCGTGGCAGAAACCGGTGGTCCAGCGACTGCACGGCGATCAGGGTAAGATCGAAACACCTGCCGCTGCACCGATTCCGTCAGTTGCTCAATAAAAGCGTCATCGGCAGGTATCCGCCCTATTTTCGTCACCTTTTTGCATTCTCAGCGAGAAACAATGAGCGAAAAATCGAGCGAAAGCGCATCGGCGGTGCCGTTTCAGGTTGCCGCGCTGCAAATGGTCAGCACGCCGGATCGCGACCGCAATCTGGCCGACGCCGGACAGCTCATCGCCGAAGCTGCGCGCGGCGGCACGCAACTCGTGCTGCTTCCCGAATACTTCTGCTTCATGGGCTTCAAGGACACGGACAAGCTCGCGATCCGCGAGACGCCCGGCGACGGCCCGATCCAGCAATTTCTCTCCGACGCGGCGCGCGAGCATTGCGTGTGGATCATCGGCGGGACGCTGCCTTTGCAGTCGCTGGAACCGAACCGTGTGCTCAACACGACGCTGGTATTCGACCCGTCGGGCAAACAGGCCGCGCGCTACGACAAGATTCATCTGTTCAACTTCGAGCGCAGCGAAGAGTCGTTCGACGAGGCGCGCACCATCTGCCCCGGCAGCGAACCGCGGACTTTCGACGCGCCGTTCGGACGCGTCGGGCTGTCGGTCTGCTATGACCTGCGGTTTCCGGAGTTGTATCGCAAGCTCGGCAATTGCGCGCTGATGGTCGTGCCGTCCGCGTTCACCTACACCACCGGCCGCGCACACTGGCAGACGCTGCTCAAGGCACGCGCCGTCGAGAACCAGTGCTACGTGCTGGCGGCGGCGCAAGGCGGCATGCACGAAAACGGCCGCAAGACCTGGGGCCACAGCATGCTGATCGACCCGTGGGGCGAAATCGTCGATGTCAGGGACGAAGGCGCGGGCGTCGTGATGGGCGGCATCGATCTGGACCGCATCAAGGCCGTGCGCGCAAGCTTGCCTGCATACAGGCATCGCGTGATCGAATGATGGCTTGAAGCAGCGGCTTTTGCGCCGCACATGGTCTCATCTGCACAGAGATTAGAATAATCCGAACTAACACCAAGAACTTCGCAACAGGCACCGCATGAACATCATCGAACCCGGCATTCGTAATCTGGCCACGGCGAAGGACGTGCTGCTCACGCCCTACGGACTCGACGAAGGACTCATCACGCGTACGCTCGCGGATATCTTCACGCATCGCGTCGATTACGCCGATCTGTATTTCCAGTCCACGCGCAGCGAAGCGTGGAGTCTCGAGGAAGGCATCGTCAAATCGGGCAGTTTCAGCATCGATCAGGGCGTGGGCGTTCGTGCCGTGTCCGGCGAGCGCACCGCGTTCGCTTATTCGGACGACTTCTCGCCCGAATCCATCCATCAGGCCGCGCTCGCCACGCGCGCGATCGCCAAATCCGGCGGCGGCAAGCACAAGATCAAACCGGCCAGCGTGCTGACCGGCGTGTCCGGCCGCGATCTGTACATGGCCGCGGATCCGCTCAATTCGCTCGATGCCAACGCCAAAGTCAAGCTGCTGGAGCGCGTCGAACAGATGGCGCGCGGCAAGGACCCGCGCATTTCGCAGGTCATGGCTGGCATGGCCGCCGAATTCGACGTAGTGCTGGTCGCGCGCAGCGACGGCGCGCTGGCCGCGGACGTGCGTCCGTTGGTGCGCTTGTCGGTCACAGTGATCGCCGAGCAGAACGGCCGTCGCGAGATCGGCACGGGCGGCGGCGGCGGACGCTACGACTACGGCTACTTCACCGACGACGTGCTGATGAAGTACGTCGACAATGCCGTGCACGCGGCGCTGGTGAACCTGGAAGCGCGCCCCGCTCCGGCGGGCGCGATGACGGTCGTGCTCGGGCCGGGATGGCCGGGCGTGCTGTTGCACGAGGCGGTCGGTCACGGGCTGGAGGGCGATTTCAACCGCAAGGGATCGTCGGCGTTCGCGGGATGCATCGGCGAACAGGTGACGGCGAAGGGTGTCACTGTGGTCGATGACGGCACGCTGCCGAACCGTCGCGGCTCGCTCAATATCGACGACGAAGGCAATCCGACGCAGTGCACGACGCTGATCGAAGACGGCATTCTGAAGGGGTACATTCAGGATTCGCTCAACGCGCGCCTGATGAAGATGCCGGTGACGGGCAACGCGCGTCGCGAGTCCTACGCCACGCTGCCGATGCCGCGCATGACCAACACCTACATGCTCAACGGCGACAAGGACCAGCAGGAAATTCTGGCTTCGGTGAAGAACGGCCTGTACGCGGTGAATTTCGGCGGCGGTCAAGTGGATATCACCAACGGCAAGTTCGTGTTCTCGGCGTCCGAGGCATACATGATCGAAAACGGCAAGATCACGTATCCGGTGAAAGGCGGGACGCTGATCGGCAGCGGTCCGGAATCGCTCAAGTACGTGACGATGATCGGTAACGACATGCGGCTGGACAGCGGCGTCGGCGTATGCGGCAAGGAAGGTCAGAGCGTGCCGGTGGGCGTCGGGCAACCGACGCTGCGCATCGAGAAGATGACGGTGGGCGGCACGGTTTGAGTTTTTCGTGCTGGAAATCCGCGCCGGATGGGTTTGTTCGCAGTGTTGCCGCGCCATCCGATGCGGATTCTCCGCGTTTTGACGCACGATGGGTTGTCAGCGTCGCGCGTTTGAGGTTATAAAGATAGTCAAAACTTTTCTGCGTTCCGCTCCGAAGCCACCATGTCCGCCAAGTTTTATTTTTATTTCTTTTGGCATCTCAAGCCGCTGGCGGATCGAGAGGGGTGAGTTGTACGCAGGTTGAACAGACCGAATTCCCGAAAAACCGCCAGCGAGCCTGGCGGTTTTTTTCGCCCTGCTGCCGCCTTCCGAGTTTCGCTGGATTTGTCCCGTTGGAGAGAAGAAATGCCCCCACACAATACCGATGATGTCCGTATCCGCGAGTTGAAAGAACTGACGCCGCCCGCGCATCTGATCCGCGAATTCCCTTGCGCCGAGCCGGTGTCGGAACTGATCTACAACGCGCGGCAGTCGATGCATCGCATCCTGCACGGCATGGACGACCGGCTGATCGTAATCATCGGGCCGTGTTCGATTCACGATCCCAAGGCAGCGCTGGAGTACGCCGGGCGCCTGCTGGAGCAGCGCAAGCGCTTTGCTGGCGAACTGGAGGTTGTGATGCGCGTGTATTTCGAGAAGCCGCGCACGACGGTGGGCTGGAAGGGGCTAATCAACGATCCGTATATGGATAACAGCTTCAAGATCAACGATGGGCTGCACACGGCGCGTGAGCTGCTGATGAATATCAATGAGATGAGCTTGCCGGCCGGGACCGAGTATCTCGATATGATCAGTCCGCAGTACATTGCCGACCTGATTTCGTGGGGGGCGATCGGGGCGCGTACAACTGAATCGCAGGTGCATCGCGAGCTTGCTTCGGGCTTGTCTTGCCCTGTCGGCTTTAAAAACGGCACGGACGGGAATGTGAAGATCGCCGTGGATGCGATCAAGGCCTCGTCACAGCCGCATCATTTTCTGTCGGTGACCAAGGACGGGCACTCCGCGATCGTTTCCACTGCCGGTAATGAGGATTGCCACATCATTCTGCGTGGCGGAAAGGCGCCCAATTACGATGCGGCGAGTGTTGATGCTGCTTGTAGCGATATTGATAAGGCAGGCTTAGCGGCCCGGCTGATGATCGATGCGAGTCACGCCAATAGCTCGAAGAAGCATGAGAACCAGATCCCGGTTTGTGAGGATATCGGGAAGCAGCTTGCCGCTGGGGATAGCCGGATCGTTGGGGTGATGGTGGAATCGCATCTCGTCGCCGGTTGGCAAGACCTCAAGGAAGGGTACAAGCTTACCTACGGGCAGAGTGTGACGGATGCTTGTATTGGGTGGGAGGAGAGTGTTGGCGTGCTCGAAGGTCTGGCAAGGGCGGTCAAACAACGGCGAGTCACGAAAGGCGGCGGCAACTAAGGATGCGTCCATCGAACAGTCGATCCAGCCGTGTCTGGCATGGCGTCGACTGATTCGCAATAGGACGTATGGCCTTCATTGTTCGGGATGCGTCCATAGAACGTCTTTGCCCCCATCCGCGCGATTCAACACTCGCGCCATTACAAACATCAAATCCGACAACCGATTCACATACCTTCGCGGCGCGTCATTCACCCCAGCCGCCTCGCTGCGTCCAAGCGCCACAATGGAACGCTCCCCCCGCCGACAAACCGTCCGGCAAACATGCGCCATTGCTGCCGCCCTTGACCCGCCGGGCAAGATGAACTCCTTCAAAGGCAGCAGCGTCGCGTTGTACTCCGCGAGCCACGTATCGAGCCGTTCGAGGTGCGCCTCCTCAATCATCGAATGCCCGGGAATCGACAATTCGCCGCCCAGATCGAATAAATCGTTCTGAATCTGCGTCAGCGCGTCCTGCACATCCGAAGGCATCGGCTCACACAACAACACGCCGATGCACGAATTCAACTCATCCACATCGCCGATCGCGGCGATGCGCGCATCGTCCTTTCCCACGCGAGAGCCATCACCCAAGCCCGTGGTCCCGTCATCGCCCGTGCGTGTCGCGATCTTGCTCAACCGATTGCCCATTCCCGCTCTCCAATAGTTGAAACAGTGCGCCCCATTATAGGCAGCGTCATCGGGCGAAACCTCGCGAAAGCTCCACCCGCCGGCCTTCGCACCATCGGCGTAAAATGAGATGAGCCTGTAAGGGATTTCCCGCGCTTCACACGAGGAAACACCCGAGAACAAAACCAACCTGCAACCGACATACCGCACGCGCGAAAGCAAAACCGCGAGCCTCTCATCGAAAGCGGTTCCTCGCGATTCGAAAGCGCAGCAACAAGGCGCGAACGAGAGCCAGCCTGCCCGGAGAACCCTGTGAATCACCCTGCCGAACACGCATCGATCCAAGGCAACGTCCACCGCCCCTTCCCGGTGGCGCTTCTCGACGCACTGAAAGAAAAATTTGCCGAGCGAATTTCCACGTCGCAAGCCGTGCGCGAACACCACGGCCGCGACGAATCCCCGTTCGATCCGCAACTCCCCGACGCCGTCGTCTTCGCTCGCAGCACCGAAGAGGTGCAGGCGATCGTCACGCTCTGCGCCGAACACGACGTGCCGATCATTCCCTACGGTAACGGCTCGTCGCTCCAAGGCCATCTGCTCGCGGTGCAAGGTGGCGTCTCGATAGATCTGTCCGAGATGAAGGACGTCGTCTTGATCAACGCCGAAGACCTGACCGTTACCGTGCAGCCCGGCATCTCCCGCAAGCAACTGAACGAGGCGTTCAAGGACACCGGCCTCTTCTTCCCGATCGATCCCGGCGCGGACGCCAGCATCGGCGGCATGACCGCGACGCGCGCATCCGGCACCAACGCCGTCCGCTACGGCACCATGCGCGAAAACGTCCTCGGTCTGACCGTCGTCACCGCCGATGGCCGCGTCATCAAGACCGGCGCAAGTCATCGGCGGGATACGACCCACGCGCCTATTCGTCGGCTCCGAAGGCACGCTCGGCGTCATCACCAAAATTACCGTGCGGCTCTACCCGCAGCCCGAAGCCATTTCCGCCGCCGTCTGCGCGTTTCCGTCGATGGGCGACGCCGTGCGCGCCATCAATTGCCACTCGAATCTGACGCTGCGTGAATCGCCGATGCTGTTCTTCGAGTTCCGCGGCACGGAATCCGGCGTCAAGGAACAGGCGCAGACCGTGCAGGACATCATCGCAGGCAATCATGGCACCGACTCGAATGGGTGGCGCCCCGAAGACCGCAGCCGCCTGTGGAACGCCCGCCATTCGGCCTACTTCGCGATGCTGCAATTGAAGCCGGCTGCCGCGCCCTCACGACCGACGTCTGCGTGCCGATCTCGTGTCTCGCGGAATGCGTCGAGGAAACGGAGAAGGATCTGGTCGTGTCGTATCTGCCTTGCCCGATCGTCGGTCACGTCGGCGACGGCAACTTCCACGTCGCGATGCTGCTCGACCCCGCCAAGCCCGAGGAACTAGAGGAAGCCGAACGTCTGAACAGGCGCATCGTAACGCGCACGCTGAACATGGGCGGCACCTGCCCGGCGAACCGGCGTCGGCCTGCACAAGATGGGCTTCATGCTCGACGAGCACGGCGCGAACGCGGTCGGCGTGATGCGCGCCATCAAGCACGCGCTCGATCCTAAAAACATGATGAACCCGGGGAAAATCTTCACTTTCGAAGCCTGACGAAGTCGCGCAAGATGCGGCGGTGAAGCAAGCATCAATGGAGGAGACGTGAACGTACCCGACGAGCTCAAGCCTGAGCAGATATCGCAGAACATGCCTCACAAAGAGGGAGAAGAGTTCACCGAAGAGAGCTCGCCATGCGTCAGCGCGAAGTCGTGCAGGCGCTGCCGTCGCATTGCCTGATGTTCCGCGAGGAAGACACCGCCGCCTACGAATGCGGCGGCCTCGCGGCGTACCGGTGTCTGCCTCGCGGTCGCGCTTTCGGAAGATCATCGAAGTCGATCCCTATGCGCGCACCGCGACCGTGCAACCGGGCGTGCGCAATCTCGCTATTTCGGAAGCCGCCGCGCCGTTCGGCCTCTACTACACGCCCGATCCTTCATCGCAGATCGCGTGCACCATCGGCGGCAACGTCAGCAAAAATTCGGGCGGCGTGCACTGCCTCAAATACGGCCTCACCGTGCATAACTTGCTGCGCGTACGCGCGGTGACGATGGACGGCGATATCGTCGAGTTCGGCTCGCTCGGTCCCGATGCGCCCGGCCTCGACCTGCTCGCGGTGATGATCGGCAGCGAAGGCATGTTCGCCATAGTCACCGAAATCGTCGTCAAGCTGATTCCGAAACCGCAGACCGCGCAGGTCATCATGGCGAGTTTCGACGACGTCGTGAAAGGCGGCAACGCGGTCGCGGCGATCATTGCAGCGGGCATCATCCCGGCGGGTCTCGAAATGATGGACAAACCCGCGACGCGCGCCGTCGAACAATTCGTCAACGCCGGCTACGATCTCGACGCCGCCGCCATCCTACTGTGCGAGTCGGACGGCACGCACGACGAAGTCGCCGAGGAAATCGTCCGCATGACCGCCGTGCTGCGCGAACACGGCGCGTCGCGCATCCAGATTTTGCGTTCGGAAAGCGAATGTCTCAAGTTCTGGTCGGACACGCAACTGGTCGGACACGCAAGAATGCGTTCCCTGCCGCGGGCCGCATTTCGCCCGACTATTACTGCATGGACGGCACCGTGTCGCGCCGTGCGATCGGCCCGCTGCTTGCGCGCATCGAAAAGATGGAGAAGAAGTACGCACTTCGCTGCATCAACGTGTTCCATGCGGGTGACGGCAACATGCATCCGCTCATTCTGTTCAACGGCAACGATCTGGACGAGTGGCATCGCGCGGAAGCGTTCGGCAGCGATATCCTCGAAACCTGCGTCGAACTGGGCGGCACCGTGACGGGCGAACATAGCGTGGGCATCGAGAAAATCAGAAAATCAATTCGATGTGCGTGCAATTCTCGCCGGAAGAGCGCGACACCTTCTTCGTGGTAAAGCGCGCGTTCGATCCGCCGGGGCTGCTCAACCCGGACAAAGGCATTCCCACGCGCTCGCGCTGCGCCGAATACGGCAAGATGCATGTGCGCGGCGGCTTGCGCTGCCGCATCCCGACATTCCGCGCTTCTGACGTCTGATTGGGAAGCGCGTTCCGCTATCCACGTTTCTCCGAGTGTGGCGCGATTAAGCGGCCGGTATAATCGATCGGACAGCCGTAAAAAGAAAAAGACTACGAGAGCGGGACACCGAATGGAACAGGACGACATCGTCGCCGGCTGGTCCGAAAGAATCGCGCGGGCGACGGAGACCGGCACGCCGCTGTGCGTGCGCGGCGGCGGCACCAAGGACTGGTACGGCCAGACGCTGCAGGGCGAGATTCTCGACACGCGCGCGCATCGGGACATCGTTGCCTACGATCCGGCCGAACTCGTCATCACCGAGAGCGGAACGCCCCTTGCTAAAATCGAAGCGACGCTGCGCGAATACGGCCAGATGCTGTCGTTCGAGCCGCCGCACTTCGGACGTGGCGCAACGCTCGGCGGGTGCATCGCGGGACCGCGCCGCGCCTGGACTGGCGCCACGCGCGATTTCGTGCTCGGCGCGGTCGTGATGAACGGCCACGGCCATGTGCTGCATTTCGGTGGGCAGGTGGTGAAGAACGTGGCGGGCTACGACGTCTCGCGCCTGCTGGCGGGATCGCTCGGTACGCTCGGACTGATCCTCGAACTGTCGATCAAGGTTCTGCCGCGCCCGGTCGCCAAAGCCACGCTCAAGTTCGACATGCACGCGACCGACGGCGTGCGCAAACTCAACGAATGGGGCGATCATCCGTTGCCGATCACCGGCAGCGCGTGGCGCGACGGCACGCTGGCGCTGCGGCTCGCGGGCGCGGAAGCGGCGGTGAAATCCGCGCACAACAGGCTCGGCGGCGAAGTGGTCGATGCCGTGGAAGCCGACCGTTTCTGGATCGGCCTGCGAGAGCAGACCGATCCGTTCTTCGCGGTGATCGAACCGCGCTCGGCGCTGTGGCGGCTGGCGTTGCCGTCGATCGCGGAGCCGCTGCATCTGCCGGGCGCGCAGTTGATGTAATGGGACGGCGCGCAACGCTGGTGGATTACCGACACCGATCTGCAGACGGTGCGCATCAGCGCGAAGCAGGCGGGCGGCCACGCGACGATCTTTCGCGCTGGCAGCGCCTATGACCGCAACGCCGGTGTGTTCACGCCGCTGATGAAGATCCATCGCGGCCTGAAGGCGGCGTTCGAGCCGGCGCGCATCTTCTCGCGCACGGCTTTATCCAGACTTCTAATCGTCCCAAAACCGAGCGGCAAACCAATCTCGCCGAATTCATTCGCGGCACCGCCAACGGCGACGAAGCCGACGGCATCCTGCGCAAATGCGTGCATTGCGATTTCTGCACGGCGACCTGCCCGATCTATCAGCTACTTGGCGACGAACTGGACGGGCCGCGCGGCCGCATCTATCTGATGAAGCAGATGCTGGAAGGCGCGCCCGTCACGCGCAGCACGCAAATGCATCTAGATCGCTGCCTCACGTGCCGCAATTGCGAAAGCACGTGCCCATCTGGCGTGCAATATGGACGGGCTCGTCGAGATCGGCCGCAAGGTGGTGGAAGAAAAGGTGGACTGGCCGTTCACGCAACGCCTGCAAAGCCGCTTGCGCATGAGCGTGCTGCCGAACAGCACGATCTTCACCCCCCCGCAATGAAGCTCGGCCAGCAATTCCGCAGCATCCTGCCGCTTACGCTGCGCGCGAAGATTCCGATTCCCGAGAAGCCGCTCGCGTCGCCTACGGGCAAGCACGAACGCAAGATGCTAACGCTCCCTATCTGCCGTGGGCGTTGGATATTTGAAGGGGGCTGCTCCTAGTACGAGAG
Source organism: Candidatus Paraburkholderia calva (assembly GCA_001184395.1). Taxonomy (GTDB): domain Bacteria; phylum Pseudomonadota; class Gammaproteobacteria; order Burkholderiales; family Burkholderiaceae; genus Caballeronia; species Caballeronia calva. Next base: position 72 of record LFLF01000041.1, on the reverse strand, counting down.
GACCGGAGTGGACGAACCTCTGGTGTACCGGTTGTGACGCCAGTCGCATCGCCGGGTAGCTATGTTCGGAAG
>LFLF01000040.1 GCA_001184395.1 Candidatus Paraburkholderia calva | reverse complement strand
GCTAGTGCTGTCGTACAGCGCTTCTTTTCCACGGAACGATCGTGTTCATCGTGTCAAGCAACTCGTCGCGTCGCGTGTGCTTGCGGCAAGTCTCGAACCCCGCACCTTGATCCGCGGCCATCGCCAGCGTCTGCTACTTCATCGTCGTTTGTCTTTCTCCTTGCACGTGCGCTCTATAACATCTGACAAGCACTAATGGTAGACTTAATCAGCGTTGCCCTAAGCCAACGCGTTGAATTTTTGTTTGGGCTGGCTTAGACATCTGCGCTCCTAGCTCACACAGTTACCATCGGTTATGATCCGGATTGTGAACCACGCGGTGTAGGACAAGTAAAATATTAGAATTGCATATAGCTGGTGTGCGAGCGTCTTCTACTTGGCCGAGAACACTCTTTCGTCGGCGGTCAAGGCTGCGGATCTCGACGCCGATTTCCGAATGGCAGTTGACTAACGGGCAGTTGGCTAACGTAAAGCACCTTCCGCTAAAGCCGATTATCGGCCTGACATTTTGGCACCTACCTCTCCCTAACCCCCTCCCGAAACACGTAATAAGCCAAATTCCGCGTAACCCCATCCCTTGAATGAGCCCAAAACTCGCATCAACCAACTCACACATCATGATCGACCGCACGTCATAAACCTCCCTCGCCTGCCAATAAGAATCCATCACTTGCGCGAGATACGCCGACGCCTCATCCGGCCCAACATTCGCTCTCGCCCATCCATACTCAGTCAGCCAGATCGGCACACCAAACGAATCCTTCAGCACCTGAAAAATATTCACGCACTGCCCATACCGCCCCGCACACTCGATATCCCCCGAACTCTGATACCAGTGATAAGTCGTGAAATCCCATCGCAGTGGCAGCGCACCGTCCATCGTCCCATCCGGCGCCACGCCGGTCCATAGCATCTGCAACGCGCGATACGCCATCGGAATACCCACATTCACGCCGAATCGAATCGTCGAATCCACTGCCCGCACGTTATCGATCATCCCACGGATCACACCTCGAAACAACGGCCACTGCTGCGGACTCCAGTCCGACGTCTGACTGCCGTCGCCGCCGATCTGCAAGCCCACCGTATCGAGTTCGTTGCCGCATTCGATGTACTGCACGAGCCCGGTCAGCGACTGCATGCAACGCACCGCGAGCCGCCGATACCCCAGCGCATACGCATCCGCTTCCGTGCTGAGCTGATCCCAATGAGCGGAACGCGGATTCAGCACCGGCAGGATGCCCACGCCGGTGCCCACAAAACTTCCCTTCAACGCCGCGGCGACGGTACGAGCCATGCCCGCGTCCGCGATATCGCATCGATACATCGTCACGCCGAGGTCCTGAAGAAGCGCCAGTTGCCGCTCGACCGGCATCGTGCGATAGATGCCCGTGCCCCACGCCATGTGACGGTTGATGCCGTAGAACAGCAACGCGTTCGAATGCGCGTCGGCCTGCACGCGTGGATCGTTCACGCCCAGCGACGTCCACGGCGAACCGTTGCAAAACCAGTCGGCGTCAGTGTTCTTCGCGTAGATCGTGGTGTCGAAATACAGCAGCAGGACGATGGGCGAAAGCGAGCCGGTGAGTATGCGCCGGCCGTTCATGTTCACGCGATCGTCGACGATCATCCACACGTGGCCATCGTCATCGAGAATCGACGATGCAGACGGCAGCACGGTGCCGCTCGCCGACTTCTCGACCACCATCTTCGCGGCATCGGCTGCGGCTGCGGCTGCGGCTGCGGGTGCGGGTGCGGAGGCGGGTATGGCCACCGTCGCGCTAGCAGCAGGTGCATCGTCACCCGCTCCACCGCACGCACTGAGCGCCGCGGCGCCTGCGCCTGCCATCATCCGCGCAATAAATTCGTGTCGTGAGACTCGCGCCCGATCCGCCAGTTGAAACGATACGGCATGCCAATCAATTTCCGTGAGTTTTCGCATGTCAGGTAACGGGTCCGAGAAATATTGAACGACCTGGACGATTGAACGTCCTCTCGTACCTGACACCGTTACGGAATTTATAGTTGGATGACTTGAGCCTGGTCCGCGCGGTTCACGGCTACAGCAAGTTGTCGGGCCATCGGATCAGAACAGGAAACGCCTGATCGAAGCAACAGTCCTTGCGTGCAGGTAGCGAATACGCGTACAGATTCCAGACGATTCGCAGAGCCGAATCAAGCCGCAAAACCGATCCACTAAATTGCAAAATTCTCTTTTGCACGCGGGCTCGCGCAAGCGCATGCACGAGCCCGGCAACCATGCATCGAAACGAATCGATGACTCAGCGCGACGACTCAAGCGCGCGTGCCGATCTCCACTTCCTGCGCCGTCCATTCCTTCACGCGCTCGCTCAACATGAGACCGAGACCCGGACGCGTCGGCACCATCATGCGGCCGTTCTTCGTCTCGAGCCATTCGTTGAACAACGGCTCCAGCCATTCGAAATGCTCGACCCACGGCTCGCGCAAATAGCACGCCGCGAGATGCACATGCAGTTCCATCGCGAAGTGTGGCGCGAGCATCAGGCCCGCGTGATCGGCCAGCGTCGCCACCTTGAGGAACGGCGTGATGCCGCCGACACGCAGCGCATCGGGCATCAGATAATTCGCGCCGCACAGGCGAATGAACTCCCAGTGCTCGGACACGCTCGTCAGCATCTCGCCGGTGGTGATCGGCGTGTCGAGCTGCGCGGCGAGCGCCGCATGACCTTCGGCGTCGTAGCAATCGAGCGGCTCCTCGATCCAGATAAGATTGAACTGCTCGAAGGTGCGACATATGCGCTGCGCGGTCGGTCCCATTGCTGGTTCGCATCGACCATCAGCGGGAAGCTGTCGCCGAGATGCTTGCGCGCCGTCTGCACGCGATGGATATCGAGCGCGCAATCCGGTTGCCCCACCTTCAGCTTGATGCCGCCAATGCCCTTCTCGCGTAATGCATCCGTGTTCACGAGCAATTGATCCAGCGGCATATGCAGGAAGCCCCCCGCCGTGTTGTAGCAGCGCACCGAGTCACGCTGCGCGCCGATCAGCTTGGCGAGTGACAGGTTCGCGCGTTTCGCCTTCAGGTCCCACAGCGCGACGTCGAATGCGCCGATCGCCTGCGCAGCCATGCCGCTGCGTCCGACCGATGCGCCCGCCCATGCGAGCTTGTCCCACAGGCGCGCGATATCGCTCGGATCTTCGCTGATCAGCGTCGGCGCAATCTCCTTTGCATGCGCGAACTGGCCAGGACCGCCCGCGCGCTACGAATAGCTGAAGCCCAGACCTCGATGCCCGTCCGCCGTTTCGATCTCGACGAACAGGATGGCGATCTCCGTCATCGGCTTCTGACGGCCGGCCAGCACCTTGGCGTCGCTGATTGGCGAGCGAAAGAAACGGCGACGCCACGCGAATCCACTTGATCTGATCGTTGGCGGGCGTCGAAGCCAGTGCGTTTGTCGCATTCATGTTGCGTATCCTTGTCGATATGTTTCGCGGAGGCAAATGCCGGTCTCTCCATGCCTCGACCATACCAATGATTGCGCAATCATCATGGTTTAACTGAGCAGACGCGGCTTTCGATGCTGTCCGGATCGCGCTCCGTTCGTGGTCTAATCCGCGTACGGACCAACGAGTTGAGCGCCTGCGGCGCATCGCGGTAAGGAATGAATGGAGATGGCAAAGAAGATCATTGAGAAAACATTGGCGCAGCCGGTGAGCATGAGCGAAAGCGTGACGCTGATCGACGTGGCGAAGCTGGCGGGCGTCGCACCGATGACGGTCTCGCGCGTGCTCAACCGCCCCGAACTCGTGCACAGCGACACCCAGCGCAAGGTGATGGAAGCCGTGCGCACCACCGGCTACGTGCCCAACCTGCTCGCGGGCAATCTCGCCAGCAGCAAGAGCAAGCTGGTCGCGATCCTGTTGCCGACCATCGCCAACTCGATCTTCTCCGATACCGTGCAGGCGATGATGGACGGCCTCACTGCCTCGGGCTACAGACACTGCTCGGCCTCATCGCCTATTCGCGCGAGCGCGAGGAAGCGTTGGTCGAGGCGATTCTCGGGCGGCGTCCGGACGGCATCGTGCTGGCCGGCACGACGCATAGCGAAACCACGCACGAGCGGCTCACCGGCGCACATTCCCGTGGTCGAAATCTGGGATCTGACCGACAAGCCGATCGATATGGTGATTGGCTTTTCGCACGAGGAAGTCGGCGCGCAGGTCGCGCAGCATCTGCTTGCGAAGGGGTATCGCAAGTTCGTCATGGTCTCCGTCGACGATCCACGCGGGCTGCGGCGATGCGAAAGTTTTCAGCGTGAGATCGCCAAGCACCGAGCGGCCAAGCCGGTGTTCGAAGTCTCGCCGGCGCCTGCCACGTTTCAGGCGGGACGCGAAGGTTTCAGCCGCTTGCTGGAAAAGAAGATGCCCGAGATCATCGTATGCAGTTCGGACACGCTCGCGCTCGACGTGCTCGCGGAAGCGGGCAGCCGCGGCATCAGCGTGCCGCGCGATCTCGCGGTGATGGGCTTCGGCGATCTGAGCTCGGCGGCGTATGCGTTTCCCGCACTATCGACGGTGCGGGTGGATGGCGCGCGTATCGGCAAGGAAGCGGCGAAGGCGCTGCTCGAGCGCTTCAACGCCGCACCGGATACACCGAAGCCGGTCGTACATATCGACACCGGCTTCACCATCGTCGAGCGGCAGAGTACCTAGCGGCTCATCAGCGGCCGAAGGCTTCGGTCGCTTCGTGCTTTGCCGAGCAAGAATGCATCGGCGACGATCTGCAGCGGACGCACATCCACATCGTCCTGCTTCGTCGCGACGAGTTCGTGGAAACGTTCATACAACGCGGGATACTCGCGTTCCGCGCCGAGCGTGACCTGCTTGCCGTCGATGGACAGCCGCTTGCCGCCTTCGCGAATCTCCAGACGTCCGCCGTCCGTCTCCACATCGATGGCCCACTCTTCCACCAGGCCATGCCGCCAGTCGAAGAACGCGCGCACCGGCGCGTTGTCGGTATCGAGGCAGTCGAATTCGGCGGCGATGGGCGTGGCGGTATCCGCTGGAATGGTGAGCGTGGCGGCACGCAATGCCACTTCACGCGGCAGGATGCGCGTGACGATGGACAGCGCGTTGATGCCCGGATCGAGCACGCCGAGACCGCCCGGTTCCCAGATCCATTGCTGCCCCGGATGCCAGCGTCGCACGTCTTCCTTCCAGCGCACTTCCACCGAGTGCACGTTGCGCGACGCGAGCCAATCGCGCGCCGGTTTCACCGCGCTCGCGGCCCGCGAATGCCACGACGCGAACAACGTGCAGCCGCGCGCACGCGCGATATCGCGCAACGCGAGCACTTCGCTCACGCTCGCGCCGGGCGGTTTCTCAAGCATCACGTGCTTGCCTGCGTGAAGCGCGGCGAGCGCCTGCGCGTAACGCACTTGCGGCGGCACACACAGCGACACCGCATCGATATCCGGCTCGGCCGCGAGCAGCACATCGATGTCCGGATAATTACGCACGCCATCGACGCTCGCATTGCGGCTCGCGCACGCGACGAGTTCGAAACCCAGCTGCGCGGCGATGGCGGGAAGATGCTGATCACGCGCGATCTTGCCGATGCCGACGACCGCGAGCCTATAGACTGAAGTCATGAAAAATCCCGCTATTTGGTAAACCTGTGAAGAAGCCTCAAGCGGCGTCAAGCGTAACAATTTCACGTGATTTCTGCGCGGGTTTGAAGCGTCATCCTGCATGTTGGGCATGCTGTAAAACGCGCTTCATTCACCCTTCGCCAAGACTTGCAGAATCGCATACGCAGCGGCCACGCGTTCGCTGTTCGGGTAGTTGCGATTCGCCAGCATGACGATGCCGAGATGCTTTGCCGGCACGAACGCAATGTACGTGCCAAAGCCATTCGTCGAACCGGTCTTGTTGATCCACACGTCATCGCGCGGCGCTTGCGGTGGATCGATTCGCGTGACGGGCGTCGCATCGACGATCATCTTCGGCGCATTGCCTTCCTGCAGCACGTCGAGTTTCACGGGATAAGGATACTGCTCCCAGATCAACTGGTCCTGCGTCAGCGGTCTGGAGTTGAAGTAGCCCGTATGCGTCGCGATCAACGCGTGTTGCCATGACGCGGCGATACGCTGCACGTCGCCCATATTGGCCTGCACAAAGCGCGTCATGTCGGCGGCATTCGCGCGCACGCCATACGCTTCGGATGCCAGCACGCCCGGCTTCATACGGATCGGCCCGTCGTCGGTCGTATAGCCTTGCACATAGTTCTTCTCACGCGATGTGGGCACGCGCATGAAGCTGCTCGTCATGCCGAGTGCGGGAAACACGCGCTGCTGCATCAGCGCGTCGAAGTCCTGCTTCATGCTCTTTGCGGTGATCAAGCCGAGCGTGCCGATGCCAGAATTCGCATATGTGCGGTACGTGCCCGGCGCAAAGCGCGGTCGCCATGCCTTGAACCAGGCCATCAGTTCGTCGTTGTCGTGCACTTCGTCGGGCACTTGCAGGGGCAGGCCGCCGGGCGTGTGCGTGCCGAGTTCGAGCAGGCTCACGTCGTCACCGAACTTGCCTCCCGCGAACACCGGCAGATACTTGCCGACCGGATCGGACAAGGAGAGCGCGCCACTTTGCTGCGCATAGGACGTGAGCGTCGTGGCGAGGGTCTTGCTGACCGAGCCGAGTTCGAAGAGCGTATCGCGCGTGAGCGGCTGCTTCGTGTCCTTGGAAGCGACGCCGTAATCGAACACATACGGCTTGCCCTGCGCCCGACGACACCCACCGCCATGCCGGGAATGCCGCTCTTCGCCATCAACGGCTGAATGGTCTGATCGACGACGTGTTGGATGTCGTCGCGCGTGAGATCACCCGCATGGGCGGCCGCGATCGTGAATGAGAGCATGGCCGTGGCCACGAGACACTTCGTCGTGAAAGTCATGGTGTTGTGGAGAGAGGTACGAATACCGATATGAAAACTTACGGCTAACCAACAGTGACGCGTCCTTAGCTCCCTCTCAACGCCTTGCGCGCCTTCGAAGCCTCGGCGCGTCATCTGAGCTTCACACGCGCCGCGCATGAACTGAACGTCACGCAAGCGGCCGTCAACCAGCAGGTGCACGCCCTCGAAGAACGGCTCGGCGTGCCGCTTTTCAAACGCCTGCCGCGAGGTCTCGGCGTGACCGACGAAGGCCACGCGCTGCTGCCGGTTCTGAGCGACGCCTTCGGCCGCATCGAAGCCGTGCTCAAGCAGTTCGAAGGCGGGCATTTTCATGAGGTCCTGACCGTGGGCGTGGTCGGCACCTTCGCGGTCGGCTGGCTGATGGCGCGCCTCAGGGACTTCCGGCAAACGCATCCGTTCGTCAAACTGCGGCTGCTCACGCACAACAATCTGGTCGATCCGGCCTCGGAAGGACTCGACTTCGCAATTCGCTTCGGCGCGGACAACTGGCCCGCGACTCACAACACGCATTTGCTCGATGCGCCGCTCGCCGCGTTGTGCGCACCCGAAATCGCGCGCCGCCTGAAGACGCCCGCCGATCTCGCGTGCGAAGTGCTGCTGCGCTCCTATCGCGCGGACGACTGGACCGACTGGTTCGCCGCCGCAGGTCTCGAACCATGGACCCTGAACGGCCCCGTGTTCGATTCGTCGCGCTTGATGGTGGAGGCCGCTGTACAGGGCACGGGCGTGGCGCTCGCGCCGCCCGCGATGTTCGTGCGCAAATTGCAGACAGGCGTGCTGGTTCGCGCGTTCGATACCGAGGTGAGCACGGGAAGCTACTGGCTGACGTGGCTCAGGTCGCGGCGCAGGGCGCCCGGTATGCGGCTGTTTCAAGAGTGGCTAATTACGCAGGCAGGCCAGCCCGCACGCTCGTCCTGAACGTGTCGCATCCGCGCCGCTCCCATCGAAAATTTCCTATTTATTTAGAGTAAGCTGCTAACGAATAAACGTCAAAATTTGTGGCTACAATCGCGCCCCATGAGTCATCTCGATATTCTTCGCCGCGCGGTCAGCAGTACGCTCGTACTCGCCGCCCGCCGCTGGCGCCGCACGAGTCACGGCGTGCTGACGTCCTACGGCGTATCGGAAGCGTGCGCGGTGCCGCTGCTCATGGCCAACCGGCTGGGCCGAGGCGGTGCAGCAGGTCACGCTCGCCGAACACGTGGGCATAGAAGGGCGTCGCTGGTGCGTCTGCTCGATCAGTTGTGCGCCACCGGTCTCGTGCGGCGCGACGAAGATCCCGAGGATCGCCGTGCTAAGACTTATCACGCTCACCGATGAAGGCCGCGCTGTCACCGCGCGCATGCAAGAACGACTCGTCACGCTACGCGCGCGTCTGCTCAAGGGCGTGACGCACGAAGATCTGGAAACGACCCTGCGCGTGCTGCACGCATTCAGCGCGACGCTCGATGTCAAGTCGCTCGCCGAGATCGAAGCCATCATCGAAGGCGAAACGAAAGCTATGAAGGCCAGCGCGAAATCGACATGAACTTTCCGTCCGCCCGCGAGTGGCTGTTTTCGGCGAAGACCTTCGCGGCATCGATGATCGGGCTGTATATCGGCTTGTGGCTGCAATTGCCGCATCCGTATTGGGTGATGGTGACCGTCTACATCGTCTACAATCCGTTCGTCGGCGCCACGCGTTCGAAGGCGCTGTATCGCGCGCTCGGCACGATGATCGGCACGGCGGGCACGCTGCTGATCGTGCTGCCCTTCGTCGAGTCGCCGTTCATTTTCAGCACGGTGGTCGCGTTGTGGACCGGCACCCTGCTCTATCTGTCGATGTTCGACCGCAGCGCGCGCCGCTACGTGTTTCTGCTCGCGGGCTACACGCTGCCACTGATCGCGCTGCCGACCGTGACCAATCCGGCCGGCGTTGTTCGATCTCGCGCTCTCGCGCACCGAGGAGATTCTGGTCGGCATTGTGGTGGCGAACGTGGTCGGCTCAGTGGTGCTGCCAAACCGTCTCGCGCCGACGCTGATCGAGCGCACCGACGCCTGGTTCGCGACGCCGCTTTCTACGCGAGCGAAACGCTGTCCGGTCATCTGTCGGGCAAGACCATGTCGCGGCGGCACGCCAGCGCCTTGCCGCGACCGTCAACGCGCTCGAACTGATCCTGAACCAGTTGACCTACGATCACACGCAGCCCGACGTGATCCGCCGCGCCCGTGCGCTGCAGGGCCGCATACAGATCTTTTTGCCGCTGATTTCCTCGCTCGCCGATCCCTTGATCGAACTGATCGAGAAGCGCGGCGCGCATCCCGAAGGGCTGGAGGCATTGCTGCAGGATGTTGCGAAATGGGTGGCGCAGCCGGTGCCCAAGCCGACCGAACCCGACGACGAACGTCCGCCCGAGGCGCTGCGCGAACGCATCGCCGCGATGCGCCCTTCCGCCGAAGCGCTCGCGAGCCTCGACGGCGCACTGCTTGCCAACGCGCTCTGGCGTCTCCAGCAAGTGGTCGACGTGTGGCAGGACATCCGCCCGCTGCGCTCGGCCATCCTGCATAATGCGTGCGAGTGGCGGCCGCGTTTCCGGCACTGGCGTCTGGGCGGCACGGAGCGCTTCTTCGACCGGGGCCTGATGCTGTTCTCGACCGGCATCGCGGTGAGCGCGATCATCGTCGCGTGCAGTTTGTGGATCGAGTCGGGCTGAGCCGATGGCGCGGGCTCCGTGACGCTCGCGGCGGTCGCATGCTGCTTCTTCGCCGCGCTCGACGAACCCGCGCCGCAGGTCTTCAAGTTCTTCCTCTAGACCTGCCTGAGCGTGGTGCTCGCGGGTTTCTACGTGTTCGCGGTGCTGCCGCACGTGCACGACTTTTCGATGCTCGTGATTATTTTCGCGGGGCCGGTCCTGATCATCGGCACGCTGATTCCGCGTCCGCAGTTCAATCTCGTGACCATGCTCGTGGCCGTCAACACCGCGACCTTCGTCAGCATTCAGAACGCTTACGAGGCGGACTTTTTCGTGTTTCTCAACAGCACCCTCGCGGGTGTCGCGGGCCTGCTGTTCGCCTTCATCTGGACGCGCGCCTGGACGCGCGCGACGCGCCCGTTCGGCGCGGAACTGGCGGTGGCACGTCTCACCCGTTCCGCTTGGGCCAATATCGTCGTGTGCTCGTCGCCGGGCGCGATCGAGGATCAACGCAATCTCTACGCGCGCATGCTCGACCGGCAGATGCAACTGCTGCCGCGACTGGCCGCGACAGATTCGGCGCGTCATCCTTCAATGGAAAGCTTCCGCGACTCCGCGTCGCGCTCAACGCGATGGACTTGCAGCGCGCATCGCAAGCTGCCCGCCGATGTGTAGCGCACAATCGAAGACGTGCTGCTCGGTGTGTGCCAATACTTCCAGTACTGCATCGCGTTGCGTCAGCGGCAGTCGGTGCCTAGCAAACTGATCCACAGCATCGATGCCGCCGCCGCGCAGGTGACGCGCTGCAATATCGCCGAGACGGAGTCGGATGCGCCCGCCACGCCGGATCGCACACTCGGCGAGAAGTCGCTGCGCGACACGCTGCACGCGCTCACCGGCATGCGTCTGTCGCTGCATCCACCCGCGACGGAATCGCTCGCCGATTCGCACGGCAACGGACCGGCGCCGCGCCAGAAGCCCGCGTGATGCAAACGTACCCGCGCACCCGTCAATTCTTAACGGACCGCCCCGCATGATCGGCGAAATCGATATTCTCGGCGTGTTCGTGCCCGCCGTGCTCGTGCTGATGTTCATCGCGTATCTGGTGAACATCGTGATCCGCACCGTGCTCACGCGGATCGGCTTTTATCGCTTCGTGTGGCATCGCTCCATTTTCGATCTCGGCATCTATGTGCTGGTGCTGGGAATTGTCGTCATCGTTTGCATCGGCTCATCACGTGAAAAAACCTGGTTTTCCATCGGGCAAATCCTGCTCACGCTCATTGTCGTCACGATCGCCGCGGTCGTGCTGTGGAAGCTCGTCGATTACTACATGTTCTCGCCGTGGACGCGCGACGGCCACGTCCGCGCCGACGTGATTCAGGTCGCACCCGATGTGTCCGGGTTCATCACCAACGTCGAAGTCGCCGACAACCAGCAGGTCCGCCAGGGTCAAACGCTGTTCGTGATCGATCAGGCGCGTTACACGCTCGCGCTGCGCAATGCAGAAGCCCGTCGTACAGCAGCACCGCGCGACACTCGACCAGGCCCGGCGTGAAGACACGCGCAACCGCTTGCTCGGCAAACTGGTCGCGCGGAAAGTGACCGAAGAAACGCATTCGCGCGTCGAGACCGCGACGGCCGCGCTCAATGACGCGCAAGTCACCGTCGACACCGCGAAACTCATCTGCAACGCACGACCATCGTGAGTCCGGTTGACGGCTATCTGAACGATCGCGCGCCGCGCGTCAGCGAATATGTCGCGGCGGGACAGCCGGTGCTGTCGGTGGTCGATATGCATTCGTTCCGCGTCGATGGCTACTTCGAAGAGACCAAGCTCGGCAGCATCGACATCGGCCAGCCGGCGATATCAAGGTGATGGGCAAAACGGGCATTCTGCACGGCCACGTGCAGAGCATCGTCGCGGCGATCGAGGACCGCGACCGCCAGCAATCGTCGACGCTGCTGCCGAACGTGAATCCCGCATTCAGCTGGATGCGGCTCACGCAGCGCATTCCGGTGCGCGTGCAGCTCGATGAAATCCCGGCGGACTTCCGCATGATCGTGGGGCGCACGGCGACCGTGTCGGTGCGCGGCGCGGCACCGTCGTTCGGTGCCGCGCTCGCGCTCGATGCCTACACGACCGTCGGCCGGACTACAAGCTGCCCGACAACGCGCTCTCCCGCGCGCCGTACGCGAACGGCACCATCGACGGCGCGAAGGATGCGCCCGTCACGCAAGGCAAGGTACCCGCGAAGTGGTGGCGTCTGTACGACGTCCGGTCGTCGATCAACTGGTGAACGAAGCGCTCGCCTCCAACGCGAACCAGCGCGTGGCCACCGCCAATCTCGCCCGTTCGCGCGCGGAAGCCGGAAGCCAAGTTCGCGAAGGAGCAAGGCGGCTTCTCGGGCAAGGCGTCGGCGGCGTTCCAGCGAGCGCAGGAATCGGCGGAACAGTATTTGTTGACGGAGAAGCTTCCGGTCGTCAACGAAGGCGCTCGATCTCTCGGTATCGCACGAACTCGACTTGTTCGGCAAGCTTAGGCGCGGCGTCGAAGCCGTCGAAGCGGCCGGCGATCTCGCGCGCATCACCGTAGTCGTGGATGTGGTGCGGGCGTATGTCGCATCGTGTTCGGCGTCGGAGGAACTGGCCATCGCGCAGCAGTCGTTGTCCTTGCATAAGCAGCGCGTCGTGCTGTCGCGCCGTCTGCGCGATGCGGGCCGCGGCAACCAGTCCGAAGTCACGCGTGGACAAACCCAGGCCGACACGCTCGCCGCCGACATCCCCCACTTCATCGCGCAGAAGCGGGTCGCACAGTACCGGCTCGCGTAATTGCTGGCACGGCCCGTATCCGCGCTGCCGCCAGCGGCGCTCGCGTGCAAGAAGCTGCCAAAGCTGCGTCAGCCGATTCCGGTAGACGACAGCGCGGGCCTGATCCAGCGCCATCCGGATGTGCGGCAGGCGGAGCGGCAACTCGCGTCGTCCACGGCGAAGATCGGCGTGGACGACGGCGGCATTGTATCCGTCGGTAGTGCTGGGCGCGTCAGTGGGATCGGTCGGCGTCGCCGAGGATCTCTTCGGCGCCAACACGAACCGGTGGGCGTTCGGCCCATTGATCAGCTGGAGCTTCCCGGTCAACGGTCAGCGCGCGCGTGGTGCAGGCCGAAGCGGCGACCAGCGGCGCGCTCGCGCACTCCGACGGCGTGGTGCTCAACGCGCTGCGCGAAACGCAGAGCGGCCTCGCGACCTATGCGGGCGACACGACGCGTGCCGATGCATTGCGCACTGCGTATCAGTCGGCAATGGAATCGGCGGACGAAACGCACTGGCTGTATTCGGCGGGGCGCGAGTCCTTTGTCGCGGACCTCGATACGACGCGCACGCTGACCGGTGTGGCCGCGCAAGTGGCAGCGGAGGCGCAAGTGGCACAGAATCAGGTGAATCTGTTTCTGGCACTGAGCGGTGAATGGAAGGAGGACGAGGACGTCGCCTCTGATACGAAGGGCAAGTGACGTTTCGAACCCAGCTTTGAGCGTTGCCGCGCATCCTCTGCACACGGTCGAGCGCGCGGCCGGCCTCGCGCACCATTGTCTCGACGATCTCGCGCGCCGGTACGCGCGCCTCGACCAACAACGCCGACGATTCGCCCGCGAACAGCGCCATCTTCTCCAGGTCGCTTGACGCGCCGCGCAAGAGCGAAACCGTTTCATACTTAACGATCGGCCCCTGCGCGTCCGACGCCACCGTCTCACCCAGCAAGGCGTAAGGATCGTTGCCAAGCGGATGATCGCGCACTTCGTCCGTCACGCTGTTGCGCAGCACCCGCGCCGGTGAACCGGCGGGCCATCGCGTGATCGCGTAGATATCGGTTCGCACCGTCTCACCACCGTGCGCATCGACGATGCGCTGCTTGTGATACTCATGCGCGTACGATTCGTCTGCGACCAAAAACACCATCCCGCAATGCACCCCGCTCGCGCCCAATACGAGCGCTACCGCCAACCCCGCCCCATTCGCGATGCCGCCCGACGCCACCACCGACACGCGCACCCGCGACACGACTTCCGGCAGCAGGCTCATCGATCCGATGCGCCCTTTCACATGCCCGCCCGCTTCCACGCCTTGCGCGATGATCGCATCCGCGCCGGCCTGCTCAGCCGCGAGCGCTTCGTCGAGCGAGCCGGCCTGATACAGCACGCGCGCGACGGCCGCCTTCGCTCGCGCGATCAAATCGGCACGCACTTCCCAGAAACACATGGCCGCGACATGCGCGTCCAGGCACGCATCCAGTTCGGCGTCGAGCAAGGCGGGATCGGTGCCGGTCGGTATCAGATTCACGCCGAACGGACGATCCGTCATCGCGCGCACGACCGCGATTCGCGCTTCGATATTGTGCGGCGATTCGCACACCATCCCGAGCAGCCCGAAGCCGCCCGCGGCCGATACCGCCCCGCCAGTTCCGCGTGCGCCGGTCTGCCAATGCCGGCCGAGACGATCGGATGAGCGGCAGTTCAGCAGGCTCGTCAGCGGGGGCGAGAAGAGCGTGCCCATGACCGTCCTCGTCACATAAATGGACCGCCGACCGCTCCGGCAATATCGTGATCAAGCATAGGCGTTGGATGGCGCGGCGGGAACATCTACTGCTGCCATATCAGTGAAGGTCCGCGCCACGTCATAGACGACGATTCGTTCGGCCTGCGTAGGACCAGCAAGCCTCAGCCATTTGTATGAGGAGGCATAGCATTTGCTTCAGCTTTTGTTAGTGTGATGAATGATGGCCGCTCGTTTTATGTGAGTGGGCACAAGCCTCGTAAGGAGAAGTCTCACATGACAGCCACTGACCTCGATGTGCTCAAGGTGGCCTGCGATTCGGGAATGACGATTCTGCTCGATGGCAGAATCGGACAAGTGGAATATCAAAGCGTCAGCGGCACGGCAGAATCGTTGCAGAAGTTTGCCCACGCAGTTCGCGACAAGCCGCCAACGCTTGCCGCAGGTTGCGCACCGCGCGCTCTCCGAGTATGAATCCGCTGGTGACGGCGGGGATGCGCGAGCGCATCGCGTCGGTCATCTGCGGAAATGCGCGGGCGGGAAGAGTAAGTCACGAACTACGGCAGACGCGGCGCAAAAATCGGGCTCGACCCTCGCGCCGCGCGGTATAGTGCCTGGAGAGGCCGGAAGCGCGCAACTCAGTTCGCTTCGACCAGCTTGAGATGGCACGATGGCAGCGGCATCGGCTCACCGTCGATGAAAGCGGTGCCGCATCGCACGGCAAACTGGATGGCCAACTCGCGGTTGGAGAAGTAGCCGAGGCCGCCCAGCGAAGTCTCCTCACCGTCTTCTTCCAGAATCGACCGCGCGACACGAACAGATTGCCGCTGCGGCCAACAGTGGGCTGAAGCGCAACCCCCGGTGATAAAGCATCATTGCTGTCTACTTGTTCGTTCGATGCCGGAATCATCGCGTCAGGCGCTCGCCACTGCGCCATTTCAGCCGATGAGGCATGACGAATAGTTTTTTTCGACAAAATAGTCATGTAAAGGATGCCATAACGTCCGCATTGCATGGTACGCACCGCGCATGAACGTGCCATGTCGCGTATCAATGTTCACATGGCGCAGCTTGTGAAACGCGGTAAGCGTTGCAAGGACAAGCTGAACACGCGTAGCCCGTTCGTAAGTAAGCGTTAGTTGAACCGGGCGCACGTGCGGGCGCGGCAGATCGCGCGCTCCGCCTGCGAACTCGAGAACGGCTTGCCCAGATGCACACCGAACGGCGGCTCCGAGGCAGGCCCGTCCGATACGAACACCACGCCAGACGCGGCCATGCCTGTCGCACGCGCGTCGCCAGTGCGAGCGCGGCAGCATTGGTTAGATCGGCGGACACGATCAGCGCCGAGGTTTCGCACGAGAGCGCCGCAAGCGCCGCTTCGTCGCTATCGGCGGTGACGATGGCGTGGCCCAGCGTTTCCAGGAGTTCGGTCATCTCGTCGCGCGCATCGGTGTCCGCGCCGCGCAGCACAATGCGGTATGAAGGCCCGGCCGCTCGGCCGGACGCACGACGGCCGCCGCCGCGGCGCGCGGATGCGTGCGCCGGTCGAGGACCTCGCGCACCTTGCGGCCCAGCGTATCGCGCGTATAGGGCTTGGCTAGCAGTTCCGCGCCTGCTTCGAGCGTGGCATCGTGCACGTAGCCGGATGTGTAGAGCACGGCGAGGCCGGGAATCAGCGCGCGGGCTTTCGCGGCCATATCAGCGCCGCACATCGGCCCGGGCATAACGATATCGGTGAACAACGGATCGATCGCCATGCCGCTCTCGACGATGGCCAGCGCGTTGGCAGCATCGGACGCTTTCAGCACCTGATAGCCGAAGCCCGTCAGCAGCTCGACGACGGTCGCCTGCACGCCGGCATCGTCCTCGACGACGAGCACCGTCTCCGTGCCGCCGGTCACGGGTTGCAGCGGCGCGGCTTCGACTGCCGTTTCCATCTCGCGCGTGCGTGGCAGATAGATACGCACGGTCGTGCCGTGTCAGACGCGGCTATCGATCTTCACATGACCGCCCGACTGCCTCACGAAGCCGAACACCATCGACAAGCCCAGCCCCGTGCCCTTGCCCTCTTCCTTGGTCGTGAAAAAAGGTTCGAAGGCGCGCTCGATCACTTCGGGCGGCATACCGCTGCCGGTGTCGGTGATGGCGAGTATCACGTACTGGCCCAGCCGCACTTCGTCGCAACGTTGCGCGTACTGTTCGTCGAGCACCGTATTGCCGATCTCGATCGTCACCGCGCCGTGACCATCCATCGCATCGTGCGCATTGATGCACAGGTTCAGCAATGCGTTTTCGAACTGCGTGATATCGACGAAGGTGTTCCACAGCCCGCGCGCGACCCGGACCTCGAACGCGAAGGCCGCGCCGAGCACACGGCGCAACATGTCGTCCATCGCGCGCACCAGGTCCGACAGTCTGACGATGCGCGACTCCAGCGACTGCCGTCGCCCGAAGGCGAGCAGCGGCCGGCGAGCTTCGCGCCGCGTTCCACGCTAAGCGAGGACGCCGCTCACGCGCTGCATGGCGCGTTCGTCGGAGGCGACTTCGAGCGACAGCAATTGCAGGTTGCCGGAGATCACCTGCAGCAGATTGTTGAAGTCGTGCGCCACGCCGCCGGTCAGGCGGCCGAGCGATTCCATCTTTTGCGCCTGCAACAACGCGAGTTCGGTCTGTTTGAGCGCGGCGGCGGCTTCGCGCTCCGCGCTCACGTCGCGGCCGATGGCGAGCGTCGCGTCCTCGTGAAAGGAGCCGGACCACGCGACCGGTTTCGCCAGACCATCGCGGCACACGACGCGCGATTCGAAGCGGAACGCCGCGTCGTTGCGATCCAGCTAATGCAGGCGCGCGGCGAAATCGCGCTGATCCTCGCCATGCACGAAACCGATGAACGACCGTCCGACCAGCTCCATCTCGCGCCAGCCGAACAGCGCACAGGCCGCCGGATTCGCCGCCTGTACGCGGCCGTCCGCGCCGATCACGAGCATGGCGTCGACGGACAGGCGCCACATACGGTCGCGGTCGGCGGTGCGAGTGCGCTGTTCCGCCTCCAGGGAATTGGCGAAGGCGTGCAGTTTCTGCTCGCCGCGCACCTTGCGCGATGTTTCGAACACCGTATCGAGCAGGCCGATCACTGCGCCGTTCTCGTCGAGCAAGGGGCTGTAACAGAAGGTGAACCACGCGCGTTCGTTGAAGCCATGCCGCACGATATCCAGCGGCAAATCCTCGATGAAGGTCGAATGTCCGGCGAGCGCCTTCGATGCGATCGGCCCGATGGTGTCCCACGCTTCGCGCCACACGTCCTCGAAAGGCCGGCTGAGCGCTTCGGGCTTGGCGCCGAGAATCGGAGCGAACGCGTCGTTATAGAGCATGGTGAGGCGAGGGCCGAGCGCGAGGCAGGCGGGAAACTGCAGTGACAGCACCATGTCGACGGCGACGCGCAGCGCGGAGGTCCACGTTTCGATGGGGCCGAGCGGCGTCGCGCGCCAGTCGAAGGCGCGGATGCGATCCGCCATCGCACCGTGCGCATGCAGCGTGGCAGCGGGCGCGGCGATCGCGCGGGATGACGCCAGACTCATCATTGAAGCTCTCTCGTTTTCGGCAGTTGTCGTCGGTGTTTTCCGACGCGTTAGCATGTGGCATGCCACCTTGCGCCGGTTCACGCATCGACCTCAGACGCGCACTTTCGCGCGTTTCCAGTCCGCCTTCTTCGCCAGTTCGATGAAAGCCGCGAGGTAATTGATCGCGATGTCCGCGTCGCGCGTGCCAAGCCAGATGCGTTTGGCGATACCCCTCCTGCCGAGCTTGAGCACCACGAGCGGCATGCTGTCCGCGTATTCCTCCGCGAGCCAGCGCGGCAAGGCCGCGACACCGCGCCCGCTCGCCACCATCTGCAACATGATGTCGGTGGTTTCGATGGTCTTGTGGCACTTCGGCACGACGTTGGCAGGCGTCAGGAACTGCGTGTAGATGTCGAGGCGGTCGGTTTCCACCGGATAGGTGATGAGCGCCGCCTGTGCCACCTGCTCTGGCGTCGCGTGCGTCTGCCGCGCGAGCGCGTGATCCTCGGCCACCACCAGCATCTGCTCGTATCGAACACGTGCGTGAAGCGCAGACCGGGCTTCTTGAGCGAGTCGGGCGTCACGAGCACGTCGATGTCATGCCCGAACAACGCGCCGATGCCACCGAACTGGAAGCGCTGCTTCACGTCGACATCGACATCGGGCCAGCGCTTGAGATACAGCGCCACCACCTTGAGCAGAGCCACTCACTGGTAGCACTCCATGCCGATACGCAGGGTGCCGCGCTCGCCCTGCGCGTATTGCTTCATGCGCGCCTCGGCCTGTTCGAACTGCGGCAGCAAACGGTCCGCGAGTCTCAGCAGGTATTACCCCGCCTGCGTGAGACACATGAAGCGGTCTTCGCGCGTCCATACGGGTGTACCCAGTTGCTGCTCCATCTTCTTGACCGCACAACTCAATGCCGATTGCGTGAGATGCAGCGTGTCGGCCGCGGCGGTGAGCGACCTTACCGCCCCACTTCCCGCACGACCATCAGATGACTGCGTTCCAGCACAGCGCACTCCATGAACGAAATTAATCAATGTATGAAAATAATCCATTTTTATTCATACTTTATTCATACATCGAAAATTCTATCATCGTAGCCATTCGCTTCAAATCAACTTCCACATTCCGCATCCGGACGACAAGGTATGCACGATGGTCACCACACACAATCTCGGGTTCCGCGTATCGGCGCACGCCGCGAACTGAAGTTCGCGCTCGAAAGCTACTGGAAAAACGAGTCCTCCCTCGATGCACTGAAGACCAGCGGTGCGGCACTGCGCGCGCTCAACTGACAACATCAGGCGCCGCTCGACTATGCGCCCGCCGGCAATTTCGCCTTCTACGATAACGTGCTCGACATGAGCTTCACGCTCGGCAATCTGCCTGCGCGCGTGCGCGGCTATCACGGCGATGCGCTCGACAACGCCTTCCGCGTGGCGCGCGGACGGACCGCATCGAATGGCGGCGACCACGCGACGTGCTGTAGCGGCGTCGCGGCGGGCGAGATGACGAAGTGGTTCAATACCAATTCAATACCAACTATCACTACATCGTGCCCGAGTTCGACGCTTCGACGCGCTTCGAACTCGAGCATCGCGCCTGATCGAGCAACTCGGCAAAGCGGGCGCGCTCGGCATCAACGCCAAGCCGGTGATTCTCGGGCCCGTCACCTATCTCTGGCTCGGCAAGTCGAAGGAAGACTCAGACAGGCTCGCGCCGTTGCCGCGCATCCTGCCGGTGTATGCGGCGCTGCTCGATCACTTCGCGGCGCACGGCGTCGAGTGGGTGCAGATCGACGAACCCGCGCTCGTCACCGAGCTCGACGCCGCATGGCGCGATGCCTTCGTCACCGCCTACAATGCGCTCGCCGCGCGCTGTGTGCGCGTGCTGCTCGCGACGTACTTCAGCGCATTGCCGAGAATTTGCCGCTCGCGTGCAAGCTGCCGGTGGACGGCCTGCATGTCGATGCGATCAACGCCCGCGACGAGATAGACGAACTCGTCAAGCAGTTGCCCGATACAACCGTGCTGTCGGCCGGCGCGATCAGCGGCCGCAATATCTGGAAGACCGATCTGAACGCCGCGCTCGACTGGCTCGCGACTTTGCACGAGCGCCTCGGCAGGCGCCTGTGGATCGTACCTTCATGCTCGCTGCTGCATGTGCCGGTCGATCTCGACAGCGAGCAGAAACTCGAGGCAGAAATCGCCTCGTGTCTCGCCTTCGCGCTGCAAAAGCTCGACGAACTGCGTGTGCTGGCGCACGCGCTGAACGAAGGCCGCGCAAGTATTGCCGATGCACTCGCCGCGAACGCCGCCGCGATCGCGAGGCGTCGCGCATCGCCACGCGTGAACGTGCCGCGGTGAAGTCCGCCGCCGCCATCGATGTGAGCCTGGGCCTGCGCAAAAGCGCCTACGAACAGCGTGCCCGCGAGCAGGCCGCACGGCTCGCGCTGCCCGCGTTCCCTACGACCATCGGCTCGTTCCGGCAAACGCATGACATCCGCCACGCGCACAGCAAATTCAAACTCGGCGCGCTCGACGCGACGCGTTATCGCGCGGTGATGGAACGTGAAATCGCACGCGCCGTGCAAGAGCAGGAAGCGCTCGGCCTAGATGTGCTCGTGCACGGCGAAGCCGAACGCAACGACATGGTCGAATACTTTGGCGAACAATTCGAAGGCTACGCATTCAGCCAGTTCGGCTGGGTCCAGTCATACGGTTCTCGCTGCGTGAAGCCGCCCATCCTGTTCGGCGATATCAGCCGCCCGCAAGCGATGACGGTCGAATGGGTCGCCTATGCACAATCGCGCACGGCGAAGCCGGTGAAAGGCATGCTGACCGGCCCCGTGACGCTACTAAACTGGTCTTTCGTGCGCAACGATCAGCCGCGCGCCATCACCTGCAAGCAGCTCGCGCTGGCTATCCGTGCCGAAGTGCTCGATCTCGAACGCGCCGGCGTGCGCGTGATCCAGATCGACGAAGCAGCGCTGCGCGAAGGACTGCCACTGCGCCGCTCGCAATGGCGCGAGTATCTGGACTGGGCGGTCGAATCGTTCCGTATCGCGGCGAACGGCGTCGATGATGCAACGCAGATCCATACGCATATGTGCTACTCGGAGTTCAACGACATCATCACGTCCATCGCGGAGATGGATGCTGACGTCATCACCATCGAGACCTCGCGCTCGGACATGGAACTGCTCGACGCGTTCGACGACTTCCGCTATCCGAACCAGATCGGCCCGGGCGTGTACGACATCCACTCGCCGAACATTCAAGCGAGGCGCATATCGTCGCGTTGATGCAGAAGGCCGCCGAGCACATTCCGAAGGAACGGCTGTGGGTGAACCCGGACTGCGGCCTCAAGACGCGCGCATGGGACGAGGTCATTCCCGCGCTATGCAACATGGTCGCGGCGACGCGCACGCTGCGTGCTTCGGCCTGAGGCCCGGTCGAAACCGGACCCGAGTCAGATCCAGATGTCGTTCTAGCACCGTGCGATCGCTCGTGGCGTCGCCGGTGTTGACGACACCGCGCGGTTCGATCAGAAGCAGCTTCACTTCCCCCGCCGCGCAGGGCTTGTGCTCGACGACGCCCTTCGGCACCATGCCGAACTGGCCCGCGCACAGCGTGAGCGCATCGCCTTCGCCGAAGTCGATGCGCAACTCCCCTTCGAGCACGATGAAGGTCTCGTCGGTATCGGCATGGCTATGCCAGATGAACTCGCCTTCGAGACGCGCGACCTTGAACTGGTAGTCGTTCATTTCGGCGATCACGCGTTGCTGCCAGAAGCCGTCGATCAGACGCGCCTTGGCGAGCGAGCGGGTCGATGGCGATGCGCTGGCCGCGCACGGCATGGGAATCGGAAATCATGGGAAGGCTCCGTTGGAATGACGAAGCCGAGCATAGCGGCGGGCCGCCACGCTCGTCTTGAACGTTTGTGCAGAGGAACGCGGAGTCAGCGTGAGGCAAGCGAAACGGCGCTCACGATGGTTCGCCAACGCGCCGGCGGCATACCGTATGTGCGGGTAAAATGCCGCGTCATGTGGCTTTGATCGGCGAAGCCCGCGTGCGGCGTCCGCCAGCGATGTGCCTGCCAGCATCAGGCGCCGCGCGAGATCGAGACTGCGCATCGTCAAGTAGCGGTATGGACCCGTGCCGTAGAATCGGCGGAAATTGCGCGGCAGGCTGAAGCGGTCGCGCCCCGTCACCTGCTCGAGTTCGTCGAGCGTGACGATGCGCTCGCAATTCGCCCGCAGAAAATCGTGTGCGCGCGACACGCGCTGGTCGGTCGTCACGCCGCCTTCGACGAAAGGCAGCGCGCGGTCGCCGAGCATGGCCTGGAGCAGCGCCGGATCGACATACAGCATGCGGTAGCGAAAGCCCTCGCCGGTGCCCGCCGGGCCATCGTGCGGCTCGTCGGGATGCAGCACCATGGTCTGCCCCGGCAGGCTGTGGCGCATGCCGCGCCGGTAGTTGAAGCTCTGTACGCCCGCGAGGGTGCGGCCGATGGCCATAGGCGATGGCCATAGGTATCGTGCCGATGCCAGCCGTAAGCCTTGCCGCCGAAGTAAGCCTCGATGCGCTCGAGCGGCGCGGCGCGGCGAACCCAGTCGCGGGCGAGCAGGTTTTCGCAGTCGTTCATGGCGGAGCATTACTCGTCGCCGGTGACGAAACGCTTGGTCGCGTGATAACCGTTGCGGGTGGCGTCCGCGACGGCGTGGCCCGCGTCGTGCACGCCGTGACCCACCGCGACGCCCCGCTTTCTTCGCGCCATGTCCCACCGCGCGCGGCGTCGCCCACGGCCGCGCCGGTCTTGTGACCGGCAGATTTCACGTCTTCCTTGAACTCGTGCGCCCCGTTTCGAGACTGGCGTGCGCGACCGGCCTGAGCACGGCGAACAGAAGCGGAACGAGCGGTAAAAGTTTTCTTTTCATGATGGCGTTTCCTGCAGAATGAATCGTACACACGAGCGTCGCGGCGCATTCGTCACTATATCCGAGCAAGCTTTCGGCTCCGGGCGCACCGCCACGCCGGCGCCAGACGGGGGGCGTACACTTTGCCGACGACTTTGCGCAGACGGTTGGTGTTTCAGCCTAGTTTTTTTAGCCTAAAGTAGCTGCCAGAGCCTTTTCGTTACGCGCTCACAGCTATACGCTGGACGAATTTTCGACATGCCTAATCCCTCGCACCGCGCGGCAACCATTCCGGAATCCGAACCGGAACGCCTTCTCGCGCTGCGCTGGCTCGATGTGCTCGACACACTCGCCGAGCTTGCCTACGACGACATCGTGACACTCGCCACCACGATCTGTCGCGCGCGCATCGCGCTGGTGTCGCTGATTAACAGCAACCGGCAGTGGTTCAAGGCCTGCATCGGGCTGTCCGTTCGTGAGACGCCGCGCGATCAGACGTTCTGCGCGCACACGGTGCTGCAACCGTCGACGCTCATGATCGTCGAGGACGCCACGCTCGATCCGCGCTTCAGCAGCAATCCGCTCGTGCTCGGCGAGCCGCATATCCGCTTCTATGCGGGCACGCCGATCGTCACCGATGAAGGCCACGCGCTCGGCACCGTCTGCGTGATCGATCGCGTGCCGCGCACGCTCAACGCCGGACAGCCCGCCGCGCTCGAAGCGCTCGCGCGTCAAACCGCCGCGCTGTTCGAGCTGCGGCAATTGAGCATCCGGCGCGGCGAGGAAAAGCGCGAGTTGCAACGCAAGATCACTCACGCCCTGTCCGATAGCGATAGCGACGACGACACCGGCACGCTCAAGCAGAACCAGCGCATGGGATCGATCGGGCAACTGATCGGCGGCATCGCGCACGATTTCAACAATCTGCTGCAGACCATCGGCACCTGCCTGCAACTGATCGACCGCCAGGCCGCCGACGCGCAACGCGTGGGGCGCTGGACCGCGAGCGGGCTGTCGGCCGTGGCGCACGGCGCGGGGCTGATCGCGCAATTGCTGGCGTTCTCGCGGCGCGAATCGCCCGAGCTCGAAGCACTGTGCGTGACCGAGCGCATACGCGGCATGCGCGACTTACTGGCGTGCGCGCTCGGCACGGATATCCGCTCTCGTTCCGGCTCGAATCCGAAGGCATCCTGACGACGACCAACACCACGCAACTGGAAGCCGCGCTGCTCAATCTCGTCATGAACGCGCGCGATGCGCTGGCGGGTCGCGGTGAAATCGAAGTGCTGACGCGCGCCGTACAGATCGTGGGCGACGCGGAACTGGAAGACCGCCGCTATGTCGAACTGTGCGTGCGCGACGACGGCCCCGGCATGCCACCGGAAATCGCCACGCACGCATTCGAAGCGTTCTTCACAACGAAGCCGGAAGGCAAAGGCACGGACCTCGGCCTCTCGCAGGTGTTTGGCGTGGCGATCAAGGCGGGCGGCATCGCGCGGGTTCGCTCCGCCGCCGGAAGCGGAACGGAAGTGTCGCTGTTTCTGAAGGGGCAGTGTCCGACGCGTAAGCAGCCGCTTCGGAAAGCGCGGCGGAAGCGCCGTGCGCGTACGCCGGAACGTGCCGCGTGCTGTTGGTGGACGACGAAGCCGCCGTGCGCGATGTGCTGTGTGCGCTGCTCAGGGACGCGCAATACGAAGTGGATACGGCGGACGGCGGCGTGGTCGTCACCGATCAGGCCATGCACGGCTTTAGCGGCATGCTGCTCGCGAGTGCTGGGCGAAACGCATCCACGTTTACCAGTCATCATGATGACGGGCTATGACGATCTCGATCGGGTCAGAGCGCAACTGCCCACCATGCATCGGTGTTGCGCAAGCCGATTTTGCTGGCCGATCTGACATCGGCCGTGCAAGACGCGCTCAACTCGCGGCCGAGTCAAGAACGCGCCCTGAAGCGTGAAGCGGCGCGCTCAGCCGCCGCTCGACCCGCTACCGATTCCGCTTTTCACCGACGAGTCGAAGTGATCGGGAATCGGCTTGTCGAACAACTTCAGATAACGCGCGTAAGCCGCGCTCGCCTGCGCGCCTGGCATCGGCGTTGCGCGTCCACGGCGGCGTTTGCCTGCAACGCGAACCACGACTGCGCCGCATCACCGATTTCCGATGACGCGTCTTGTTCAGCCGCCGAGGCATTCGGAGCATTAACGGCATTCAACACCATCAGCCCACCGATCAAATAAAGATTCAGCCGTTTCATATCCCTCTATTCTTTTCGCCGCAATGGGCGATAATCACTAATGAGGCCAGAAAACGCCTCGTCTTTATGTTTATCGGCGCGGGAAATTGAAAATAAAACTCGTCTGATCTGGTACTCCTAATTATAGGTAAATACGACCGATACAAGTTACCTACCAAAGAAACATTTACAAGTCATTTTTTCAATGGCCCAATGTTCGGGACATACCACCCGTAAGATTGTCCAAGAAGTACCTCTTAGTGAAGATCCGGACGGCTATTCTTACTGGAAAACCCTCATGAGACTTCACAGAGCCCGCCCACGGCCACACGAGAGCGTAGAACCTGAGAGAGAAGTCCGGGTGTCGAGCGGCACGTCTTGCATAGTGAAAAACTGGCGAGTCCACTGAATGAGAGCGGTGGAGATCGTTGCAAGACAAGCCTGTCGGTGTACCGGGCATCCGATAGCAAAGTAACAAACCGAGGAGCACAGCCATGAAGAAGTTTTGCAAACGTTATCTGCTCGATATGCGCGGGATCACTACCATCGAATATGGCTTGATTGCCGGCGTGCTCGCACTGGGAATCATGTCCGCCGTGGTGGCGTCGCTGACCAGCCGCTGACCAGCTCAAGACGACCTTTCAGAGTATCTCGACGGCGCTCACCACACACTAAGCACCAACGGTATACCGCATTCATCGAAGCACCGAGATAAATCGCGATCACAAGTCGCGATGGACCGCGCTCGTCTTTCGGGCATCCCAGAGACCAGCGCGCGGTTATCGGCTTGCGTCAAGCGAGGAATCAATTTTTCTCGCGCGTGCAAGTGTATGTGTTCTTACGCAGTGTTTATCCATCGGCTTCTGGCGGCAAGTTCCGACTCACAGAATTAATCGGGCAAAGCCGCTTTAACAAAAACAGATATCTCTGAGAGCTATGAAAACCATTCAATTCACACGCGAAACCATTCGCATGACCGGCGTGGCCGCGTCGATCGCCGTGCTCCTATCGCTCGGCGCTTGCGGCAGTTCGGGCGCCGTCAACAAGTCGACGAGCACCAGCGCGTCGGCAAAAATGGCGACCGCCACCACCGGCGCCGGCAGCGATTTGCATACTGCCGTCGCCGCCCGCGACATGGACATGGGCAGCGACAACACGAACAGCACCGCCAAGACCAGCGTGGCGAGCGGCAACGACATCACGCTGCCGATGCCTTCGGTCCCTTCTTTGCCGAACACTCCGGAAGTGAAGGTCGCGGTGCCGAACCAGACCGTCGATGCCACACTGATCGCGCAAGTCGTCGACAAGGCCAGCAATCTGATCACGACCACCGGTGACACCGTCACCGACGTCGGCACAGGTCTCGGCGTTACCAAGGTGCTGTGGGTCTCAAGCAGGACACGACCGCGAATCTCGGCGGCGTGGTGGAGAACCTGGGGGCGGCCGTGTCCACGCTCGGCAACGGCGTAGCGGACGGCATCGGTTCGCTCGGCACCAACGCCAACGGCGTCGGCACCACGGTGACGAGCGTGGGCGGTGTCGTGCAGAAGATCGGCGACGCGGTCAGCAGCGCAGGCGCGGCGGTCACGAGCATCAATACGGGCGTGCTCGGCGCCGTGACGGCCCCGGTCGGCACAATCGTTAGCGATCTGGGTACGGGCGTGACGCAAATGGGTACCAACCTGACGTCGGCGCTCTCCAGCGCGCCGGTGTCCGGCCTGCTGAACAACGTCGGTTCGAGCCTGGCCGCGGGCGGCGCGAAGCTCACGGCGGCGAGCACAACCCAGTCGGTTCGGGTCTGGACTCGGTCGTCTCGGGCGTCGGTACGACGGTCGCCTCGCTAGGCATGCTGGTCAACGGCACGCCATCGGTGTCGCCTGCGGCGGCGGCGACCAGCGCGGTGTCGGGCGTCTCCGCCGCTACCGGCACGACGCCGGTAGCGAACCGGGCGTGGTCGGCGGCGTGGTTAACACGGTGTCGACGCTGGTTTCCGGCGTCATCGGTACGAGCGCCTTCACCACGGCAGCCGCTCTGGCCGCAGCCACCACGGCCGCGCCTG
This sequence comes from Candidatus Paraburkholderia calva, assembly GCA_001184395.1. Taxonomy (GTDB): domain Bacteria; phylum Pseudomonadota; class Gammaproteobacteria; order Burkholderiales; family Burkholderiaceae; genus Caballeronia; species Caballeronia calva. The sequence goes on along the minus strand of LFLF01000040.1, from coordinate 2,302 downwards.
CCACAACCACCACGACGACCACCGCGCTCGCCAGCACCGCCAGCACGGGCACGGGTTCGACCAATGTCGTCGACAGCCTGCTGACCAGCGTGGGCAGCACCGTTGGCGGTCTGCTCGGCGGTACCACGCGCCGTTAAGCGGCGCACCGGCGACGAACCCTCGCGGACCCGCCGACGCGGGTCCGCGAGGGCGAACGGCGCAGAGCGCGAGCAAACGACCAGCAAACACGCAGCACATCGCATCACACATCCAACAGCAAAGAACCTGAGAATCATGGCCATCCGGAAAATGATCGCGCTCGCCGGCGCCCGTCGGCGGTGGCAATCCGCTCGAAGCGCTGCCGCAAGTGAACGCGCCCGCCCCGGCGCCGGCGGTCCAGGTCGAAGTGCAAAAGCCCGAACAGCAGTTGCAGAGCCTGCTCGCGCGCCATCTCACGCCGAAGACCATCGAGCTCGAAGACGTCAAGTCGCTCAAATTCTAGGACGTGGCCAAACGTTTCACACCCTTCGTCGGCCACGACATCACCATCGGCCAACTGGTCGAGACGGCCAACGCCGTCTCCCAGATGTACAAGGATCGCGGCTACGCGCTGTCGTTCGCGTTCGTGCCCGCGCAGGACTTCGCCAACGGCGTGGTGCGCGTGACCGTGGTCGAAGGCTACGTGAAGGACATCAAGATCAAGGGCGACTGCGGCAACCTGGAAAAGGAAGTGCGCGCGATCGCCCGGCACATTGCCGCCGACCGCCCGCTGCGCACAGACACGTTCCAGCGCTACGTGCAGATCCTCGGCATGATCCCCGGCACCAAGATCGACGCGACCGTCGCGCCGCCGCAGAACACCGATGACGCGACCACGCTCGAACTCAACGTGACGCGCAAGCGCTTCAAACTGTCGAGCGGTATCGACATGAACCTTCCGGGCCTGAGCGGCATTTTCAGCGCGACGGGAAACGGCATGCTGGGCCTGGGCGAGTCGATCCCCGCCTCCGCGCTCGCGCCGCCGGGACGCAACGATAGCAGCTATCACGGCATCAACGCGATGGTACCGATCGGCTCCGACGGCTTCTCGATGAAGGTCGATGCCTCGCACTACTACGGTCACCCGAAAGACAGTCCGGGCCTGCCGTCGTATATCGAGCGCACGGTCGTCAACGACAAGCTCGCGCTCTCGGCGGTGTATCCGTTCATCCTGAGCAATACGCGCAGCCTGCTCGCAACCGCCACAGTCTACGCGACGCACGACGAAGACCGCATGAAGAACATGGCGATCGCGACCAACCCGCAGCTCACCAACCGCTCGCAGGTGCGCGTGGCGCAGATCGCGCTCGACTTTACCGGCGTGCAGCCGGACGTGACGCGTCGCGCGAACCTCACGCTGTCCAAGGCGATGGACGTGTTCGGCGCATCGAAGACGACGGAGACCAACATTCCCGGTCTCGCGCTAACGAACCCGATTTCGCTGACGTTCTTCAAGAGCGGCGCGACCTACACGCAGACCAACGTGTGGCCGTTCAAGATCGGCACCACGGTTCAGATGACCAGTCAGTTCGCCGGACACGCTGCCCACGTCCGAACAGATTTCCTTCGGCGCGACGCGTTTCGCGCTCGGTTATCAGCCGGGCGAAGGGTCAGGCGATTCGGGCTGGGGCGCGTCATTCGAAGTGAACCGTCCGCTCGCGCTCGAATGGGCGTATCTCAAATCGCTGACGCCGTACGCATCGATCGATGCCGCGCGCGTGTACCTGCACGGCGGCACGCCGCAGCCGCGCCTGCTGTCGTCGGTAGGCGTCGGTTTCCGTGTGTCGGACGCGAAGCACTACAGTATCGATCTGTCGGTCGCGCGCCATCGGCGATGCGCCGGTCGAAAGCAGCTCGCGCAACCCGCGCGTCAACGCGTCGTTTTCCTGGGTGCTCAATTAAGTGCCGGAGCGGTAACCTGAACGCCTCTTGAATCGCCTGATTTGAAAGGGTTTTCCGGCTCTGTTCGGCTTCAAGTGCGGCGTGGAAAACCCGTAAAAGCAACGCTGAAGCAGCCGGTTGTATTCATCGATTCAGGCGCAAACAGCGGCAGATTCATCGTGAGTGAGGCTTTGCGCCTGGATTTCCGGTCCACCAGGGTGTTGCGCCTGGGCCTGCGGCCCGCTTTCCCCCATTACGGGCGAACCTGTGCCATCAATCGCTTGCGCGAAAGATAAACGTTGGTCAACGCCAGCGCGACGAAAGCCCGATTGGCGTTCTTCGCCAGGCCCCGATAGCGCACCTTCGTGAAGCCCCACAGGCGTTTGACAACAGCAAACCCCTG
>LFLF01000004.1 GCA_001184395.1 Candidatus Paraburkholderia calva | reverse complement strand
CGGCGATCAAGGTCGTGTCCACCATGGTGCCGTTGGCAAGCTTCATACCGCTGGCTTGCAGCACTCGCCCCACCTCGGCGAAGAGATTTCCACCAGATCCGCGCCGACGTCCACGGCGCTGCTCGAGGCGAATCTCGATCGTGTTCATCGTGTCAAGCAACTCGTCGCGTCGCGTGCGTTTGCGGCAAGTCTCGAACCCCGCACCTTGATCCGCGGCCATCGCCAGCGTCTGCTGCTTCATCGTCGTTTGCCTTTCTCCTTGCACGTGCGCTCTATAACACCTGACAAGCACTAGTGGTGGACTTAATCAGCGTTGCCTTAATGTCGATCCGATCGATCACGTTAAGCGCATCGTGTCGTACCGGCATATTGACGGCTATTCCCTCGGCGTGCTGGTCGGACTCTCCGAGCGCGAGGAAATGATCGACTACAACCACACGCGCAGCGTCTATCTGTTGATGGCGAGATTCATCTCGCTCGCGATGCTCGGCTTCTTCGCGGTGGCGACAGGTCTCATCGGCAAGCTGCTCGGAGGCAAGCACGAGATAACGCATCTGGTCGAGTACGATCTTCTCACCGTCCTGCGCAACCGCTATTCGACGCTGCGCGCGCGGCGTCAGGACGTGGCGCAGACGGAGAACATCGGGCGGCTCGCGCTGCTGTGTTCATCGACCTCGATAACTTCAAGACGGTGCACGACACGCTCGGCCACAACGCTGGCGATATCGTGCTGCAAATGACCGCCTCGCGCTTCGCGGAAACGGTCGGGCAAAGCGACACGCTGTCGCGCATCGGCGGCGACGAGTTCGTGGTGGTGGTCAAGGGCGACGAGGTCGAGCAGCGCGCGGTCACACTCGCTAACGACATCTCCACCATGTTCGCAACGCCCTTCGACGTGTGCGGCAGCGCGTTCGTGCTGCATGCGAGCATCGGTACCGCGCTGTATTCGGTATCGAACGAAAGCGAGATCGACCTATTGAAGAAGGCCGATCTCGCCATGTACAGCGCGAAGGACACGGGCCGCAACTGCTATCAGTTCTATTCGCCACAGTTGTCGCATCGCGCGGATCATCTGATGAAGTGGAAGCAGCAACTGCGCGTCGCGCTGACCGAGGAGCAACTGTTCCTCGTCTATCAGCCGAAGATCGATCTGGCGCGCCACTGCATCACCGGCTTCGAGGCGCTAGTGCAATGGAATCATCCGCAGCACGGCTGATTCCCGCGAACGATTTCATTCCCGTGACGGAATCGACCGGCTGATCGTCGCGGTCGGCGACTTCGTGGGTCCACACCGCGTGCAAGCAACTCGCGCAATGGCAGCGCGACGGTTATACCGGCCTCTCCCTCGTGGTGAACATCTCGGCGGTGGGTGCAGTTCTGGCGCGGCGACTTGCTGGAAACGGTAGCGCGCGATCGCGGCGAGCGGCATTCCGCCCGACAAGCTCGAACTCGAAATCACCGAAACCGTGATGGTCGAATACCCCGAACTCGTGCAGGAGAAGATCGTCGCGCTGAAGCGCCTGGGCGTGCGTATCGCGCTGGACGATTTCGGCACCGGCTATTCCTCGCTGTCGTATCTGAACCGCTTCTCGGTCGATACGCTGAAGGTGGACCGCTCGTTCATCCAGGCGGTGCCCAAGGACCGCAGTGTGTGCGTGATAGTGGCGGCCATCGTCAATCTGGCGCGTTCGCTGGGCTTGACCGTGGTCGTGGAAGGCACCGAGCGCGAGGAGCAGATCGCATGGCTCACCACGCTCGGACCGATGGAAGCGCAAGGCTTCCTGTTCTCGCGGCCCGTGCCGGTGGATAGCGTGCAGGCGCTGCTGGACCGCTTCGGTGTATGCGGATGGTCGCGCGGCGCGCTGCCGAGATCGCGCAAAGAACCGTCGAATACCGCGTTGAGCGATGAGCGCGGCGTTTAGCGCCGTCGCGTCATTTACAAGCCGCGCGAAAGCACCGCCGTCCCGATCGTCACGACACCCAGCACGAGATTGATCCACCACGAGCCGTCTGACAGTCGCCACTGCGCGCGCCGTTGGGCCAGTCCTGCGCCTGCACCGCGCGGCGGATGCGCGGAAAAACCGAGAAGCGGATATGATCGAAGATCAGCATCATCACGATGCCGAGACCCGCCATCGCGTGCAGCAACCACGCGGCGTGACCGCCGACGAACTGCATCAGCAAAAAGCCGCCGGTGATGAGAATGACCAGCACCGCGCCCGCCACCTAGTTGAAGAAGCGCGCGAAGACCATGCCGCCTATCCACACGGCCACGCCAAGCAGATGCAGGAAAAGCGCGGCTTCGATGACTTTGTTCATGGGCGGGTACAAGGCCTCTTGGGATCAGCGGGATTGAATAAGTTTGGGCGTTCCACTTGAGCGCTGCGCTTCAGTTCCGATCCATTTCGATTCGTTTTGCGCCGATGCAAAAGAAAACGCCCGCTGTATCGCTACAGCGAGGCGTCGTCGAACCTCGAAACCGGGCTAGCCTTCGAACACCGGCCGCAACTCCGTGACCTTCAGCGACGAATCCGGTGCCCGTCCCTTGCGCGCCCGCTTGCCGAGATGCAACTGCATTTGCGAGCCCGCGAGTTTCTCGTCGCGAATCTTGCCGCCGCGTCCGGTGCCGATCATCACGACGCCGCACGCATCGATGGCGAGCGCCTGACGCAGCGTTTCCTTCGGATCGAGCGCCATCAGCGTGACGCCGCGGCCGCCGCCGGACAGCGTCTTCATCTCGTCCATGCCGAACACGAGCAAACGCCCGGTGCTCGACAGACACGCAACATAGTTTGCACCCGGAATGACCGGCATGGGCGCGAGCGGCGCAGCATCGTCGTCGATGGTCATGAAGGCCTTGCCCGCCTTCTGGCGGCTCACCATGTCACCGAGCTTGGCGATAAAGCCGAAGCCGTTGCTCGACGCCAGCAGCAGTTGCTGCTCCGCATTCGCCGCAAAGTAATGCAGCAGATGCGTGCCCGACTCCAGTTCGATCAGCGACGTGACAGGCACGTCGTCGCCGCGCCCGCCCGGCAGAGCCGCCACCGGCATCGAATACACGCGCCCCTTGTTGCCCCACGCCACAAGGGAATCCGGCGTGCGCGCGAGAAACGCCGCATACAGCCCGTCTCCCTGCTTGAAGGTGAAGCCCGCCGGATCGAGTCCGTGGCCCTTCAGCGCGCGCACCCAGCCGCGCTGCGACACCACCACCGTCACCGGCTCGTCGATTACGCGCACCTCGAAGGTCGCGCGCTTGTCCTGCTGAATTAGCGTGCGGCAGTCATCGCCGTATTGCTTCGCGTCGGCCTCGATTTCATTGATGAGCAGACGCTTCATCGCGGCGTCGCTGTTGAGCAGGTCTTCGAGACGAGTCTTTTCGTCGCGCAGATGGGCGAGTTCCTGCTCGATCTTGATTACCTCCAGCCGCACCAAATGACGCAGCCGGATTTCGAGGATGTCTTCCGCCTGCCGGTCCGACAAGTTGAAGCGCGCAATCAGCGCCTGCTTCGGCTCGTCCGATTCGCGGATGATGCGAATAACTTCGTCGATATTCAGGAAGACGATCATCCGGCCTTCGAGAATATGGATGCGGTCGTTGACCTTGGCGAGACTATGCTGCGTGCGCCGTGTGACCGTGGCGAAGCGGAAGCCGATCCACTCGTGCAGGATATCGATGATGCCCTTCTGACGCGGACGCCCGTCCGCGCCGATCATCACGAGGTTGATCGACGTGTTCGATTCGAGGCTCGTATGCGCGAGGAGGGAATTTACGAACTCGGTCTGATCGATCCGGCTCGACTTCGGCTCGAACACCAGACGCACCGGCGCGTCGCGGCCGGATTCGTCGCGCACGGTGTCGAGCAGCGTGAGCATCGACTGCTTGGTTTGCGCCTGCTCGGGCGTGAGCGTCTTCTTGCCGAGCTTGATCTTCGGATTGGTAAGTTCCTCGATTTCCTCGAGCACCTTCTGGTTCGACACGTTCGGCGGCAATTCCGTCACGACGATCTGCCACTGGCCGCGCGCGAGTTCCTCGACCTTCCAGCGCGCCCGCACTTTGAGGCTGCCGCGCCCGGTTTCGTAGGCCGCCGAGATTTCGGCGGGCGACGAGATGATCTGGCCGCCGCCGGGGAAGTCCGGTCCGGTGAGCTTCTCCATCAGGCCCACATGGCCGATCTTCGGATCGCAGATCATCGCGACGGCGGCGGTCGCCACTTCGCGCAGATTGTGCGACGGCACTTCGGTCGCCATACCCACCGCGATGCCCGATGCGCCGTTCAGCAACAAGAACGGCAGGCGCGCGGGCAACAGCTTCGGCTCTTCCGACGAGCCGTCGTAGTTCGGCATGAAGTCGACCGTGCCCTGATCGATTTCATCGAGCAGCAGGCGCGCGATCGGCATGAGACGCGCTTCGGTGTAACGCATGGCCGCCGCGCCGTCGCCGTCGCGCGAGCCGAAATTGCCCTGTCCGTCGATGAGCGGATAGCGCATCGAAAAGTCCTGCGCGAGCCGCACGAGCGCCTCGTACGCGGACGAATCGCCGTGCGGGTGATATTTGCCCAGCACATCGCCGACCACGCGCGCCGACTTCACCGGCTTCGCGTTGTTCGACAGGCCCATCTCGTTCATTGCGTAGAGAATGCGGCGCTGCACGGGCTTCTGCCCGTCGCAGACATCGGGCAGCGCGCGGCCTTTCACCACGCTCACCGCGTAGTCGAGATAGGCGCGTTCGGCGTAATCGCCGAGCGTCAGTCGTTCGCCGGCCGGTGCGGTCTGTTCGGCAAAAAGATCGTCAGTGGTTCCCATCGGTTATCTGTTCCTGATGCGTTCGTTCCTGGCAGCCTCAGATGTCCGCTTCGACTTCGTTGCCCTTTTCTTCGAGCCAGCTACGGCGCGACGACGCTTCGCCCTTGCCCATCAGCATGGTCATGCGCGCGACGGTCAGGTCGAAGCCTAGGTCGCCGAGTGCGACCGGCATGAGTCGGCGCGTGTCGGGGTTCATCGTGGTGTCCCAGAGCTGTTCGGCGCTCATTTCGCCCAGGCCCTTGAAGCGGCTGATACTCCACGCGATCTCGCGCACGCCGTCCTTGCGCAGCTTGTCGAGGATCGCCTCGAGTTCGCCTTCGTCAAGCGCGTAGAGCTTCTGCGCAGGCTTTTTCCCGCGCACAGGGGCATCGACGCGAAACAGCGGCGGACGCGCGACGCACACATGGCCGTGCTCGATCAGTTGCGGGAAGTGCTTGAAGAAGAGCGTGAGCAGCAGCACCTGAATGTGCGCGCCGTCCACGTCCGCGTCCGAGAGGATGCAAATCTTGCCGTAGCGCAGATTCGAGAGATCGACCTGATCGTCCGGGCCATGCGGATCGACCCCGATCGCCACGGCGATGTCATGCACTTCGTTGTTCGCGAACAGCCGGTCACGCTCGGTTTCCCACGTGTTCAACACCTTGCCGCGCAACGGCAGAATGGCCTGAAATTCCTTGTCGCGGCCCATCTTCGCCGAGCCGCCCGCCGAATCGCCTTCGACCAGAAAGATCTCGTTGCGTGAGATATCGGTCGATTCGCAATCGGTCAGCTTGCCGGGCAGCACCGCCACGCCCGAGCTTTTCTTCTTTTCGATTTTCTGGCCGGCGCGCGTGCGCGCTTGCGCCTGACGGATCACCAATTCCGCGAGCTTCTTGCCATACTCGACATGCTGATTCAGCCACAATTCTAGCGCCGGCCGCGAGAACGACGACACGAGCTTGACCGCGTCGCGGCTGTTCAGGCGCTCCTTGATCTGCCCTTGGAACTGCGGGTCGAGCACTTTCGCCGACAGCACGAAAGACACGCGCGCGAACACGTCTTCCGCGAGCAGCTTCACGCCCTTGGGCTGCAAGTTACGAATCTCGACGAAGTTCTTCACCGCCTGGAACAGGCCGTCGCGCAAGCCGGATTCATGCGTGCCGCCGGCGGGCGTCGGAATCAGGTTGACGTAGGACTCGCGCAGCAGCGGACCTTCCTCGCTCCACGCGACGACCCACGACGCACCCTCGCCTTCCGCGAAGGTTTCCTCGGTGTTCTTCGAGCTTTCCACGAAGCGCTCGCCTTCGAAGAGCGGGATCAGCAGATCGCTGCCGCCCATGCCTTCGAGCAAATAGCCACGCAGACCGTCCTCGTACTTCCAGGTCTGCTGCTCGCCGGTCTTCTCGATGACCAGCACCACTTCGACGCCCGGCAGCAAGACGGCCTTGGAGCGCAAGAGACGCTGCAATTCGCCGAGCGGCAGATTGGCGGAATCGAAGTACTTGGGATTCGGCCATGCGCGCACGCGCGTGCCGTTCTTCTTCTCGCCGCGTTCGAGCGCGCGCGTGGTGAGGATCTCGACCACATCGCCATTGGAGAACGCGAGTTGCGCGGCCTTGGTGTCGCGCCACACGGTGACTTCGAGACGCGTGGCAAGTGCGTTGGTCACCGACACGCCAACGCCATGCAGGCCGCCCGAGAAGGTGTACGCGCCGCCGGCGGCCTTGTCGAACTTGCCGCCCGCATGCAGGCGCGTGAAGACGATTTCGACGACCGGCACGCCCTCTTCCGGATGCAGGCCGAACGGAATGCCGCGCCCGCCGTCTTCGACGGACACGGAGTTGTCCGTGTGAAGCGTGACCGTGATCTGCTTGCCGTGGCCGCCGAGCGCTTCGTCAGAAGCGTTGTCGATCACTTCCTGAATGATGTGCAGCGGATTCTCGGTCCGCGTGTACATGCCGGGCCGCTGCTTGACCGGCTCAAGGCCCTTGAGCACCTTGATCGATGCTTCGCTGTAGCCGGCTGCCTTGGCTTGCATGACACTACGCTTGCCTCGTTCCGTAGCGGTCGCCATTGCGCTGGATTTTTTCGTGGACATAGTTGAACGGTTGCCCGGCTCTCGTGCGGCCTTGCGAGAATGCCACGATGTGGCCGCATCATGACGCCCGCGCCGCCGGCAAAAATGCCTTAAAAGTTGCCTGACCGGATGGGCCGCGACGAAGCGTACGCCTCGTCCGCCAATCCGTGCCGCGCGAGGAGAATAGCGGTTTTCGCTCACCGCGCCCACCTCGGCGGTATAAATCGCCTGCGGTACGGGCGGGCACAGACACTGCACGCCGATCACCAAACCGACACGCACTCCCGCCCAGCCGCTCCCGCCTGCGTTACTTGCGCTTCGTTTCCAACTCTTCCCAACGTTCCAGCGCGACGAGCAATTCCTCTTCGATCTCCGCATGGCGCTCGGACAGGCGCGCACCCTCCTTCGCATCCTTCGCGAAAATGGTGCCGTCGGCCAGTTGCGCGCCGATGCTCTTCTGCTCCTCTTCCAGTTCGGCGATGCGCATCGGCAGCGCTTCTAGTTCGCGCTGTTCCTTGAAGGACAGCTTCACCGTGCGCTGCACGTTGCACCCGGCCGCGCTTTCCTTGAGCGCGTCGTCTTTCGGCGCTTCCTTGCGCTCTGGCGCGCCGCCTCTTCCGCGATTCGCTCCGAACGTTCGCGCTGAATCTGCCAGTCGGAGAAGCCGCCGACGTACTCGCGCCACGCACCGCCGCCTTCGGCCGCGAACACCGACATCACCACGTTGTCGAAAAACGCGCGGTCGTGGCTCACCAGCAGCACGGTGCCGTCGTAATCCGCGAGCAGTTCCTCGAGCAATTCGAGCGTGGGAATGTCGAGGTCGTTGGTCGGTTCGTCGAGCACCAGCACGTTAGCGGGACGCACGCGCTCGGGCGCGAACAGGAAGTCGCCGAGATAGCTCATCACGTGCTTCTTCACGCCGTTGACTTCGACCCATTCGCTGCCCGGGCTGATGGTGTCCGCGAGCGATTTGTCGAGATCGAGCTGCGCGCACATCTGATCGAAATACGCGACCTGAAGATTGGTGCTCACCCGCACGCGGCCGTCGTCGGGCTGCAATTCGCCGAGGATTAGCTTGAGCAGCGTGGTCTTGCCCGCGCCGTTCGGCCCGACCAGACCGATCTTGTCGCAGCGCATGACGGTGGCCGTATAGCGGTCGACGATGGTGCACTCGCCGAAGCACTTGGTCACATCGGTCAGTTCCAACGATCTTGCCGGACTTCTCGCCCTGCCCGACGTCGAGCTTCACGTTGCGCCGCTCGGCGCGTTCCTTGTGCATTTCCACCAGCCGCGCAATGCGTCCGACGCTGCGCGTGCGGCGCGCTTCCACGCCCTTGCGAATCCACACTTCTTCCTGCGCAAGTAGCTTGTCGAACTTGGCCTGCTCGACCTGTTCGACTTCGAGCTGTTGCGCCTTGCGCGTCTGGTACGCGCTGAAATTGCCCGGATAAGACAGCAGCCGCTCGCGATCCAGAAACGCCCGGTCGTGGGTGATGAACAGGAGGCCGGTGCGCAACGTGACCAGCAATTCTTCGAGCCAGCGGATGCCGTCGAAGTCCAGATGGTTGGTCGGCTCGTCGAGCAGCAAGATGTCCGGCTGCACGACCAGCGCGCGCCAGTGCCACGCGCTTTTCATGCCGCCCGAGAGTGCGCCGGAGCGCGCATTGCCGTCGAGGCCGATCTGGTCGAGCGTGGTCGCGACGCACGTGCGCCAGTTCCACGCGTCGCGCAGGTCGAGCGCCGTTTGCAGCGCGTTCATGCGCGCGAGCAAGGCGTCGTGCTGCGGGCCTTCGGGCGTACCAGCAAGCGAATGCGCGACCGCGTCGTATTCGTCGAGCATCGCGCGCCTCGGTGAGACCGGAAGCGACGACATCGAACACGGAGGCGTCGAGATCGAATTCCGGCTCCTGCGGCACATACACCGTGGAGAGTTCGTTCGGCGCGTGACAAAACCGTCGTCTGGCACGGCGAGCATCGCGACGATCTTGAGCAACGACGACTTGCCTGCGCCGTTTCGCCCGATCAGCCCGACGCGCTCGCCTGCTTCGAACGAGAAGTCGGCATGATCGAGCAATGCAACGTGGCCGAACGCGAGCTGCGCGTCCGAGATGGAATAAAGCGACATGGGAGAGCCGTGGAAAAAGCGAACGGTGACACCAGCGTGTCACTCGCGGAACTCAGGTAAGCATTCATTGTACCGTTCGCGCACGGCGGGCCGGGGCTTGGCCGGACGGCATAGGCCGCCGCGCGCGTGAAGCGCGGTTCGCGCGCTTACTTCACGTAGACCTTGATGGTCGAACTCATCTCCGGCCCGTACGAGCGATGCGCGCCGTCGGCGAATTGCATCGTCAGCATATGGCCGCACGGCGGCAGCTTGACGTCGGTCTCGGTCTGATCCTTGCCGTAGTAAGATGTGCGTGTCGTCGGCGTGTCGTCGGCGGGCATCACGGTGCCCTTGGCACCGGGCTGCCGTCGACGATCAAATGATGGTGGCCGGTGCCCTCGGTCATCGTGCCGGCGGGCGCGACCTTCATGCTGTCGACCCCGAACTTCACATGGACCGGGCTCGTGACGGTCGCGTCGTCCTTCGGTTCGACGAAATAGACAGGCGCGGATTGCGCGTGCGCACCCCGTATTGCGAGAGCGCGATCGCGCCCGGAATCAGGACCCGCAAGAGCGTTTTCGTAAGCATCGTCTTCCCCATGTGTCGACCTGGCGCGGCGTGTGATCACGCGCATGCGCCGGTCTCGTGCATCGCCGTGGAAATCGGCCGCGCGGGGCCTTGCCCTGCGCCTCGAACCGCGACCAAGGATACACCGGGCCCACCGGGCCCCGGCCGTTCCGCAGCGGCACTGGCTGCGCCGCCACTGCGGCAGCGTGACGCGCCGGCCCGCCGCACGGGCGGCACAAAATTCCGGTAAGATGCCCCGCCTCGCGTCTGTGCGTGGGTCGCCTGTTTCGCGATCCGCCGGCACACCCATCAGTCCAATCGATACAAAAAGTCTGTCGTGAGCGAAGTCATCGAATTCAAAAGCTGGGTCTGCCTGATCTACGGCTGGATCTACAACGAACAGCAAGACAACGAACAGCAAGGCCTGCCGGACGAAGGCATCGCGCCGGGCACCCGTTTCGCGGATATTCCCGCCAACTGGCGCTGCCCGGATGCGACGTCGGCAAGGAAGACTTCTTCGTCGTCGATTTATGAACGTCCCGGGTTCGATTTCCGGCCTTCGACGCGGCGCTTCTTGCCGCAGCCACCCCTAGCGCGCCACCGCGACGATCTCGCGGCTCTTCTTTTCTTCGAACGGCTCGCGATTCCAGTCCCCGTACCAGTCGATCTACGTAAAGCCCGCCTCATTCAGCAAGCGGGCGATCTCCTCGCGCGTCCAGAGTCCAGAAACACAACTCGCTGTGTGTAACGAGCGTGTCCGCGTCGCTTTCGCCGAACCGGTAGTGCGTTGTGAACGCAACGCGGCCGTGCGCCAATGGAGCAGGTGAAGCGAGTTCATGCCAGGCCCCGACCACGGCGCCATCCGGCGCATTCACGCGCCGCATCGACCACTCGGGCGTCCACGCCTCCCACGCCCACGCCACCGGATTTCGGCTCTCGAACGCGATGCGTCCGCCGCGCGGCTGTGAGCGTCGTGCGCAGGGCGGCCTCGTCGGCAAATACCTGCGCGACGTGGCCTGTCATCAGCAGCAGATCGACCGGGCCGGTGAACGGAACGCGAGCGCGCCCGCATCGCCTTCGATCCACGTCACGCGATATCCGCGCCGCGCCAGTTCGCATGTGGGCAGCCCGGTGCCGCAGCCGAAATCGGCGATATGCGCGGCGGATTCCGCCAAGGCGACGTAGAAGCCGGTGTCCGGACCGACGGGGTTAAGCGCGTCAGAGCGCGATGATGCGCGCATCGTCATAAGGCGAGACGGGAGATGAGGTCATGAGCGGGTCTGATAGGCGAGCGCATCCCACATCGGCTGGCTGCGGACCATGATGGGACCGCTGAACGGGATATCAAGATCGAGGATTACGAGCACCGCCGACGCGATCGACAACACGCCCAGCATGATCGTCACGAGCGAGAGCGCATTGCGTGGCGCGATCAGCCCGAAGCACAGGAAAATTATCAGCAGCCAGCCGACCAGAATGCGATCGAACGGATACGAAATCGAGCCTTTCGTTTCTTCGATCAGCTTCCTGCGCAGCGCGATCAACTGATCGAAGCGCGTCGCGCTGTCCTGTGCGAGCTTCTCGTGATAAGCATCGGCGGGATGCAGCAGGCGCACGTCCGCCTGTGCCCATTTTAGCAGATCGCCGAGCGCGCGGCGCGCGAGATTATCGTCCTTGACCGAAATCGGATCGACTTTCGGATAAAAATCGCCGGGCGGGCGCGGCTCGAGCGGCCACGTGCTCGTAATGGCTGCCGCCGTGTACTGGCGCGTCGACCGCGCGCGGTCGACGCGCGCGGTCAAGTTCCGAGCCGTAGTCGCACATCGAGTGATCCAGTTCGATGATCGACGACGCGAAGCTGCGCACGTCGGTATTGTGGTGGTATCGAAATCCGTCTTGGCCGATGCGGTCAGCAGGCCCAGCACCAGCGCCGCGAACGTAACCAGCATGCCGACCAGCAATTGCACGAGCTGCACCGTCTCCTGCGCCTTGTGCTCTTCCGGCAACAAAGGCCGCACGAAACGAGCAGCGCGGATTCGATCTCGGTCATGGGCACACGAACCGTCCGACGAAGGAAGTGGTTCGCATTATGGGCGGGAAAGCGCCCGCGCTCCAGGCTTATCCGCTGGACGACAGCTCGACAACGCCGTCAGCATGGGCGCTTAGACGCCCGAAGCGTGCGGAAAGGCTTGCATCGGCGCGGCCGTGCGGCTATAGCTATTGCGTCGCGTCTATCGCGCCGCGTCGCGAGAGATTCACATCTGATTGTTGCGCGGAAACGATGCTGCGCTGCACCCAGGGCCAGCAGCGCATCCCGCCGGTATCGATCGTCCCATCCGAAATTTGACATGCAATCATTGGGGTTGCGAACAATGGAGGCCTGGAGATGAAGAAGAATTCCGCAGCCATCTGGATTCTGGTCGCGATGGTCATCGGCATCGAGATCGGCTACATGATCTTCATGAGTTTTCCCGACAAGAAAGTGGCTACCGAAATGGCCGGCTATATCTCGCTGATATCGGATATTTTCCTGCGCCTCATCAAGAGGTTCATCGGGCCACTGGTGTTCTCGACGCTGGTGGTCGGCATCGCGCACATGGGCGACGCGGCCTCGGTCAGACGCGTGTTCGCGAAGGCACTGGGGTAGTTCGTCACCGCATCGCTCATTTCGTTGCTGCTCGGCCTGTTGATGTCGAACATCCTGAGACCGGGCGATAACCTCGGGCTGCCACTGCCGGATATCGGCGTATCGGCGAATCTCGCCACCTCCAAGTGCACGCTGAAGGACTTCGTGAGCCACATGGTGCCGGCCACATGGTGCCGCGCTCCTTCGCCGAATCGATGGCCAACAACGAGATTCTGTAGATCGTGGTGTTCTCGATGTTTTTCGGCGTGGCGCTCGACGCGCTCGGCGAAAAGGGCAAAGTGCTGCTCGACGCCATCGACCAGTTGTCCCACGTGATGCTCAAAATCACCGGCTACGTGATGAAGCTCGCGCCGTTGGCCGTGCTCACCGCGATGGCCGCCACGGTCACCGTCAACGGCCTGTCGATCCTGCTCAAGTTCGCGGTCTTCATGGCCGACGTCTACTTCAGCCTGATCCTGCTGTGGGCCCTGCTCACGCTGGCGGGCTTCTTCTTCCTCGGCGAGCGCGTGTTCAAACTGCTCACGCTGATCAAGAAAGCCTTCATGCTGTCTTTCACGACGGCGAGTTCGGAAGCCGCATATCCGAAGATCCTCGACACGCTCGACCGCTTCGGCGTGAAGCGCAAGATTTCGAGCTTCGTGATGCCGATGGGCTATTCCTTCAACCTCGACGGCTCGATGATGTACTGCACCTTCGCGTCGCTGTTCATCGCGCAGGCATACAACATCCATCTGTCGCTCAGTACGCAGATCACCATGCTGCTGATTTTGATGCTGACCTCCAAGGGCATGGCGGGCGTGCCTCTGCATCGCTGGTCGTGATCGCGGCGACGCTCAACCAGTTCAACATACCCGAGGCAGGTCTCTTGCTGATTCTCGGCGCCGATACGTTCCTCGACATGGGCCGCTCCGCAACCAATGCCGTGGGCAATTCGATCGCGAGCGCGGTGGTCGCCAAGTGGGAGGCCGAACTGATGTCGGAAACCGATGCCGTCGCGAACGAGGCGCGCATCGAAGCCGAGCAGGACGCGACGCTGGCGCATCCGGCGCAGGTCTGACGCAACGACGCGATGACGGAGGAGCAGCCATGAGACGCAGCGCTTATCGGCACCGCAAGGGCGCGCGGGTCTGCTGTCCGCAATCGCCCTGGCCTTCGCGTACGTGTTCGCCGTTGCATTCGATGCGCCCGATGCGCGCGCCGACGACGTGCAGGCGCCCCGCCCCATTAACGACACCTTCGCGCCGACCACGCTCGCAGGCACGCTCGCCAAGGTGCGCGACAGCGGCACGATCGCCATCGGTTATCGCGAGCCATCGGTGCCGTTTTCGTATCTCGGCGCACGCAAGGCGCCCATCGGCTATTCGATCGAGTTGTGCAAGGCGCTGGTGTCGTCCATCGAGGATGCGGTCAACCGCAGCCTGACCATCCGCTGGGTACCCGTCACGCCCGAGAATCGCATCGATGCGATAACGAGCGGGCGCGTGGACCTCGAATGCGGCTCGACCACGAGCAATCTGGAGCGTCAGAAGCACATGGCGTTTTCGCCGATCATCTTCGTGGCCAGCACGAAGGTGATGGTCAACCAGGGTTCGCCGATCGCATCGTTCCGCGATTTAGCGGGCAAGAAGGTGGCGGTGACATCCGGCACCACCAACGAGATTGCGCTGCACAAGCTCGACGAGCGCTTCAGGCTCGGCATGCAGTTGCAGGTCGTGCCCGATCATGCGGAAGGTTTCGCGCGCGTCGGGAGCAGCCAGGCGGACGTGTTCGCCACCGACGACGATGTCCTGCTCTATGGCCTCATCGCCGAAAATGCGGGCAAGGGCGGCGGCGCGTATCAGGTCATCGGCGACTATCTGTCGTACGAGCCGTACGGCATCATGTATCGCAAGAACGATGCGCAACTCGTTTCAGGAACTCGCAGCCGATGGCGAGATGGATCGTCAGTACAAGCGCTGGTTCCTGCGCCGCCTGCCATCAGAAACGAGCCTCGACATGCCGATGAGCGCGCAACTCGAGACCATCATCCAGACGACGGCGGGCGGCGACACGCAGTGACGCCTCGCGTGCGTGCGTCAGAACAGCTTGTACGGCAGAAATTTGCCGTCCACCGTGATGACGGCGCGCGATCCGCCTTCCGGGTCCTCGACCTTTTCGATGCCGTCGCCGAACTGCTCGTGCACGAGCGCCTTGAGCGTCGCGCCGTAGACCTGCACCATTTCATAGAAGCGGTAGATGGTGGGATCGGTCGGCACATTGCCGGGAATGCTGCCGCACACCCGAATGGTGTGCAGCAGCGCGGCGGCCTCTTTCCCCATGTCGAGTCTGGCGGCTACGCTCTGCGCGGCTTCGGCCGGCAGCGGATGCTGGCCAAGAATTGTGGCCGTGACATACGGCACGCTCAGGCCGGTGCCTTCCGCGAGTTCGGCATAGGTCAGACTCTTGCGCACCTTTGCGGCGACGAGTTGCTCGGTCAGCGTGGCGCGGGATAGCGGGGAAACCTGTGATTGCATGACGACTCCTTCGCTCGATTGAACTGCCGGTTCGAATGACGACGTACGGCGCAAACACGCCAGCGACAGTTGAGCACGGCAAAAAAGCATCGTCAGCTTTCGACCGAAGGCAGCTCGCACGCACGAACGAACGAACGGCGCGATTATTGTCCGCTTACAATCGACGCCAGACATCCCATCGACGCCAACCATCCGTCCCCCGCTCTCATCGATGCACGCTCCCGCCTCGCAGTTCGCGCTGCGCGCCAAGCAACAGGAGATCGCCTCGCTGCGGCTGCTGGCCGACCGCATCGAACTGGTCGATCTCATCGGGTGCACCATTCACGTGCTGCAACGCGAGCGCAGCGTGACGAGCATCTTTCTCGCCTCCGAAGGCCGCCGCTTCAACGAGGATCGCGTGCGAGTGCGCGATGATCTCGCGCCGCTCATCGCGTAACTGCGCGAGCGGCTCGATTCGCAACTGCTGCCCGAACGCGATGCTTCCTCGCGCATACTCGGGCTGATCGCATGGATGCTGCTCGATCTCGATTCGCTCGACGCGCTGCGCACGCGCATCGACCGCCGCGCGATGTCCGCACCCGCGTCGGTGCTCGCGTTCAGCAAGGTCATCGGCGGGCTGATGGAACTCGTGTTCCAGCTCGCCGACGGCGCGCCCAAACCGTCCATCTCGCGGATGCTGGTCGCGCTCGTGCACGTCGTTCAGGGCACAAAGGAGGAAGCGGGACAGGAGCGCGCGGTCGGCTCGCATATGTTCGCGGCGGTCGGCTTTTCGCTGGATCAAGCAGCGGCTTCTGCATCTGATCAACGCGCAGGAACGCAGCCTCGAAGTGTTCGACTA
This sequence comes from Candidatus Paraburkholderia calva, assembly GCA_001184395.1. Lineage (GTDB taxonomy): Bacteria > Pseudomonadota > Gammaproteobacteria > Burkholderiales > Burkholderiaceae > Caballeronia > Caballeronia calva. Next base: position 46,574 of record LFLF01000004.1, on the reverse strand, counting down.
CTTCGCCGACACCGCGCAAAGCGAAAGGCTGGAAAAGCCGCGCGATGCCGCCGCATGTCGCGACGCTCACGCGCTTGCGGCATCTGCTGTGCACCGCGCATGCGGGCGACGCCATCGACGTCTCGCTCACCGAGGCATGGTTCGATGCGAGCAGTGCGCGCATCACCGATCTATGGCACCTGCACTCGCGCTGACCGCGCGCGGCCGCGAGGCGTGCGACGCGCTGATCGATACCGCACAACGGGCGCTGCGCGACTCCGAAGCGCTCATGAAGCAACTGCGCGACAAGCCGCCGTCGCATACGCAAGCGCTGGAGCATTTCTTCGGCGGCGACGGCGGGGAACCGCATCCCGATCATGCGCCGCTTGCGAACGACAGCTTCACCGGCGCGGATCGCGCGACCGTCAACACGCTCAAATCCGTGCTTCAGGCGCAGTCCGCGCGGCTCGCGCGCATGGAAGTGGAACTCGACGAAGCGCGCCGTGCGCTGCATGAACGCAAGCTCGTGCAACGCGCCAAGCACGCGCTGATGACGCGCCACGGGCTCGGCAAGGACGTGCGTTCCGCCTGTTGCAGAAGCCTCGATGGACCGCCAATCGCACGCTGATCGAAGTCGCCGAAGAAACGCTGATGTCGCCGGATACGGTGAGCTACTCACCGCTATCGTCGGAAACTTTGCGGCCGGGCAGGTGTGCCGTCATCAAGCGCACAAAATGAGCGCATTGGAATGGCGCGCGGCCGAGCCTTCGACGATGCGCACCGGCACACTCGCAGTGCAATCGAAGCGGCCGCACGCGGCTTCCCGCTACCCTGCACTCTTACCCAGCGGCGTTTGCACGCATTTTTGCACGCATTGGCACGGAAGGTGCTTTGAAGCGGGCATTAAGCTAACGGTGGTTTGATATCCACGCCGTGCACCACACGGCGTCCGATCACGTGGATAACGAAGTCCGCGCACAGGTAACGCATCACGCATACGCTACCCGTGCGCGTTTTTTTGCCTCCGACAAACGAGTGCTCTCATGGCCTATCTCTCCCCCGCTGAATTCGTACCCAAGATGATCGATGCCAGCGAATCGAAGCTAATGATGTCCACCGCGACACGCTAATTCGCGCTTACATGGCGGGCGCGATCCTCGCGCTCGCGGTGGCCTTCGCGGTGAGCATCACCATCAACACGGGCAATGCGCTGGTCGGCGCGCTGCTGTTTCCGGTCGGCTTTTGCATGCTGTGTCTGCTGGGCTTCGATCTGCTCACGGGCGTTTTCACACTCGCGCCGCTCGCCGTGCTCGACGGCCGTCCCGGCGCCACCTGAGGCGGCGTGATGCGCAACTGGGGACTGGTGTTCATCGGCAATTTCACGGGCACGCTGACGGTCGCCGTGTTCATGGCGATCATCTTCACTTTCGGCTTCTCCGAAGCGCCGAATGCGATCGGGCAGAAGATCGGCGGTATCGGCGAGGCGCGCACGCTGGGTTATGCGACGCACGGCGCGGCCGGCATGCTGACGCTGTTCATCCGCGGCATCATGTGCAACTGGATGGTATCGACCGGCGTGGTTGCCGCGATGCTCTCGACCTCGGTCACCGGCAAGGTCGTGGCGATGTGGATGCCGATCCTCATGTTCTTCTACATGGGCTTCGAGCACTCGGTCGTGAACATGTTCCTATTCCCGTCCAGCCTCATGCTCGGCGGCAAGTTCACCTTGATGGACTATCTGCTGTGGAACGAGATCTCGACGGGGCTCGGCAATCTCGTCGGCGGCCTGACCTTTGTAGGCGCGACGCTCTATAGCATGCACTACAAAGACCGCACCCTCGCGCACGCCCGCGCGCGGCATGCGTGTCAGCAAGGCCTGAGCCGAAGCATGTAAGTCACGGGATCGCGCGGCCCCAGGTGCGCAGAGGCCACTGGCAGGCGGCCAGCACGGCGTCCACCAGGAGCACCAGCGCGGAATACACCATGCCGCGCGCGAGTCCCGCGCTGTCCGACACCCAGCCGATCACCACCGGCCCTGTGCGGTCTGTCCGAGCGCGAAGACGATAGTGAACGCGCTGATGCCCTTCGCCCACTGGCTTGCGGGCAGGTTATGACGCACGAAAGCCGTGGTCGATGCGACCGCCGACAGAAAGGTCGCGCCGAACACCGCGCCCGATGCAAACGCTGCCGCCGACTGCACGATGAGTGCGGGCACGAGCGTCACCGCGCCGAGCCGCGTATTGAACACCGCGAGCGCCTGAGCGCCGCGCATGCAATCGAGCAAACCCGACCACACCGCGCCGACACCACGGTGGTGACACCGAGCAGGATGTAGAAGCCGCTCACCGACGCCGCGCTCATGCTGCCGTTGCGCAGCAGCGCGACGATGAAGGTCATGTAGCCGATATAGCCGACGCCGAACAGCGCATAGCCCGCCAGCGCGCACGCGATGCGCCAGTCCGACAGCCCGCCGCCCGAGACGCTCGCCTTCGTATCGGCGGATGAAGGATGCCGCGCATGGCTCGCGCCGATCTGTCTCGCGGCGCCGGTCGCGACGACCGAACATAGCGCGCACAGCGCGGGGCGAGCGCGAACCACGCATAACGCCAGCCGTGCAGGCCGGGCAGAATCGTGTACGGCACCAACAGCGACGACGCGACGATGCCCCATCCCGTGCCGCCGTAATACAGGCCGAGCAGGAGCCCCGCGCCGCGCGTGTCATCGATGCGAGTTGCGCCGCGAGCATGCCGCCGCTGATGAAAATGAATGCGCTGCCGATGCCCGCGCCTACCCGCAGGATGAGCAGGAACAAAGTCGAGAACACCGCGCCGCTTGCCGCGAGCAGTAGCATCGTGCCGATGCATCCGCTCAGCAAAAGTCCGGCGGGCGTGTAGCGGCGGCTCAGCGCCGGAAAGCACAACGCGCCCAGCAGATAGCCGAGCGCATTCGCAGTGTTCATCGCGCCGGCCTGCACGAAGCTCCACGCGAGATCGAGTTTCATCGTGGGCAGGAGCAGCGCATAGGAAAAGCGCGGCATGCCAAGCGCAATGGCGCTGCCGAGCGATAGCCCCATCACCAACAGCAGCGCGCACGACTCGATGGACGTCTGTCCGTCCGACGACGCCTTTGGGGACCGCTCCTGCATCGCTGTGTTCTCCGCTAGGTGGATTGCTGCTGTCTTATCACCCTTCGGTCTGCATTGGCAATGCGCCGGTGACGCATCGTCCATCGTTCGGCGCGCGCAGACCATTCGCGCGCAAACAAAAACCCGGCTCCGGCACACCGGAGTCGGGGTTCTCGCTTTCGCACGATGTGCGGTTACGATGCCTGCGCGCCTCGCCGCATCTCGCTCACGCGCGGCCGGTTAAACAGCCACCTCATGTGGAAGCGCTGCATCAGCTGCCAGGCGATGATCGGCGCGGCAATACCGACCACGGTGCCGACGATCGCGTGCACGGTCCAGCTGTGCACGTGCAGCGCCTTGCCGAGCACGATGCGCGTGCCCGAACCCGCGAGGATATGCATGAGATAGATCTGCATGCTTACACGTCCGAGTTTGCTGAGCCAGTCGATGCGAAGCCGCGCCGTCCAGACCGATACGCAGATGGTCGCGGCGATGCCGAAGCACGCGAGCACCAGCGAAAACACGCCGGTGCGCTCGTAGTTCAGGCCGAATGTGATATGGAACACGTACTCGAGCACGGCAAAGACAGCAACGATCAGCGCGATGGCGCCCAGGCCGATCGACTCGAGCTTGCGCACGAACGGCATGAAGCAGGCCCCCGCGATATAGAACAGCGCGAAGCGCGTGATGAAGTCGACGTTGAAGCCTTCGCCGATCGACCCTGAAACAGATACAGGACCACGGTAATCGCGAGAATCAGGAACGGCCAGCCACGTTTGTACGCTTCGCGCCAATAGAGCAGCGCGAACAGCACGGCGTTCATGAGCGCATACAGGAACCAGAACTGGTCATGCGGACGCACGTACATGGTCAACATGTCGGTGACCGTCGCGTTGCCGTTGGTGTAGCACGACAGCAGAATTTGAATGGTACCCTGGATCGTCAACCAGATGACGAACGGATAGACGAGCGTATCGACCTTATTGCCGATGAAGCGCAAAGTGCCGCGCGATTCGATCGACTTGACGAAGAACAGCCCGGACAGGAAGAAGAACAGCGGCATGTGGAATGCGTAGATAAGGCTGTCCATCAGCCCGTACAGGCCACCGGGCATATGGAGGCCCGCACCGTTCCAACCGCGGTTCACGTGCCCAAACACAACCAAGATGATGCCAATGCCCTTGGCATGATCCACCCAATTTTCTCTCATGTGATTTCGACGTTTGGTGACGAACCGCCCAGCTCAGGCGGGCAAGTCGTGTTCATTCTGGATGACCCGATCCGTCATGTGCGACGCTGCGGCCGGACTCAACGGAGGAGTCTGCGCGTCACTTGCTGCGGCGCGACGGTTCGCCGGCGCCTGTGCTTCGTGTTTCGGCGTGGCTCGACCGAACGGACCGTGCGAAAAATGCACCATACCCGTTTTTATTTTTTTACACTACCCGGCGTTGCACGGCTATGTGCGCCGTGCCGCACATAGCAATTTTTTGTCGTGCTTGACATTTATTTTTTACTCGTCCGACCGTTCGCTCCGGGCTTACGCCGCGGGCGTTTCCACGTCCGTTCGCCGATGCCGCCGTTCCACGCAGGGCAGCGTAACAAGAATGTAAAAGAACAGGCCCATCACGCCGGTCAGCGTGTGAAGGCCATCAGCACGGCGACAGGCAGGCCGCGACGGCTCGCAAGAGCGCTACGAAGATGCTCGCGCCGAACAGAATCGTTCCCGGCCAGCCGAGCACGTAAGGCACTTCCAGCACGCCGCTATCGAAGTCGAGCACCGCGCCCTGCTCCGACGACAATTTCGAGCCGACGCAGGTCGCGCCCAAGCCCTGCCTAGGAAGTTGACCTGCATCTCATCGAAGAACTTGTCGTAGACGCTGGGGCGCGCCTCGAAGCTCGCGTCGTCCTTGAGGTCCGTGATGGACGACAGACGCTTGGTGACGCCGTTGGCGGTTTCCTGCGTCAGGGCGAACGGCACGGCAGCGAGCATCAGCGCCATCACACCGACCAGTAGGTTGCGGCATTGACGGCCCTTGAGGCTTACGATCAGGAACACCACGCCGATCACGAGTCCGCCAAGGCTACTGCGCACCAGCGTCAGAAACAGCGCCGGCATGACCGTGACGAGGCACAGAAAGCCGCGTGCCGGTCGAAAGCGCGACCAGCGCGCAGCACATCAGTACGACGGAGTATACGGGCCGACGAGTTCATCGGCCCGAAAATGCGCAGGCCGAACGGCTCGGCCACGCCCTGCGTGAACATGCAGGAATTGAGCACCCAGAACCCATCCCAGGCCGGCGGATTCACGTACTGCACGAGCCCGTAACCGGCGATCACGATGCCGCTCGCAAGCAGGGTCTTGGTCATTGCGTCGCGAATTTCGTCATAGCCTCCCACTCCGTCAGTGCGGCGGCGGCCAAGAGAATCGGGAAGGCCCAGTAGACGAGGTCGTAAGTCGCGGCGAACAGGCCCGCGTTCAGCACGCCCATCACGAAGCCGTAGAGAATGCCCGTGCCGGTCAGCAGCAAGGGCACCGCGCGGCGTTGCAGCAGCATGTCGCGCCGCTTCACCAGCAGCGGCAGCGACATGACCGAGACCAGCGGCGTCACCATGAACAGGCTCTGGCCGCTGAACGCACCCGAATAGAAGTCGACCACGCGCCGCACTTCGGGCGCGAGCATGAACAGCCAGACGACGAAGGAGAGATATCGCGCGAACGAATGGCGCAGCAGCAGGAACGCCACCACCACTGCGCCCGCGGAGAACACCAGTTCTAGCAGCCGCCCCTGATGTGCGAATGCGAACGCCACACACGCGATGCCGTACAGGCCGATCGCGCGGCGATCCATCGCAAAAATGCCGGCGGTGCGCACGGTGCGCGGACGGCGCGGGAACGTGGCGCCGGACACTTGCACCCACGCGCCCGGATTGCGTCAAAGAACTCGCCTAGAGCCAGGTTCAATGCACCATCTCGCGACATATCGGCTCTCACGACGATTCGTTTGGAACACTCACCCGAAGATGAACGAAGCCCGTTTCGGCCGCGCGTTTTGCGCGGTTCGGGGCACCTGTTGAAGGCATCGAACGATATCAATCGACAAATAGGAGATCGGTACACGAACGCACAATCACTTTTGTGTGCAATGCGGCGGAGGTCAGGGCGCCGCGCGTGCGACGTCGTCGGCGATCAGCCTGCGAACCGCTGCAGCGCGGCGAGGCTCACCGTAAGATTGTTCAGCAGCAATTCGGAATCCTCGGTGTCGCGACCGGTCAGGCACAAGCGTTCGAGACGTTCGCGCTGTTCGGCGACTACCGTTCACAGGCGACGATGCGTAAATTCAGATTCGCGAGTTCCGTTTTCTGCTCAGTCGCGGGTGAATTCTCCCAATGCACACGCGGCACGCGTTGTTACCGCGGCCTGATTGACGGATGGTACAGGTCGAAGCCCATGTTCGGACGCGAGCGCTCGGGTTCAGCCGTGGCAACGGCGTCCGCAGTGTCCAGATGGCGTTGGCGCGGCCACGATCCCGACCCTGCGGCACAGCCGATGTGGCCGTGCTCGTTGACATGGCGGACGAACCGTCGTTACGGTACATCCCGGATGACGCACCCCACTGCAACCCACGCGCACATGTTCTGCCACCGGCTCGAAGGTCGCAATGAAAAACAGTATGCACGACAGGCGAACCGTCACCCTCAGTATTCATCGCACGGCGGTGGTGAGTGGACCGGTACGCTTTCGAACGGCCAGGGCACGCTCGCGCAAATTCCCGCCTACGCTTCGCCGCTCGCGCTCGAGCAAGCGGCGCGTCAAACCGGCGTGGCGTTTTATCGCGTGAGCTTTGAGGGGCTGAACCGGGTCGAAGAGGAAGCACAGACGCTGGCGAAGGCCGAAGCGGATCTCGACGCAGGGAATCGGCGGGAATCGGCGCATCCGGCGCCAGTGCGAACTGATCGTGGAACTGGAACGGGACGGTCACGACACCTCGACGGCACGTGCCGTACTGACCACGCTCGAGCGTGCCCAGACAGCCATGGTCAATCACCGTAAGCTAATCGTCGAGCAACTCGAACGCCTTAGCCCTTCCGGAGACAAACTGGACTAAGGCGTCTATGAGATGCACTCACACGCGCTCGCGATCGATCATCTGCAGCAGGCGGTTTCTATCGGCAGGATCGAACGCCGGATTCTTGAGCCCGAGCGTCGCGAGCAGGCCGGCGCACGTGTCGAGACTGGCCTCGTGCTCTTCACTACCGGGTTCGAACTCGCGATTGGCCTGCGCGATGTAGATCATGAGGGTGTACTCCAGCTCGCGCACCCATTCGATGTAGGGAAGTTCGTTCAAAGCGATATCCGGTCGGAGGGACGGGCCTGACGCTGGCCGCCGGCGCGAAGCAATCCTACCGCGTTCGCAGGCGATCAGGCCGCCGAGACATCGGATCGATCGGCATCCTGCGGCGATCAACCCGCGCCGAGTTCCTTGTTGAGTTGCAGCACGGCGGCACTCACATCAGCGGGCAGTTGATCATCTGCTCGCCGCGCTGCACAGCCGATGGCAACGGAATCGCGCGGCGCTCGTCGAAATAGAACGCGAGCGCGTCGAGCGCCAGTTCATGCGCCTGCTCGGGCGAATCGGCCTGGGATAGCGCTTCAGGAATGTCGCGGAACGAGGTCGCCAAACCGACCGTGTCCGGCTCGAACTTCGCGGAGTATCGCAGATTGGCGTTCATCGTGCGTGTTCTCGAATAGGCACCTGGAAGCGGCGCGCGCCGCATGACGCACGGGCGTTCGGCGACGTGATTCAGCGGCGGAAACAGGATGCTTCTACCGATGGTGATGATGGCGCGTGACGCCGCTGGCGCGCCGCGCTGGTCCCCCCGGCAGGAATCGAACCTGCATCTAGCGCTTAGGAGGCACTCGTTCTATCCATTGAACTACGGGGAGCGGACCGTTGTCGCCGTGGGGCGGCGAGCGACCGCAGAGTATAGCAAACGGGGCGCCTCCTTCGGTGTGAGGCGGGCAATTCCGGACGGCGCCGTCCGCGAAATCATCGATTGAGGGTTTGCCCTATCAAGTTTTTGCGCCGCGCGTCGCCATCACAAATATGAACCTCTATACCGAAACCACGACGCAGCAGGATGCACTCTCGGCTCTCCTCGCGAATCAAGGCCTGACGCATCTCGAACGCATACTGCGACGCGTTCTGTCGTGCGATACGGGCAACCCTGCGTTGCCGACGTCGTACTGGCGCAAGCGGATCGCGGCCGTCATCGCGCAGGCTCATTTATTGCCGACGCAGATTCAGACCCTGCATCGGCTGTATCTCTACCTCGATATTTTCGACCACGCGGGCTGCGAACCACCCGTGGCGCACGACACCGCCCTGCCGGTCGCCGCCTCGAGCACGCGTGCCGTGAAGCCCGCAACATCAAACTGGCCCTGCCCGAAAAACAGCGATAGTAACGGCTCCATTCGAGCACGTCCATTGCAAGCACGGGCGCGTCGGCGATCTGCACGAAGGCAATGCGGTCGCCCGGAATCGCGGCGATCTCGTCCACGCTGTCGCGAATCGAAAGCGTGTGGAAGGTATCGAGCGCAAGTCCGAGGCTCGGATGATTCACCGCGTCGATCAGCTTCCATGCGTGCTTGTACGAGTTGACGTAGCGACCCCATGTGAACGCTTCATACGCGACGATCACGCCCGCCTCTTTCGCGATGCCCGCGAGCGTGCCGAATTGGTCGACTATCAGCGCGTCATCGCGGATAGTGTCCGACGACACGTTGCTGCACACCAGAATGCGATCGGTGCCGAGTTCGTGCATCAGTTCGAACTTGCGCTTGGCACGCTCGACGTTTTTCGCGAGACGCTCGGCGCTCACGCCGTCGAAGTCGCGGAACGGCTGGAACAGATAGATTGCCAGTCCCAGGTCCTCGCACATGCGGCGCACGTAGGCGTGTCGTTGAAGTACAGCAGATCGTTCTCGAAGATTTCGACGCCGTCGAAACCCGCGTCCTTGATGACCTTGAGCTTCTCGGGAAGCGTGCCGCTGATGGATACCGTCGCGATGGAAGTCGGGATCGAATGCAGCATTGCTGCCTCCTGGTTGCATTCAGTTCGATGCGTGATCTCATTGCGTGGATCGGTCTCAGTTTAGGCGCTATTGTTCGGGCGCACCGGCCGGGTGCTGGCCCCGCGATATCTGTAAGCACAATCCACCTCATTCTGCGAGATAATGACAAACTATCCAGATCGTACAAAATATGTGGAAACACCGAAGGATACCCATGCCTTGCGCGGTCACACTTCGGACATTCTTTTTCGCGGCGCAGCATTGGCTTCACTGCCGCGCCGACTTCCTGAGAGCATCACGTATGATCAGCAAAACGTCCTATCTCATCGGCCTGATCGATTCGAGCATCGCCGGTTCGCTCACGCCCGCCATGCACGAGGAAGAAGGCCGCATCCTCGGCCTCAACTATGTTTACCGGCGCATCGATCTGCAGGCGCTAAATCTCGAACCGTCCGCCCTGCCCAATCTCCTGAGCGCCGCTGAACGCATTGGATACGACGGCCTGAACATTACCTATCCGTGCAAGCAAAGCGTGATCCCGTTGCTCGACGATCTCGATGCCGATGCACGCGCGCTCGGCGCGGTGAACACCGTGGTGCTGAAGGAGGGCAAGCGCATTGGCTATAACACGGACTGGTCGGGTTTCGCGCGGGCGTTCCAGCGCGGTCTGCCCGGCGTACCGATGGAACGCGTCGTGCAACTCGGCGCGGGCGGCGCAGGCGCGGCGGTCGCGCATGCGGCGCTGACCATGGGCGCCCGCGCACTCACGCTATTCGACTCCGCCGACGCACACGCGGCCTCCCTCGCGTCGGAACTCGCGGCACGCTTCCCGGATCGCATGGTGACGAGCAGCGGCGACCTACGCGATACGCTGGCGAGCGCGAGCGGTCTCATCCACGCAACGCCGACCGGCATAGCAAAGCTCCCTGGCCTGCCCTTGCCGGCCGAGTATCTGCACAAGGAATTGTGGGTGGCGGAGATCGTGTACTTCCCGCTCGAAACCGAACTGCTGAAGACGGCGAAAGCACTCGGTTGCCGCACGGTGAGCGGCGGCATGGCGGTGTGTCAGGCCGTCGATGCGCTGCGCATCTTCACCGGACGCGAGCCGGATGCGGAGCGCATGTTCGAGCACTTCCAGCGCCTGCTCGAACGCTGACCTTTTGTTTAGCCGATGCAACGAAAGACGGCGGCCTCGAAAAAGCCCCGCCGTCTTTCACTGATCGTGAATGCCTGACGATCAACCCTCGCGCCGCATGAAGCGCGCGACCGAATCGATGATCATCTCGCGATGCCGCGTCCGCGAACGCGCGCCCGACGGATCGCGCCCGAATGCCGCACCCCACGTATAGCGATTCGCGACGCGGTAAAAACACATCGAGTTGATCATCAGATGCAGGTCGATGGGATCGACGTCCGCGCGAAAGTGCCCCGCCGCGACGCCCCGCGCGATGAGATCTTCAATGGTCTTGACGACCGTGGAATTGCGCGCCTTGAAGGTCTTCGATTGTTCGATGTACTTTGCGCCGTGAATATTCTCGATGGTCACGAGCCGCACGAAGTCGCGATGCTTGTCGTGATAGCCGAAAGTGAAGCCGACGAACTCGCGCAGCGCTTCCTCAGGATCCATTTCGGCAAGTTGCAACTCCTGCTCGAGCGCACGGATGTCACCATAAACCTGTTCCAGCACCGCCTCGTACAAGCCTTCCTTACTGCCGAAATAGTAGTACAGCATGCGCTTGGTGGTGTTGGTGCGCTCTGCGATTGCATCGACGCGCGCGCCCGTGAGACCCATGGCCGAGAACTCCTGGGTCGCGATGTCCAGGATGTTCCGCTTGGTCTCCTCAGGATCGTATTTGCGCCGCCCTTCCACCGTATTCGAAGCGGGCGCAGCACTCGTGGCCTTGCTCGCCTCGCTGGCAGGCTTGCTTTTTTTCATTGTTGGGATCGAGAACGGTGTTGGAATACGATTCTAGCATGGGAGTTATAAGCTTCATTGCTATGCTGGACATTCGTTTCTAAGGGCTTCAACCTATAATTTTCCTTCTCCACGATGGAATAAACATGAAGCGCTCGAACGCTCTCGCCGCCGCATGGTTCGCGGTGGTTTCACTGCCCATCTTGGCGCAACAACCGCCTCCGCAAGAACAAGCGCAACCGCAGATGCCGCCCGGCCATCCGCCGAAGCAGGCGCTGCTCGCCACCGAAGGCGTGATGACGAGCGCCAATATCACGCGGGGCGCAGCGGACGTGCATCATCTGGATGATGCCGCGAAAGTCGCACGTTTCAAGGAAGCAGCGTGCGCCAATTTCCCCGATGTGCCCGACTTCGACGGCGAATGGAAGCTCGTACTCGCGCAGGCGCAGCCGACCGTCGATCGATTCGACAAACTCAGGACGAGCAATCCGGCGCAATAATGAGATCGGCGAGGCATGCGGCCGCTGTCGCGCGGCATCGACGAAGTGACCCGGCCGCAGCAATGAGCGAGACCATGAATGAGCACACTGAACGTTCAGTTTTCCCTGCCGTCGTAATGGTGCGCGCTTTTCTTCGTACATCGCGGCGTCCGCGCGTTGCAGCATCGGTTCGAGGCGCTCGCCTTCGCACGCGGTGGCCGCGCCCATCGCGAACGATAGCGACGTGCCCGAATAGAACTGATTGTTCACTTCGAGCAGTTGACGGATGCTCTCCATCACTGTCTCGTCGGTGCCGGACAGCAGCACAATGAACTCGTCCCCGCCGATACACGCCGCGTGATACGGCTTCTCCACCGCCTTGCCGAACACTTCGCCCGCACGCCGCAAGAGCGCGTCGCCGGCAGCGTGACCGAGCTGATCGTTGGCCGCCTTGAGGCCGTTCATCGACCGCGATCGCCGTCGCCGGATACGGCCCCTTGCGCTCCAGCCGATTGATCTCGTCGATATAGAACGAGCGATTCTTGAGCCGCGTCAGCACGTCGTGTTTGCCGAGAAACTCCAGATACGCTTCTGGCCTTCTTGCGCGCGGTGATATCCGTAAGCGCGACGAGTACGAGATCCCAGCGCGCCTCGTGCCCCGGAAACACCGAAAATTACAGATGGACATGCACCTCGCTGCCATCGAGCGAATAGTTGAGCACCTCGCGCTGATGGAACAGCTTGCCATCCCATAGTTCGATCAACTGTTCCTGAAAATGCTGGCGCATGTCGTCGTGGAACACGTCGGGCAGGCGCGCAAGCAGCGGCGCCTTGTCGGGCGCGCCGAACATACGAAGCGTGTGCTGATTCACGTCGAGCACATGATCTCCTGCATGCATCGCTCGACGAATTCCGGATGCACGCTCGTGAAGGTCCTGAAATCGACGATGCCGCGCTCGCGCACGTCATCGAGCAGCGCCTTCACGAAACCGAAGTCCTCCACCCACAGGGACACCGGCGAATGCTCGAACAGAAGACCGCGCGCGTAGAGCTCGCTCTCGGCGGCCTTGCGCCGCATGGTTTCGAGTTCGATGATGTCCTCGATGGTGACGAGCATGCGGCTCCACGTCCGTTCGTGTCCCGGCATGATTACAGCCTTGAGCAGCACGTCGAAACGCTTGCCGCCGAACGTGTAGTTGACCGTCTGGCTCACGAAATGCGGCTTGCCTGACCACAACTGTTCGAGTTCCTCGACGTGCGTGGTGAGCATGTCGTCGCGGAACACACGTTCCAGGTTCTGCACCAGATGATCGGTATCGTTCGCGCCGAACAGCAACAACGTGTGCCGGTTGACCTTCACGACGCGAATCCGCGACGCGCATTCAATGATGCGCGCCGGGTCCTGCGCCAGATGCGTGCGCAGGTTCGTCACGCCCGCCTCGCGCCAGCGCTGGAATTGCTCGCGCACGGCGCTGAAATCTTCGAGCCACAGCGAAACGGGCGCGAGTTCGAACATGTCGGCGTCGTCCTCGGGTACGCCCGCCGGCGTGAATTGCCCGGCGGCGCAGCGCGGGTCGTTGGGCATGGTGGTCCTTTCTGCTGGTGCTTAAAAGCGATTTAACGGCTGAATTCGCCGCATCTCAATATTGTAGCGTGACGATTTTTGGCCTTCAAAATGCCCGCAAACCGGTTTTCGAAGGAATGCGCGGCAGCATCGGGACGCACCGACGGAATACGGGGGGCGGATGCTACACTCGATTGATCGTCTCCACGCGCTGCATGATCTTCTCCACGCGCTGCATACCGGCGTCGCCGCCGGGTATGTTTGCTGCACCGGTTCGCGCATCCACCGCGCGATGCATGCGCGCCTGTCCCCACGCCAACAAGGAGGCAAGACTCTCATGGCTGATTTCCGCATCTGGTCCGACGAATTTCCGGCGAACGGCTTCACGACGCGCGAGCAGGAGTTCGATCAGCAGGCATTCGGCGGCACGGGCAAAAACCTCTCCCCGGCGCTGCAATGGAAAGATCCGCCCGCCGACACGGCCAGCTTCGCGCTGACCGTCTACGATCCCGACGCGCCCACCGGCAGCGGCTTCTGGCACTGGGTAGTCGTAAACATTCCGGCGGATTTGCCGCTCGCTGCCGCGCAACGCGGGCAAAGCCGACGGCAGCCTGCTGCCGCAAGGCGCGCTGCAAATGTGCAACGACTATGGTCTGGTCAGTTTCGGCGACGCGGCGCCTCCGCACGGCGACAAGCCGCATCGCTATATCTTCCGCATCCATGCGCGGAAGGCCGAAGGCCTGCCACGCGACGGCAACGCGACCAATGCCGTCGCGCGCTTCATGACGCATCTAAACGAGATCGATTCGGCCACTTACACCGGTATGTACGAACTGAAATAAGCGAAGCTGTTTTAGATCGCGGCTCCGAACACGGTTCCGACAATAACGACGAGACATCCGGACGCGGTGCATCAGCCGGTGCACCGCCCGACACCAGCCATCCGATGGATTCCGATCAAGGTCTTCCACTGCCCCAGCGCTACTGGGCCATCACCGTGGTCGCACTCGGCGTCACACTCGCCGTACTCGACGGCGCTATCGCCAACGTCTCCCTGCCGACCATCGCGCGCACGCTCCACGCTTCACCCACCGATTCCATCTGGGTCGTCAATGCATATCAGCTTACCATCACGATGTCGCTGCTGCCGCTCGCTTCGCTCGGCGATCGCATCGGTTACCGGTGCGTGTACCTATCGGGTCTGGCGCTGTTCACAGCGTCGTCGTTTGCGTGCGCACTGTCGGGGTCGCTCGCCGAACTGACGCTCGCGCGCGTCATTCAGGGCTGCGGCGCGGCGGGGCTCATGAGCGTGAACACGGCGCTGATCCGCCATATCTACCCGTACAAGCAACTCGGGCGCGGCGTGAGCATCAACGCGACGGTGATCGCCATTTCCTCGGTGATCGGACCGACCGTCGCCTCCGGCGTGCTCGCCGTCGCGCCGTGGCGGTGGCTGTTCGCGATCAACGTGCCGATCGGCATCGCGGCGGTCAGCATCGGCCTGCGCGCATTGCCGCGCAATCCGGGGCACAGGCAGCCGTACGATTACGTGAGCGCGGCAATGAACGCGCTGTTCTTCGGCATCGCCATCGTCGCCGTGGATGGACTCGGGCACGGCAAGCACCGGCCCTTCGTAATTGGCGAATTCGCCATCGCGGCGATCGTCTACTACTTTTTCGTGCGCCACCAGTTGCATCAGGCCGCGCCGCTGTTGCCGGTCGATATGCTGCGCATTCCGGTCTTCGCGCTATCGATCTGAACATCAGTGTGTTCCTTCTGCGCGCAGATGCTGACCTTCGTGTCGCTGCCGTTTCTGCTGCGGAACGGCTTCGGCATGAGTCAGGTCGAAACTGGCTTTCTGATGACACCGTGGCCGCTCGTGATCGTGTTCGTCGCGCCGCTCGCAGGCATGCTCGCGGACCGCTATTCGGCGGGCCTGCTCGGCGGAATCGGACTCGCGATTCTCACCGTCGGCCTGATTCTGCTGGAGACGGTGGGCGCGCATCCGGGCGCCTTCGATATCGGCTGGCGCATGGCTGTTTGCAGGCTCGGCTTCGGGATGTTCCAGACGCCCAACAATCGCCAGATCATCGCGTCGGCGCCGCGGCATCGCAGCGGCGGCGCGAGCGGCATGCTCGGCACCGCGCGTCTCACCGGCCAAACGTTCGGCGCAGTGCTGGTCGCGCTGATCTTCGGCGTGGCGCCGCAACGCGGCCCGCTCGTCGCGATCGGCGTGGCAGCAGCGTTCGCGGCAGTGGCTGCCGTCGTCAGCATGCTGCGGCTCGCGGGCAAGCGCAGCGTCGAAACGGCATGACGAACCACGTGGGCGCGTAAAGTCCAGGCGCCCATCTGGGCACACCCCTTGCTGAAATTCAAACGAAGCTTCCGCGCATTGCGGAGCACAAAAATCGGCATGCAAGGAGTGTGTTCATGGCTATTTCCCTTAGCGGCTACAAGGTCGCCATCCTCGCGGTAAACGGCTTCGAACAGGCCGAACTCATCGAACCCCAGCGCGCGCTGAAGAACGCCGGCGCAACGGTTGATGTCGTGTCGCAAAAGCCCGGTCAGATTCAGGGCTTCAAGCACGTGGACAAAGGCGACAAGGTCGATGTCGATGTGACGCTGGATGCCGCCAACGCCTCTGATTACGACGCGGTCGTGCTGCCGGGCGGTGTCGTGAATGGCGACGCGCTGCGGCTCGACGCGAAGGCGCAAAGCTTCGTGAAAGACGCCGATCGCGCGAAGAAACCCATTGCTGTGATCTGTCACGGCGGCTGGTTGCCGATCTCGGCAGGCATCGTCGCGGGCCGCACCATGACGAGCTGGCCCAGCCTCCAGGACGATGTGCGCAACGCGGGCGGCACGTGGGTCGATCGGGAAGTGCAGATCGACGGCAATCTCATTACAAGCCGCAAACCCGACGATCTGCCCGCGTTCAATCGCGCGCTGATCGAGACGCTAGGCAAGGCGCGCGCAACCTGAAGCACGGTGCAACGACGATACGCATCATCGAATAAGACGAAACGAACCGGAGCCATGCCGATGCGCAACCCTTCGCTCAAACACGCGTGGCCGCACACGCTCGTGGTTGTCGCTTTCACGCTGGTCGCGGCGGCGTCAGTAGGTCCCGCGCGCGTGGGCGCAGACCGAAGATGCAGCGAGCGCACAGCGCGAATCCCAACGCTGTGCAGTCGCAAAAGCTCTCGGCGTCCGATCAGGCGTTCATGCAGGATGCGGGCACCGCCGGCGCGACCGAAATCGCCGCCAGCAAGCTTGCGCTGAAAAATTCGAACGACAAGCAGGTGAAGAACTTCGCACAGCGTATGATCGCCGATCATACGAAGCTCGCGCGCAATCTCGATGTGATCGCCAAGCGGCACGGCATCACCGCGCCGCCGAGCGCAGATTCGTCGGTGATCGGCAATTTGCAAAATCTCAACGGCGCCGAGTTCGACAAGGCCTATATTCAACAAGTAGCGGTCGGCGGACATCAAAAGGCGGGCGGTTGAACTGTTCAGGCGCGAAAGCGCGCAAGGCAACGACGTCGCGCTCAAAGCGGCCGCAAGTAAGGCGCTGCCAGTCATCAGCCATCACTATGCGATGGCAGAGCAACTGGCCAAAGCAAAGGCGGCGTCATGAGCGCAGCGAGCGTCGTGGCGAACACGTTCGGTCGCGCGGACGAGGCGACTTTCCATCCACGCCCAGCCTATGAGGACTCGACCATGCACATCAGATTCGTTGACGAAACGCCCGTGTTCGACGGCGACGATCTCGCGGTGCATTTCACCGCGCTCGTCGATGGCGAGACGGTCGTCTGTTCGATCAGCACCGAAGCGCTGGAAGATCACTTCGGCGCGAGATCGGCACGCGAGGAAGACTTGCTGCCGGCCTTCGAACGTGGCGCGGCGCGTATTCGCGCGGTCTGTGCCGAAGCGCTAGACGACAACGGTGGCAAAGCCGTCGTGCTGCGCTGGCTTGTTTCGCGTCGCGTCTTGAACCCGAGTAATCCGGCATCCGCCGGCGCATTGCATTGAGCCTTCACACGCAACCTGAACTGACACAGCATGGAGGAAACATGTCCCTGATCATCGCGGGCCGATTCCAGACCTTTCCCGCCGCCGAATCAGCAGCACAAAAGCTTTTCTCGCGCGGTTATCTTGAAGAAGACGTGACGCTGTTCTTCGTCAATCCGAGCGGCCAGCACGCGCGGCATCCGATCGGCGACGACGTCGGCACCGATGCCGGAGCGAGCGCAGCCCCGAAGGGCACAGGCAAGGGCGTGACGATCGGCGCCGTCATCGGTGCGATCGTCGGCGTGGCGGTGTTCGCGGTGTTTCAGCTGCCCTTGCTCATTTCGGTGATCGCGGCAGGCGTCGGCGCGTATGTGGGGTCGCTTGCCGGTGCCATGTCGCATACGCGCAAGCCGAAGTCCGCGCACAGCGCCGATGAGCCGACGCGTCACGCGGGCGTGCTGGTGGCCGTACATGTATCGCCTGAAACGCAGACACAGGCCGCGACGATTCTGCGCGAGACGGGCGGCATGGATATCGAACGCGCGTCGGGCCGCTGGAAACAAGGCCACTGGAGCGATTTCGACCCACTGCAGCCGCCGCATCCGGTGAGCGAAGAGTTCGCCTCGCAATCGCGCGCCTGATTCTCGCAGTGGTTTAAAAGCAAAACGCCCGCGCTATGCGGGCGTTTTTGCATCCGGTGCCGGATTGAGCGGCACTCACACCCAGCTCTGGATCGCGCGCCCTTTGGGTACCTGTTCGTGCAACTCGCAGTCGGCGGGAAGCGGACGCGGCGTGTCACCCTCACCCTGCTTCGCCGATGGAGGACACATGCGGCCAAATTGCGCGTGGGACGGCGTCTGCTCCTGAACGGTGTGGGACTCATCGTATGATGCACATGCAGCGTCACCGCCGATGCGACGATCGCGACCAATACCAGAAACTCGCGATTCGCGAGCGCGTCGAATGCCTTCATCGAATTCTCCTGTTGCCGATTCGTTGCGCGGTCTCGTCGGACACGCGCTGTAGTGATGTATTCGCAGCAAACAGCATGCCGCGACGCAGCACGGACGTGCCTTTGCGCACCGGTGAAACCCGGGCAACGCGTCTCGCGGGCACAGTGCATGCGCTATCCCTACATGCCGCATCCCGCCGGGACGTGGCACTTTGAAGCGGCAAAAACACAGGAGGTGTTACATGAGCATGAACGTCGTATCGGTACTCAATGATCTCGTTGAAATCTCGAATGACGGGGAAGAAGGCTTCCTCAAGGCCGTCGAGAACACCCGTGACCCGAGCCTTAAGTTGCTGTTCCAAAGCCGCGCCGAAGCGTGTTCGGCTAGCGCGCGCGAACTAAAGGAACTGGTGCAGTGTCTGGGCGGCAAGCCCGAAACGGGGGGCTCCATGGCGGGTGCGCTGCATCGGGGCTGGGTGGATGTGAAATCGACAGTCACGGGCCATAGCGATCACGCGGTGCTCGCCGAATGCGAGCGCGGCGAGGATGCGGCGAAGAAGAATTATCGCCAGGCGCTAGACAAGGATTTGCCGGCGGATATCCGCGCGGTGGTGGAGCGTCAGTATCAGGGCGTGCTTGAAAATCACGACCGCATCCGCGATCTGCGCGACCAATACGCCGCCGCCAAATCGTGATGCCTGAAGCTGCCGCGGCCGCCGAGGCGCCCTTCAGCTTGTGCGCCTTGTTCTGCTGATGAAGCGTGGTGCCCTTCTGCTTCTGGTCGTCGTTGCGTCCGACGCTGCCTGTGCGAAAGCCGTCGTCGTGAAAGCAAGCGAAGCGCGCCGATCAGACCATCTTTTTCGTCTTCTGAAGAGCTCCTTTTGCCGGGACCGCTCAGACACCGCGACGTGCGCCTGTGTAAGCCACCTGTGAGTAACGGCCGTAGCCGACTATCGTTTTGAGGTTCGAAGCTGCTGCGAGGTCCTGCATCCTGCCGCTGCCGCGACTGCAAGTGCAAGTGCAAGTGCAAGTGCAAGTGCAAGTGCAAGTGCAAGTGCAAGTGCAAGTCATGCTACCTTCATGGTGCCGATGCACAAACCCGCGCCCAAGGCTCGATCCTTCGCTTAACGAACTACGAAGCACCGTACCCGGCGCGGGTTCCAAACACCTTACATCACCACGGCCTGCCTCGAGGAAGAACCCGAGAGCAAACCGGGCATGCCAACTATGTATGCCATTACTTACTCGCGGCTTACTTGGCGGCAATTTTCAGGCGGTTCTTCACGGATGCAACACCCGAGACGTTCTTCACCGTCTCTTCAGCAGCCGTCTTGTCCGCCGACGACGGCACCGTGCCAGTCAGCCACACGACGCCCTGCTTGGTCTTCACGTGGATATGCGTGGAGCTGACGTCCTTCGCGCTCAGCAGTTCGGCCTTGACCTTGGCGGTCACCGCGCTGTCGTCGACCTTCTGGCCGACCGACGTGTCGGTGCTGCCCGAGGACGTGGTCGATGCCGTCTGCGCGTTGGCGTTCAGCGCGAACACGACACATGCGATACCGCCGGCTGCCTTTAGAAATTGAGTCGTCTTCATGGCTCTTGCTCCTTTTTCGATTTTCGTCTGCGCGCCCCATCCATGTCTGGGGATCTACGGGCGCCCCGTGGGTGTTGCTCGTTCACGTACACATCCAGGTGCACATCGATGTGATATCGGCTTACGAGCCCGTCCGCGCTGGATGCGCGGATCGTGCCCTTCTTCTAGAGCAACTTGCGTGCCGAGCCTGCATGTTCACTGCCGAACGCATTGCCGCACGACGCCAAAAGTCCACTTCGAATCAATGAATTGGCGTATCACCGAGCAATGCCACCGCACCACCACCGGGACGCGCTGCCCACGCCCGCTGGCGCACGCTTTGAAACGCGGCGCTTTATCTGAGCGTGTGTAAAAAGTGCGTAAAAAGCAGCTTGCGGGCGTCCGGGTCAGCCCTGACCACCGGGCGAAAACGTAGACACGGCATAGCGTCAACGCATATTGGCATGAACCTTGCTTTAAGGCTCTGCACGGAACATCCATCACGCTAAAACCATCGAGGATTCGCTAGCAATGCCGCCTTCACTCGAACTCCGCACCAAGCAAAGCCTCGCGCTGACCCCGCGTCTTCAGCAGTCGGTGCGCATGCTGCAACTCTCGTCGCTGGAGTTTCAACAGGAACTGCGCAATGCGCTCGATACCAACCCGTTCCTCGAGTACTACGAATCGCAAACCGAGGACAACGCCCTGAACACCGACAACGGCAACTCCATGAGCGATTCCTCGCTTTCGAACGCCACCGAAGCCCCGCTCGCCGCAGAAAGCAGCATGGAAGGCGAGTCGAGCAGCGACACGGGTTCGCGTGACGACTCGATCAGCGAGTTCTCGTCCGACCCGTTCGGACGCGGCACCGAGTCGCGCAACAGTGGCGACGGCGAAGGCTCGGATCCCGCCGACTGGGTGCGCATCGAGCCGTCGCTGCATGAAACGCTGCATGACGCGTTGCGCCTCTATCAGCTCAACGAGCGTGACCGCGCGATCGCGCAACTGATCATCGAATCGCTCGACGACGACGGCTATCTGCGTCAGGAGCTGAGCGAGCTTGCCGAGGTAGTCGATATCGAACCCGGGTTGCACGAAGACGAACTCGTCATCGCGCTGAGGCTTGTGCAGTCGCTCGACAAGCCCGGCGTGGGCGCGCGCAATCTCTCCGAATGCCTCACGCTGCAACTCGACGCAATGCCCGCCGACATCCCGGGCCGCGGCGTTGCACGCGAGATCGTCATGCATCACCTCGAACGACTCGCCCGCCGCGAGCAGGCCGAATTGCAGAAGAAGATCGGCTGCAACGCCGATGAACTGCGCATCGCCTGCGCGCTGGTGCGCCGTCTCGATCCGAAGCCCGGCGAGAATTACGGCCAGAGTGAGTATAACTACGTGGTGCCGGACGTGATCGTGCGTCAAGTCAAACGTCAATGGGTCGTGACGATCAACCCGGCGGTGCTGCCGCGTGCGCGCATCCATCGCATGTATGCCGAGTTGTTCGCTCAGTCGGCGGGCGCGAGCCGCTCGCCGCTCGCGCAGCAGTTGCAGGAAGCGCGCTGGCTGATCCGCAACGCGCAGCAACGCTTCACCACGATTCAGCGCGTGGCCAAATGCATCGTGTCGCATCAGAAGGCGTTTTTCGATTACGGCGAGATCGCGCTCAAGCCACTCGTACTGCGCGACGTCGCCGACGAACTCGGCCTGCACGAGTCGACCATCTCCCGCGCCACGGGCAACAAGTACATGGCCACGCCGCGCGGCATTTTCGAATTCAAACACTTATTCCCGCGCGAACTCAGCACGGAGTCGGGCGGCACGTGTTCGGCGGCTGCCGTCCGTGCACTGCTCAAGGAAATGATTTCGAAGGAAAACTCGCGCGATCCGCTGTCGGACGTGAGTCTCGCGAAGATGCTCGCGGATCAGGGCGTGATCGTCGCTCGGCGCACGGTGGCGAAGTATCGCCATCTGATGAAAGTGCCGTCGGCGGAACTGCGTCGAACCGCGTAAGGAAGCAACGAAGCGCTTTCGCTCGCGCGCCCGGCGGCGACCCGGTCAAGCGAGACGCCGGGCACGACATGGAGCCT
The DNA here is from genome assembly GCA_001184395.1 of Candidatus Paraburkholderia calva. GTDB lineage: Bacteria > Pseudomonadota > Gammaproteobacteria > Burkholderiales > Burkholderiaceae > Caballeronia > Caballeronia calva. The sequence continues at coordinate 24,816 of LFLF01000004.1, read as the reverse complement.
AGCCGACAGGTCATCCTTCGAGGGCAGCCTGTTTTTTGCACACCTGTTTTTTTGTACGCTGCAGGCACAGCAAAACGTTGTGATCAATCGTCATCGAGCATGGCGAGTTCGCTGAACAGATCGGTAGTCTCGCTCGACGGCGTGCGCGGCTGCAGCGACTCGCCGCGCGCCTGTTCGCGCTGCTCCGACGACAGCCAGATTTCCTCCATCGACTCGATCCCTTCCTCGATCATCCGCTGCAGGAAGAACGACTGTTTGCGCCCCGTCACTTCCGCCAGCAGCCGCAATCTTTGTTCGATCGCCGGATCGACTCTGACGGCAACCACTTTCAGCTTGTTTTCGGCGGTCCTTCGCAACGCGTGCTCCTGTGAATGTCTGATGCGCCGATTTCCAGGTACCCGGGCGGTGTATTTACCATGAAGCGGCGATGACCCGCAACGCCGCGCGCACTCATCGCCAGCCGGATTCCCGGTGCGTGCGCTTGCGGGCGCGGGCGCCGCGAGTTCCGCACCGAGCAGAAAAACCGCCGCCGAGTAATAGAGCCACATCAGAATGATGACGAGCGATCCCGCTGCGCCAAACATGCTGGCAGTGCCCGCGTGCTGGAGATAGAGCGAGAACAGCCGCTTGCCGCATTCGAAAAGCAAGGCGGCGGTGCAGCGCGTGCGCCGCGTCAGCGCCCACGACGCCGCTGATTTCATCGAACAGGCGCCCTTGCACAGCATCGGCGCCGAAGAAAATGCTGGCCACCGAAATCATGATGACGAGCGTCGGCGCGAGCGAGAACGCCGCGAAAAAAACGCGATCGACGCGGAAAACATGAGGCAATGATTCTGCGACCACTGCGAAACGGGATCGATGATCCACGACAGCCAGCCGAAGCGCGACGTGCGGCCGGAGGCGAGAGACGAAGAGGAGGTGACCGCGGGACTTCCTGACTCATCGGGCGAACGGATGGGTTCGAATGCGTTTGATCAAGCGCCGATGGTAGCCCCCTCGCGAGAATTACGTGTAAAAGAAGGCGCGTTCGGACTTCGAACGCGCCTTCTTGTCGCTGAAGATGAAACGCCGGATGCCGCTTATGCCTGATCCTCGTCGTCCGCCGGATCGGCCATTTCGTCGAACAGGCCGCACGTTTCGTCTTCCACTTCGTCCGGCAGGATATCGGCGTCCGGCTCCAGATGGTTGTCGCCAGCCGCCGATGCCGCCTCACCCCTGCCGTAGCGGTCGGTATCGCTCGCGAGTTCGGCTTCCGACTGGCCAAGCGCGTAGGCATCGAGTTCGTCTTCGATATCGCCCGGACGGCGCATTTCGCCCTGCACGTCCGAACCGCTATCGGACGAATCGCTCGGGCCTAGCGCGCCCGTGCCGTGTCCCTTGTAGACCTGCACTTCACCTTCTTCCGACGGATTCAATGTGCTGCCACTCATCATGACCTCCTTGTTCGCGTGTGTCCGCGTGTATGCGCGCGTCCATGACAATTCCGCAAGAGCCGTTCCGCGAAGAGGTGGCTGAGCGAAAAAGAAGGCCCCGCGCATCTTGCGATGCGCGGGCTTCGGACGGAAGTCGCGGCTATTTCAGGCCTGGGCAACCGGTCGTCTTGCTGCCCCGGTCGCCGCGCCTTGCTTTACCGTCTTGAAGGTTCTCTCGGTGACGGACGTCGCGGTGGCAACGCTGCGCAGATCGGTGAGGAAAGAGTCGCGCCACATGGAAAGATTGTTCTCGCGCAGCGGCGCCATCATGTCGGCGTGACGCGCCTGACGTTCGGCGAGCGGCATCGACAGAGCGTGCTCCAGCGCCTCAGACATCTGCGACAGATCGAACGGATTGACAACCAGCGCGCCCGGCAACTGATCCGCCGCACCCGCGAATTGCGACAGCACCAGCGCGCCTGGATCGGCCGGCTCCTGCGATGCGACATATTCCTTCGCGACCAGATTCATGCCGTCGCGCAGCGGCGTCACATAGCCGACCTGCGATAGCCGGAACAGCGCCATCAGCAGATTGCGTTCATATTTGCGGTTGAGATACTGGATCGGCGTCCAGTCGAGCTGCGCGAACCGGCCGTTGATCCGTCCCGCCTCGCCCTCCAGATTTTGACGGATGCGCTGATACGTCTGCACGTCCGAACGCGTCGGCGGGGCGATCTGCACGAGCGACACGCGGCCATGCCAGCCCGGCGCGTTCAGCAGCAGGCGTTCGAACGCCTGGAAGCGCTCGACCAGCCCTTTCGAGTAATCGAGCCGATCCACGCTCATAATGAGCTTGCGGCCGCGCATGCTGTCGCGCAGGCTCTTGACCTGCTTGCGGTTGGAAAACTGTTCGGCCGCCTTCGCGATGGCGTCCGGATAGATGCCGATCGGATAGGCGCCCACTTTCAGCATACGGCCGAAGCCCTGCAGCATGCCGTCTTCGCTATAGCTATAATGACCGCGCCCGCTACGTTCCACATAATCGGTGAAGGACTGCTTGTCGTTATCCGTCTGGAAACCGACCACGTCGTATTGGCACATCGCCGCGATAAGCTTTTCGTGCGGCGGCACGGTGTGCATCATCTCCGGCACCGGAAACGGAATGTGCAGGAAGAAGCCGACCGGGTTGTTCACGCCGATCTTTCGCAACTCCTGCGCGAACGGCAGCATATGATAGTCGTGCACCCAGATGATGTCATCGGGCTTGATTAGCTTCTTGAGCTTCGCGGCAAAACCCGCGTTGACGCGCATATAGCCCGCATATTCCTCGCGATCGAAGCGCAATAGGTCATTACGGTAGTGGAAGGTCGGCCACAGCGTGGCGTTCGAGAAGCCCCGGTAATACTGGTCGTAATCGCGGCGCGTGAGGCCGACGGTTGCGTAGGTGACATTGCCGCTCGTCTCCAGAACCGGATCGGCCGCTTCGCCGACAATTTCGCCGCTCCAGCCGAACCACATACCGCCCGTCTCCTTGAGTGCGTCCAGTACGCCGATGGCCAGACCGCCGGCGCTGGACTTGCCTTCCTGGATCGGCGCGACGCGATTCGATACCACGATCAATCTGCTCATTACAGCGTCACCTCTTCAGTTTCGTTACATGCTCGAAATGGCGATAGAAAAGTATGCAAGCTTCGTGCCGATTTGTTTCAAAACTTAAATAAAAACTCGTATCCACTTGTTACCGACGAACAAAAATACGCGGCGAGCAGTCGCCGCGTAGAAAATTTTCATCGCTAAGCCGGAGGATCGCGCCGCCGGCAAAAGTCACGAGTCCTGCTCGGACCCCGGGTCGCGCTGATACTCAATGCCCTCGCGACGCACGCCGCCCTGATTGTGCTTGCCACCGGGCGGAGCGCCAGACGCGGCGCGGTTCTGGCCGGCGGAATCGTGTTCGGCGGCCGAAGCGGACGCGTCCTGCGCGCGGGCCTGCTTGGCCGCTTCGGCGCGCGCTTCGCGCTTGGAAGAATGACGCGCGGAGCGTCGAAGTGCGGGATACCTCATGGTGCCTCCAGAAATGAAGGCCGTCGCGTTGTGACGTCGGCGGCGCCGGACCTGATGGGCCGCCTTCGAAGTAGACATCGCCTCGAAAAACGGCGCCACACCAGAAAAAACGACTGGCGCATACGACAACAACCAGTCATTATTGCTTCGTCCGTTGTAATCCCTACGTCCGGGATGGAAACTTATTCAAAGCTTGCACGAATTCAGGGAATCAGTCCTTGCAGCGGCCAACGTCGTCCGCTCACTCTCTCCTGCAATGCAACAAGTCACTGCACTCGCGGTGCGTCGTTCAGTCCGGGCGGCGGATCGCCGATCAGCAGCACGGGCGCGCCCGGTGGATCTTGCGTCGGGTCCGGATTCGGTTCGGGCAGAATCGGAGTGGGCGGCGGCTGATCCGGCGTAATCGGCGGGTCCCGCGGCTGGGCGCGCTGTTCGGCGCTGAGACGCACGCGTTCCGGCGTGATATCGGAGATAGCGGGCTCCTTGCGGTCTGCGATCGTCGTTGTCCCTCGCACGGCTGTCCTCGCCCGCGCGGTGGTCATCGTTCAAACAGCAAGGCACATGCCCCTGAATCCGCCCTCAAAAATGCGCCTGCATGCATCTCATCATCGGCGCTCAAAACTTCTCTGCAAATAAAAAAAACGCCGCGCTTTTACAAGCAGCAGGCAGTGTTTTCGTCTAAAAATAAGCGAAGATCAGGGATTTTCGCTGTCCGCGTCGGTAGTCTCGCCGCCTTCGCCGACGGCCGCTTTCTGCGCATCTTCGCCGTACTCGACGAGACGGTTGTAGAGCGTCTTGAGGCTGATGCCCAAAATCTCCGCGGCGCGCGTCTTCACGCCGCCGCACTGCTCCAGCGTCGCGAGGATGAGCTGCCGGTCCGCCTGCGCGAGCGACGTGCCGAACGGTATCGTCACCGCCGTGCCCGCCGACGGCTTCGACAGTGAAATCTGCAATGGCACCGTCGCCGTGCTGTCCGAGTCGGTCGCCGCCATGATGTAGGCGCGCTGCACATAGTTCTTCAATTCCCGCACGTTGCCCGGCCAGTTGTAAGCGGCCAGCATTTCGCGCACGGCGAGCGGGAACTCCTTCTTCGTGTTGTAACGGGCGTTCAGCTCGTCAAGAAATGCCTGTCCCAAGAGTTCGACGTCCTTGCCGCGTTCGCGCAGCGGCGGCAGGTTGATCGGGAACACGTTCAGCCGATGATACAGGTCCAGACGCAGCTTGCCTTCGAGCACGGCCTGTTCGGGATCGCGGTTGGTCGCGGCGATCAAGCGCACATCCGTCTCGAGTTCCTTGGTCGTGCCCACACGCATGAACATGCCTATTTCCAGCACGCGCAGGAGTTTCACCTGCAACTCGATCGGCATTTCGGTGATTTCGTCGAGGAACAGCGTGCCGCCGTTCGCGCGCTCAAAGTAACCCTTGTGCTGACGATCAGCGCCCGTAAACGAGCCGCGCTCGTGGCCGAACATTTCGGACTCGATAAGGTTCGGCGAGATCGCGCCACAGTTCACGGCGATGAAGGAATGCTTGCGACGCAACGACAGTTCATGCAGCGTCTGCGCGGCGACTTCCTTGCCGGTGCCCGATTCGCCAATCAGCAGCACGGAGGCCGCCGTCGGCGCGACGCGGCCGATCTGGTCGTAGACGGTCTGCATGGCCGGCGAATTGCCGAGCATCAGGCCGAAGCGGCCCATGCGGCGCAACTCGCCGCGCAGCGTGCCGATTTCCGCCTTCAAGTCGCCAGCGCGCGGCAGGCGCGAGAGAATCGCCTTTACGCGCTGCATATTGATCGGCTTCACCAGATAATCGGCGGCGCCCATTTTCAGCGCGCTCACGGCGGATTCCACCGTCGCGTGACCGGTGATGACAATCACTTCCACGCCCGAGCGCGGGTCGAGGTCCTCGAACAGATCGACACCCGTCCCGTCGGGCAGCTTGAGGTCGGTGAACACGACGTCCGGCGTCTGCCGAACCAGCTGTATGCGCGCCTCGCGCAGATCGCTGGCCAGAGCCGTCGTCAATCCATCTTCGCCGATGATCGCGGCTAACGCCTCGCGGGTACTGGGATCGTCATCGACAATCAATACATGTGGCATGCGATTCGATTTCTTCCAAAGCGTTTCAGGGTCACACACCGCGTGGCGGCGTGGTCTTCTCCGTACCGCGAAGAGTTGCGGGCCGATGCGATTCAAGTCGATTTCCGGGAAAACCCCGGGCGCGATTCAGAAGGAAGCGCGATAAATAGAATAATTTCCGTTTTTCTGCACGTTTGGCGAATTGCTGTCGCAAGTTTTTCCATTTAGACAACTTATGACAGAGTTTCACTGATTATAAGGGTTTATCAAGATAAAAACGCACGTCGCCCGAACGTGCGTTTCGAACACTCACACAAGTTACCCGCCGTTCAAACGGGCGCCCGGCAAGCTACCACCGCGTGCAAGGACGTGAGGCGCCACCGCTCGTGCTCAGCGCGGCATCAACTGCGCGGGAAATGCCACGCGTCCGCCGTACCGCCCACGGCACCGTTACCGTTGCCAGTAAGTGCATGCGAACCCGACGCTGGCGACAGCACCTTGCCGCCCTCGTCTTCCCACACGTTCAGATCGTGCACGACGCGCCGTCCGGCGGCATCCTGCGATTGCACCCACTTCCACGCCAGCACGCTGCCGACTGCGAACAGCGCACCGAAAAGTCCGATCGAGGGACGTGCCATGTGTGTTCTCCCTTCGTCACTAAAAATCGAGTGGCCAGCGCGAGACATGAAACATCGGATACGGCCCGCACCGGAAAAAAGATTCAATCGAAGTCCATGGGGTTCAGCGCGAAACGATGAGGCCCACCAGAAAGCCAACGCCCGCCGCGATGCCGAGCGACTGCCACGGATTCTCTTTCACATATTTCTTGGTGCAATCGACGCCCGAGCGATAGCGGCTTTGCGCGCTCGATTGCGCATCGTTGAACGCGACGTGCGCGGAATCGACGTGATCGCGCAGATGCGAACGCAGCGCGTCGACGCCTTCGCCCGGCAGGGTCGCCGACAGGCGCACGAGTTCTTCCGCGTCGTTCAGCAACACCTTGATGTCTTCGATGATCTTCTGCTTGCCCAACGCAAGCTGGACGGTCGTCTGACTCATGGAAATGAAGTCCTCGCCTAAGTGGGTCAGGTATGAGACGGATGAAACGCCCTGGCGCTTCTCGTTCTGGAAGCGCTTCAGGACGTGCGCGGCGCACAATGCCGCCGTGAGCCGCGAACCAGCCGCGCAGGCGGCAGATCAGGCCGCTCGCGGTGAGCGCGCCACCAGTCACTGAACACGAGGCTCGTCACGTTGGCGGCGCGTGACAGCGCGGGCGGGCCCCGGCCGCATAGCCGAGCACCGCGCACATGAGCGCCGTGACCAGCACGACAGCGGCCTAGTAATAGATGTCGATCGAATCGCTTGCTGCGAGTTCCTGAGGCTCGCGGGCGGGTTCGTTGCCCGCACTCCGATAGCCCTGCGACACCAGCGGTACTCGCGTGCTCGAACGTGATGGTGTCGATGTCAAGAAAGTCTTTCATGATGTGCTTGCCCTTCCCTGCTGCCCGTCGACTTGTGCAACCTGTGCGAGCTATGCGACTGTTAGGATCGCGAGCATATTTTTGAGTTCGGATACAGAGCTTTGGCAGCTAGAGCTTGGGCAGCTTTCGTGCCAGCGTCACTGCATCGCGTCTATCGTTTGTCCAGACGATGCGAACCGCACGTCGCGTGACGTCTACTTCGATCGGACGTGCCGATCCGGGTAAGAATTACGCCGTCAATTACGCCGTCGCGTTGTAATTTCTCGACTTGCGAGGCGAAGCTTGCCGGAATGCGATGGGCTTTCAAAATCCGCTCAGACAAATTCCATACCGCCATTCGCATCGCATTGCTGCAATATCGTTGCGAATGGTTAAATAGCGAAATTGAGATAGGTCGGCCGCGACCGGCGCCGGTGTTTGCACCGGCATCACGACATCAACACGCGGCCGATGCACGACCGAGGGAATCGTCCTTCGCCATCGAAAGCGGATGAGGCAGATGCGTCCAGCGTACCGTCGAGGCGACCGCGAGACGCGCCGCGTTTCTCCGGCACGCGGCATGCATCGAACTCGAGCGATCGCACTGACCGCACCGAATGTAAGACGGCGTCGCAGCGGCGCAACACTCAGGCACGTGCCGACACGCGACGCTCGCATGAGCCACGCTTCCTCATTCGCGGAACTTCAGAACATATCAGCACACATGGTGTCAACCGATCTGGACCCGCCGCTCGTGGCAGGCGATACACCGGCGCAGAAGAAGCGCAACGCGGGGGAAGTGCTAGGCTTGAAGTCCTATGGGCTGATGTTCGGCTCGTCGCCCGTGATGCAGGAACTGTACGGACAAATCGAACGCGTGGCCGCCACTGATGCGACCGCGCTGATCATCGGCGAATCGGGCACCGGCAAGGAGCTGATCGCCCGGACCATCCACGACCATAGCGGACGCAAGGACGGCCCGTTCATCGCCGTGAACTGCGGCGCGATCCCCGACAACCTGATCGAAGCCGAACTGTTCGGCCACGAAAAAGGCAGCTTCACGGGCGCGGTACAGGGTCGCGTCGGCTATTTCGAGCATGCCAACGGCGGCACGCTGTTCCTCGACGAAGTGACGGAAATGTCGCCGGTGCGGCAAGTCAAGCTGCTGCGCGCGCTGGAAACGGGCACGTTCTTTCGCGTCGGCGGCAACGACCTGATTACCTCGGACGTGCGCGTGATCGCCGCCACCAATCGCGACCCGGTCGCCGCTGTGAAAGAGAACGGTCTGCGCGAGGATCTGATGTACCGGCTCGCGGTGTTTCCGCTGCGCGCGCCGCCGCTGCGCGAACGCGATACGGACCGCGAACTGCTCGCGCAACACTTTCTCACCGAGATGAACGCGCAGGAAGGCACCAACAAGGCCTTCAGCAAGCGCGCGCTCGACGTGCTGCGCACCTATTCATGGCCGGGCAACGTGCGGGAGATGAAGAACACGGTGTATCGTGCGTTCATTCTCGCGGAGAAGACGGTGGAGATCACGCATCCGCATCTCGCTTCGCGCGTGAAAAAGCCGGTCACGCAGGGCGATGCGATGAACGTGTGGGTTGGTACACCACTCGCCGATGCGCAGAAGCAGATCATTCTCGGCACGCTCAAGCATTGCGGCGGCGACAAGCGTCGCGCGGCCAAGGCATTGGGCATCAGCCTCAAGACTTTGTACAACCGCCTCGGCGCGTACGAAAACGAAGAAGCCGATCCCGGCATGAGCTTCCGGCGAGCGCATTCGATACGCGCTCGCGGCGCTTGATTGCGCGACAAGACGCAACGTGTTCCGCGCGCTTGCAATTTCTTGCAATTTTCTTAAACTGGTAATTGGAGGCTTGCTTCAAAATGCGGTAAAATTAAATCGTAGCTCACTGGTGCCACGTCTCATTCGGACAGCGCATGAACGGGCCGGACCTCGGAATCGTCCGTCGCGCATCGCGGTGCATGCCGGGCGCACACGCCAGAACACGGTAGAAAAAGGAAAAGCAACATACAGATTCGGGTACCCTTGCGCACCCCACGCGCTCGCCGCGATCATGACGGGTGCGGCCGCCTGTCTGAGCCTCACGGGATGCAATCACCTGTATAGCGAAGGCGCCGTGGCAGGCGCAGGTATCGGTGGCGCAGCCATCGCCAACAGCGTCACCAGCAACGCGCCGGTCGCGACCGGCATCGGTCTGGGCGCGGTCGCGGCGGCCAAGGCGGGCGTGCAATACTCGCAGCGCTTCATCCATACCAACACGCAAGACGCCATCGCATCGGTCACGGGACCACTCGCGGTCGGCGCGGTCGCACCGTGGAACATCGTCCATTCGACGCCGATCGAACCCGACGAGAAAGGCCGCGTGACGGTGAGCCGCGTCATCAGCAGCGGCGCGCTCGATTGCAAGGAAGTGGTGTTCTCGGTCGATCGCGACGCGACACAAGACCGCCCCGCCGACAGCGCGTTCTACGTCGCATTGGTCTGCCGCGACGGCGGCAAGTGGAAGTGGGCTTTCGCCGAACCGGCCACGCCGCGCTGGGGCGCGCTGCAATGACGGCGCGCCTTTCGGATATGCCGATACTGCTCGCGCTGCGCTTCGGTTTGATCGCGACCGCGGCGGCCGCGTGCGTGATGATGAGCGGATGCGCATCCATCGGCGCGGCAACCGGCGCGGTGGCGGGCGTCGCGACCGGTGCGTTCACGTCGAACCCGGCGGTCGGCTTCGGAGTAAGGGTGGCTGTGCAGGCGGCGCCCGACGAGGTCGTCAAGCACACGACGAAGTCGCTGCATCAGGACCAGCAGCTGATGATCGCGGTGACGGCGGGTCAGTTGCAGATTGGCGAGACGCGGCCCTGGAAGGTCAAGCACACGCTGCCGATCGAGAACGGCCACGGCGAGGTGTGCGTGCTGCGCGAGTTCAACAGCGCGCTCGCGAACTGCAAGAAGTTCGCGTTCTCCGTCGTCGATGACGACGAAGCGAATGCGCCCGCGCAGTGGTATGTCGCGACGGCATGTCAGCAGTCGAGCGGGTGGAAGTGGGCGTCGGCGGAGCCGTCGGTGGACCGGTAGGGGAGTTTGCAGTAGCCGAAAGACATTGCAAAAAAGACATTGCAAAAAAGCGCGGCCACATCCATGCGAATGCGCTTTTCCCGTCGCCCAGCAAGACGCTCAAACAGAAGCCTTACGCTTCCATGTCCTCCAGGCTCAACATCTCCGTCTGGTCGTTATACGAGAAGATCTCCCCATACCGGCCCCAGTCGATCACCGCATCAAGCGTTTCCTGCGCGGCGCTGTCCGACAGAAAATCCTCCAGTTCCTGCTCGAAGCGCACCCGCGGCGCGCGATGCCCCGGCCGCTCGTTGAGCACCTTCTTGATCCGCGCGGCCAGCGGCACGTGCCGCAGCAAATGTTCCGCGAACATCATCTTGCGCTCCTGCGTGCCGAACTCCGCGAACACACGCGCCTGCGGCGTCAGGAAGATATCGCCCTCGCGCACATCGGCGAAGCCGAGATGCTGCAGCACTTCCGCTACCGGGAAGAGATCGTCGACTTCGAGATGCAGCGTCCGCGCGATTTCCGGCATGTCGGCGCGGCCGTGGTATGGCTCCGCCGCTAGCGTTTCGATCAGACCCGCCATCAGGTTCGTGGACACCAGCGGCAGCCAGCTACCGAGCTCCAGCCCCTTCTTCTTCGACTCGTCGAGCTGACGCGCGGTCATTTTCGCGTAGATATCGTCGACCAGTTTGCGGAACGCCAGGTCGAGACGATTACGGGGATGCTTGAACGGTACCTTGATCTCGGCCATCACGCGCCCCGGATTCGACGACAGCACGAGAATCCGGTCGCACATGAACACCGCTTCCTCGATGTTGTGTGTGACGATCAGCACCGACTTGATCGGCAGACGCCCTTGCGTCCACAGATCGAGCAGATCGGTACGCAGGTTTTCGGCGGTCAGCACGTCAAGGGCGGAGAACGGCTCATCCATCAGCAGCAAGGTCGGATCGACGACCAGCGCTCGCGCGAAGCCCACGCGCTGCCGCATGCCGCCCGACAACTCGCGCGGATACGCGTTCTCGAACCCGTCCAGGCCGATCAGGTCGATCGCGGCGAGCGCGCGTTCGCGCCGCTCACGGGAAGCGACGCCCTGCGCTTCCAGGCCGGCTTCCACGTTCTGCAGCACGGTCAGCCACGGAAACAGCGCGAAGGTCTGAAACACCATCGCGACGCCCTTCGCGGGTCCGCGCAACGGTTCGTTCAGGTAGGTCACATCGCCCGCCGTGGGCGAAATTAGCCCGGCGATGATGCGCAAAAGCGTCGACTTGCCCGAGCCCGAACGGCCCAGCAGTCCGACGATCTCACCCTCGCGCAGCGAAAGGTTGGCATCGTCGAGCACGAGCAGTTCGCCCTGCATCTTGTTGAAGCCGCGGCTCACATTCGCCACGCGCATGATCTCCTCGCCCAGACGCGGCGGCGTGCCCGACGGCGACTTGGAGGGCGTGCGCTGGAAAGCCTGCGCGGACATCTGCGTATTCTTGGGGTTCTGCATCGGAGCTCGTCCTCAATCCAGTCGAAGTCTTGATTCGGCGTAGGCGTACAGCGGACGCCACAGCAAGCGGTTGAACAGCGTGACGAAGAGCGACATCACGGCAATGCCCAGAATGATCTTCGGATAATCGCCGTCGGCAGTTGTCTGCGCGATGTAGGAGCCCAGGCCGTGCGCGACGACCTTCGTCTTGCCCCACGACACCGCCTCCGCGACGATGCTCGCGTTCCATGCGCCGCCCGACGCGGTGATCGCGCCGGTGATATAGAAGGGGAAAATGCCCGGCAGCATGCAGTTCTTCCACCACTGCCAGCCGCTGATCTGAAAATTCGCCGCCGCCTCGCGGTAATCATTCGGATAAACCGACGCCCCCGCGATCACGTTGAACAGGATATACCACTGCGCCTCGAGCACGATGAGCGGCGAGAGCCAAACATCCGGGTTCAGGTTGAAGCGCACGATCACCACGACGAACACCGGGAACAGCAGATTCGCCGGGAACGCGGCGAGGAACTGCGCGAGCGGCTGGATCTTCTCCGCGAGCGCCGGACGCAGCCCGATCAGCACGCCGATCGGCACCCACACCACCGACGCCAGCGCGATCAGCACCACCACGCGGATCAGCGTAATGAAGCCGAGCACGAACACATGGCCGACTTCGCCCCACGTCAAGCCCGTCGAGACGAACGAAACCACCTTCCAGACGACGAAAGCCGTGAGCAGCAGCAAGGCCGTGCCCCAGGCGACGTCGCCGGTGCGTGTGGACGGCATCGGCGGGCGGATGGCGCCGAGGTTGCCAAGCGGCAGACGCACGCGCTGCAAGGGCAGCAGCTTGATCGGCACGCGCGCGGCCCGGGCGAGCAGCCAGCCAGCCGGCACCAGCAACTGGTGGATCAGGCGCGTACGGCGGATCAGGTCGAGCAGCCAGGATTCGGGAGCATCGCCGGAACTCGTGTTTTCCATGCGGAACTTGTCGGCCCACGCCACCAGCGGGCGGAACATCAACTGATCGTATGCCAGGATAACGACGATCATCGCGAGAATCACCCAGCCGATCGCGCCCAGATTGCGCTCGCCGATGGCCGTGGCCAGATAAGCGCCGACGCCCGGCAGCACGATGGTCCGGTTACCGACCGTGATGGCTTCGGAGGCGACCACGAAGAACCAGCCGCCCGACATCGACATCATCATGTTCCAGATGAGGCCCGGCATCGAGAACGGCACTTCGAGCTTCCAGAAACGCTGCCAGTTGGTGAGGTGAAAACCGCGCGACACTTCGTCCAGATCGCGCGGCACGGTGCGCAGCGACTGGTAGAAGCTGAAGGTCATGTTCCACACCTGGCTCGTGAAGATCGCGAAAATCGCGGCGCACTCCGCGCCGATCACGCGTCCCGGAAACATCGCGAGGAAGAACGTCACCGTAAACGAAATGTAGCCCAGCACCGGCACCGACTGGAGGATGTCGAGAATCGGCACCAGCACCATGGACGCGCGGCGGCTCTTCGCCGCGAGCGTACCGTAGACCAGCGTAAAAACGAGCGACGCGAGCATCGCCAGCAGCATGCGCAAGGTGGTGCGCAGCGCGTATTTGGGAAAATTCGCGGGATCGAGCGAAATCACCGTGGACTGGAGGGTCGAGATCGGCGCCATCGTCTCGTGAAACCCCACCGCCGCGAGCGCGATGATGCAGATGATCATCGGGAAGGCGACGAAGTCCCAGCGGTTGGGCAGAAGCCGCCACGCCGACGCATTCGCCGTTCGATTCAGATTGAAGCCAAATTCCATTCAACGCCCTCCCCGTCATTCTCTGATGCCGCCGCGCACACGCGGATTCGATACTTCGGATGGCCGTCGTCCGGGCAAGAACGCCATTGCCCGGGACCGCCGCTCGACGCGCTCGACATATAACGCGCCGCTCGGCGAAAAGGAAGACACGCGCGGCGCCGGGCATCACCGCGAGTACGGATTGATCCGCGCCGAACCGTGGGACGCTACACCAAACCGCATGACGGATACAACCTTCATTAGGCGGTGCATACCATTCCTGTGATGTTTTTGTTGCTCTTCGGCACAACGTGGGCACAATGCAGATGCCACGGCCCACTCACACACTCGCGACGTCTCGCCCATCTTGCCCTTCGGCCGGTTGGCGCTTGTGCGAAACAAGAAGCGCACCGGGTCCGCAAGATTGCTGGAGCAAACGCGCGCAAACGTCAAGCCGGGTGAGTGCCTACGAAGGCGTACCTACGACAAAGCGCTTGATAGGCGACAAAAAACATCGTCCAATCTTGACTATCACAAACAAAATATTGAGCGCCGATGCAATGCGTGACGCCACCCTTGAGCCGACCGACCTTCTTTGCCGCGCTCAGCGCATCGATGCGCTGAGCGCGCACGCGTCGGCGGCGCTTGCGCGCGGCCGGCGTATGCGGCTTGAGTTCGTTCCGGCCCCTTTCAGGGCGGCGATTATCCTGGTTTTGGCGGACAGCCGCGAGTCCTTTGCGGCAAGTCGCGCCGCCGTTTGGCCCTGCCACGGCGGCGCTCGCCGTCCGGGCGAGGCGTGATCACGAACGGCGGCCGACGGCGATGAAAAAGATCATCCTGCCCCGCGTGATCCTGACGCTCTGCCTGGCAGCGCTGGCGCTCCGTGCTGGGTCGCGGCGGGCTTTCTGTCGGACAGCATGGTCCAGCAGGAAATGACTTCGACGGTGCGCACGGAACGCCAGATGGCGGCGTCGATCGTCGACAACATGGCGCAGATCATCGCGAGCGACCTGGCGATGTCGCGTGCCATTCCGGCCACGCTGGCGCAAATGGACCTCACGCAGCGCGCCCTCGCGCAGTCGCGGCATTATGCCTCCACCCCCAGCGGCACGGAAAACGAGCAGCGATTCAAGTGGAGCGCGCATCCGTCGCTCGTGAAGGTCAACCGCTTCCTCCATGACGCACAGGGCTTTTCCGGCCTCGATTAGATCTGGCTGGTCAACGACCCGGGCTACTGCATCGCGTTGAGCAATGCGGAGGACGCGAACAGCTTCATCGGCTTCGACATAAGCGGCCGCGCCTATGTGATGCGCGCCCTGTTCGGCGGCTTCGTCCAGATGTATGGCGGCAGGCGACTGTCGGGGGAGCCGGGCATCTTCATCGCAGCGCCCGCGTATGAGGACGGCCTGCTTGGTCGGCGCAGTGATCGCGAAGGTGAGCATTCACTGGTTGCGGCACTGGGTGTCGCGCGCGGGCACCTTCGTCACCGACGAAAACGGCGTGGTCGTGATGGCGTACGACGGCAAGCTGGAAAACGAAGCGCTGCCCGATGCGCCCATCACCCGCATGACGCCGCACGAACGGCTGGAGGACTACCGGCGCAAGACGTTTCCGGAACTGCGCGTGGTGCACGTGGGCGACCAGATGCGTGAATCGGCTCAATGGCTCGCGCCCACGCTCCCGCAGAGCTTTTATTCCACCACGGCAGCGCCGCGCCATCGCTCTAGGAGAACGCACGGGTCTGAACTCCGGGCTGTCGGCGCATATCGTCCATCCGCTCACGAGCTGGCCAGAAATCAGCCACAATCACAGCCGCGACCACATTCTCGTATTCCTGACGATGCTCGGCATCGTCACGCTGGCGCTGGTGATCGCTCACCTCGTACTCTCGCGAGCGGCGGCTGCACCGCGCGCCACGCGCGATCTCGCAGAACAGCTGCAGTCGGCCAATACGCTGCTGTCGGCGGAGGCACGCCACGACGCGCTGACTGGCACGCTCGATGGTGGCGCCGCTGTCGGTCGCCATCGCCGATCTGGATCACTTCAAGCAGATCAACGACCGATTCGGCCACGCGTCCGGCGACCGCGCGCTCGAGCATTTCGTCGAGGTCTGCCGCGCGCAACTGCGTCCGAGCGACGCGATCGGCCGGCTGGCGAGGAATTCGGCATTCTGCTGCCACAGACTTCGCTCGCGGATGCGCAGGCCTTGCTGAAACACCTGCGCAAGCGCTTCCACCTCGAGCATTGCGCGCATCTGCCCGACGACGCGGTGCTGTCGGTGAGCATCGGCATCACGGAACTCGCATACAACGACGCGCTGGAGTAGATCCTGTCGTGCGCCGACCTGGCACTCTACGAAGCCAAATCGCGCGGGCACGACCGCAGCAAGGCGCGCCCCGCCGATCCCACGCCGCCGACGCGTCATCCGGAAAATTCGCTCGCGGGTAAGTAAGCCCGCCCAGACGAGTGGAAGCAGCGTTCGGGCGCGTTTTCACGGCGCGTTCATCGCACGGTCATGCGCTCTTCGCAACGCAGGCGCAACGCACGGGTATCATCGATGTTCAATCGAAAGCGCTGCCGTCATCGGAGGTTTGCATGAAGGGAAATCTGGTCATCGTGTGCCGCGATCAGGACGCTGAAACGTTCGACCATCTGCTCGCCGAGTACGGCTCGTTCCAGACGCGGCTCTCGTCGACGACGTGGTTCCTCAAGATCGACCTCGCGCCGAAAGTGATTCAGGAGGAAATCCTGTCGCACCTCGGCAAATACACGACCCACTATATCTTCGAGGCTTCGACCGTGACCTACAACACGGTGGACAGCGAAGCGGCTTCGGCGCTGGAAACGCTGTTCGACTGAGCCGGGGCGCGCGCAATTCCGCGGTGGCACGCACTCCGCCCGCCGCACAAAGTAAAACGCCTTCGGCATGCCGAAGGCGTTCATCTGTTCTGCCGATGCCGCGCGCTCACGCCGTGCACTCCTCGTGCTGCGGCCCGGCGCGCCTTTCGGTGACGGGCTTGGTCGCCAGATCGAACGGAAGGGTGATCACCACGCGCAAGCCACCTTCGGTCCGGTTGCTGATCTCGCACTCGCCGCCCACGCGCCGCGCCAGCCGATCGACGATCGCAAGTCCCAGCCCGCTATGGCCGCTAACGCCGCACTCGGGATCCAGCCGCACGAACGGCCGGCTCGCCTTGATGAGGTCGTCCGGCGCGATGCCCTTGCCGTGGTCCGACACCACCAGTTCCCAGTTCTTGGCCGTGCGCCGCGTCTCGATGACGACCGGCGGTGCGCCCCGTACGCATGCGCGTTGTCGAGCAGGTTCGACAGCAGCCGGTCCAGCGTGGCCGCCGGCAGCACGAACTCCGGGCCCGCCTCGAGATTCAGGTGGACCGGCTCCGCATTCGGCGACACCGCCTTGTAGGCGCGCGCGCCACCCGCTCGCACTGCTCGTCCACGCCCACCGGCTCGCTCGCGTCGGGACGATCGTGCGCAAACACCAGAAACTGATCGACGATATGCGCCATGGAATCGACGTCGTGCACCACGCCGTCGCGCATTTTGTCGTCGTCCATCATTTCGGCGCACAGGCGCAGACGCGCGAGCGGAGTCTTCAAATCGTGCGCGACGCCCGCGAGCATCACCGCGCGATCGTTCTCGGTCTGCGACACCTCGCGCACCATCACGTTGAAGCCGTGCGTCAGTTGCCGCAGTTCGCGCGGGCCGCGTTCCGGCACAGGCGATGTCGGCATGTCGCGCCCGAAGCGCTGCACCGCCTGCGCTAGCGCCCGCAGCGGCGACTGCAACTGCCAGGCGGCGAACAGCGCCGCCAGCAAGGCGCACGAGAAGATCAGCGCGAGCCACACCAGCATGCGATCGCGCGAGCGCGGCGGCTGCACTGGCACGACGATCCAGCCCGGGTCCTGACCGCATGCACCCACACGCTCGGCGACGCGCCGGGGTCATTCAGGCGCACGTCGGTACCGTCGGGCAGACGGTCTTTCAGGTCTTCGAGAAAGCGTTGCAGCGGCGGCGTGTCTTCGTCAGGCTCGCGCGGCAGCAAGGGTTGATCGGGCGTGTTGCTGATGTGCTGACGCACCGCCTCGACGAGAAACACGGCTTCCTCGACCGCGAAGCGCGTCTGCACGTTGTCCCGTTCGAAGTGGATGACCGCGAACCACGCAACATGCGACAACACCAGCATGCCGATGCCGATGACGACCAGCCGTCCGAACAGACTGTCAATTGGGTCGGCGCATTTTGCTCGCCGTCGGGGACGAACACGTAACCGCGTCCACGCACCGTCTGAATAAAACGCGGCGCGGAGGGATCGGTTTCCAGGATGCGCCGCAGACGCTACACCTGCACGTCAATGCCGCGGTCGGTGCCGTCGTATTCCGGCCCGTGCAGCAGTTCGAGCAGACGCTCGCGCGTGAGCGTGCGCATCGGATTGTTGACGAAGATCTTCAGAAGCGCGAATTCGCTGCCCGACAGCGTGATCGGACAATCGTCCTGCTGCAGCATACGCGACTGGAAGTGCAGCCGGAAGCGGCCGAACGAATACGGCTCGCGCTGCTCGGGCGCGGCGGACGGAATGGTGCAGCGGCGCAGCACCGCCTGCACGCGCGCAAGAAGTTCACGCGGATTGAACGGCTTGCCGGTAGTCGTCGGCGCTGAGTTCGAGTCCGACGATGCGGCCCACGTCATCGGTGCGGGCGGTCAGCATGATGACGGGAATGTCGTCGCCGGAGGTGCGCAGTTGTTTGAGCGCGGTCAGGCCGTCGACGCCCGGCATCATCAGATCGAGGACGATCAGATCGGGACGCCCGCGTTCGATGCGTCGTTCGAGTCCACCGGCGTCGTGCAGCACCGAAACCTCGATGCCCTGCCGGACCAGATAGTCGCGCAATTCGGCGTCGGCGTCGTCGACAAGGATTTGCGTAGTCATGGGATGGAGTTTAGCGCGTGAGTCCGGCCTCGATTGATGACAGGCATGCCGCAAGGGTTACGGGGTTACGACAAAAGTGGCGCGTAACCCCGCGTAACAAGCTCAAACCATGCCGTAACACGCGGTTCGTTGCCAAGCCCTACGCTGTGTTTCACTGACAAGGGCAGGTTCTCAGCTTCTCCATGCGAGACCTCGCCGCTTCGGCATCAACAACAATGAAGGGAGTTCACGATAGGCAAGCAATATCGCATCCTTACCGCCGCGACCGCGCTCGCGCTAGCCTGGGCAGGGCCCCGGCACGCCCGGCATGATGATGGGCGGTCCCGGCGGTCCCGGCGGTCATCGCATGGAAGAGCGCATGAAGAAGCAGATCGATGAACTGCACAGCCAGCTCAAGCTCAACGCGGATCAGGAAAAGCTGTGGCAGACCGCACTCGACATCGACACCATGAAGCAGAACCGCAAGGCCATGTTCGAGGCACACAAGCAGTTGCATGACTAGTTCAAGTCGATGGAGAACCAGCCGATCCTCGACCTGAACGCCATGCACGCCGCGCATCAGAAGATGGATGAGCAGGACTCGCAGCTGCGCGAACAGACCACCGCCGCATGGCTGAATTTCTACAACGCGCTGAACGACCAGCAGAAGACCACCGTCAGCACGTCGCTGAAGAAGCACTTCGCACGCGTGCGTGAGCACGAGCATCGCATGCACGAGCGCTGGGGCAAGGGCCATGGCGGCCCGGGCGCGGCATCGGCAGCTTCGGCACCGGCCAAACCGTAAGCGTTGTGAGGCGCGCAGGCATGAAAAAATCGCGGAAGCCTTTTATCGGTTCCGCGGTTTTTTTCGCGCTAGTGGAGCGGTCCGCTTCGCGCGGACCGCTCCGTGGTCAGGCGAGATCGAACAGCAGCACTTCGGCGTTTTCGCCCTTCTCGAGCGTCACCTTCGACACGCCTTCGAGCTTGGCGGCATCGCCCGCCGACAGCGCTTCGCCGTTTACCGACACCGCACCGCGCGCGACATGCACATACACGCGACGGCTGGCGGGCACGTCGAATTCCGCGCGTTCGTCGCCATCGAAGAGACCCGCGAAAATGCGCGCGTCCGCGCCGATACTGATCGAGCCGTCGTCGCCCGCGGGAAACCCGACCACGCGCAGGCGGCCACGCTTGTCCTCGTCCGCAAAACGTTTTCCTCGTAGCCCGGCGCCCCGCTCGGCGCATCCGGAATGATCCAGATCTGCAGCAAGTGCGCCGTCTCGGTCTGCGAGCCGTTGAATTCGCTGCCGCCGCCCGTACCCGCGCTCATGCGCTGCACGTCGCCGGGACGGATGCTCGAGCCGTTGCCCATGCTGTCCCGATACGCGAGCGCGCCGCCCAGCATATACGTGACGATCTCCATGTCACGGTGGCCGTGCGCGCCGAAGCCCTAGCTGCCCTCGATGTAATCCTCGTTGATCACGCGCAGCGCGCCGACGTGGACGTGCTTCGGATCGTGGTAATCGGCGAAGGAAAAGCCGTGGTACGAGTCGAGCCATCCATGGTTGGCGTGGCCGCGTTCATTGCTGCGACGAATCTCGAACATGATGTGTGCTCCCGCCCAAGGCGTTGATTTGCGATGGACAGAATGTAAGGGCGCTGCCCCTTCGGAACAACGCGTGTGGCAGCACTACACTGTCCCGCTAGTAGTGGTAATCGGAAAGGTCCTGCAATCGGTCGCACGCGCGGCGCGTTCGAGTAAAATACCATGCTTTTCCGGACGGGTTTCGGCAGAAACGCGGCAGCGAACGGTAGTCGGCAGATCGTCGGCCCAACGCTCGACGTGTCGAATATGCCAATTCGCGACGGGCAAAACGTCCCGTCGATGGCCCGTGGCAGGGTAAGCAGCAACGGGGCGCCCAATTTTGGCCACCTAGAATAGCGACCGCCGGCGCTCGCGCTTCGTGCGCGGCCGAGGCCATCATCGATGCGAACGGACCGGCGCCGGAAACAGAACCATACGCAGCGCGCGCGGCGCGCGCCGTCAGCGGCAGCGCCGGACCGCATCGGGAGCAAGACCACCACGTGCCGGATGCTCACAAGGCAGACTCGGCACGTCAGGCCCATTACCAAGGAATCACTATGTTGCAAGGCTACGGCCCGCTGATCCTCGCGAGCACCTGCAGACCGTCAAACTAGCGGTACTTTCGCTCGTGTTCGCCTTCCTGATCAGACTGGTCGGCGCGGCAGCCAAGCTGTCGAAGAACCGGCTCGCGTCGGGCGTCGGCACCGTCTACACGACGCTGATTCGCGGCGTGCCCGATCTCGGCTGCTGCTCTTCTACAGCATCCAGATCTGGCTGAACATGCTGACCGACGCGCTCGGCTGGGATCAGATCGACATCGACCCGTTCCTCGCCGGCATTCTGGTGCTGGATTTCATCTACGGCGCATATTTCACGAAACCTTCCGCGGCGCGTTTCTTTCCGTGCCGCGCGGCCAGCCTGAAGCGGGCGCGGCCTACGGCATGACGCAGTGGCAGACCTTCTCCCGCATCATGTTTCCGCAGATGATGCGCTTCGCGCTGCCCGGCATCGGCAACAACTGGCAGGTGATGGTCAAGGAGACCGCGCTGGTGTCGATCATCGGCCTGGCGGACGTGATCAAGGCGTCGCAGGACACCGGCAAGGGCACCTTGCACTTCTTTTTCTTCACGCTACTCGCGGGCGCAATCTATCTCGCGATCACCACGATCTCGAATCTCGTGCTGATCTGGCTGGAACGGCGCTATTCCACCGGCGTACGCCGTGCTGACCTCTAACCCCGAGCGGCTTGGATCATGATCGAAATCATCCAGGAATACTGGAAAAACTATCTCTTTATACTGACGGCTACCGCATCACGGGTCTCGCCATCACAATGTGGCTGCTGGTCATTTCCATCGGCCTGGGTTTTTGTCTGTCGGTGCCGCTCGCTGTCGCGCATGTGTCGAAGAACAGCTGCTGTCCCGAAGTGTCTGGCTGTATACTGCTTTATACGTATGTGTTCCGCGGCACGCCGCTGTACGTGCAACTGCTGCTCTGCTACACGGGTCTGTACAGCTTGCAGGTCGTGCGCGATCACATGCTGCTGGCCGAATTCTTACGCAGCGGCATGAATTGCACACTGCTTGCGTTCACACTGAACACTTGTGCGTACACCACCGAAATCTTCGCCGGTGCGATCAAGGCGACCCCGTACGGCGAGATCGAGGCCGCGCGCCTACGGCATGTCGGGCTTCACGCTGTACCGTCCGTGATCCTGCCCTCGGCGCTGCGCCCTGCATACTACTACAGCAACGAAGTCATCCTGATGCTGCACGCCACGACCGTTGCTTTCACCGCGACCGTGCCGTACATCCTCAAGATCGCGCGCGACGTGAACTCCGCGACGTATCAGTCGTTCCAGGCCTTCGGCATCGCCGCCCTGCTCTATCTCTGCATCTCGTTCACGCTCGTGTGGCTGTTCCGCCGCGCCAAGCATCGCTGGCTCGCGTATTTGCGGCCTCAAGGTAAGTAAGGCAAATAATAGGCAAGCCCAAGGACCGCTCCATGAATTCCACGCAGCACAAGCTTTTCGTCGACGACATTCACAAGCAGTACGGCAGCAACGAGGTGCTCAAGGGCGTGTCGCTGCGCGCCGACAAGGACGATGTGATCAGCATCATCGGGTCGTCGGGCTCGGGCAAGAGCACGATGCTGCGCTGTATCAACTTCCTGGAGCAGCCGAACCAGGGGCGCATTTTTGTCGACGGCGCCGAAGTCCGCACGATGAAGGACAAGACCGGCGCGCTGAAAGTGGCTGATCCGAAGCAGTTGCGCCGGATGCGCTCGAAGCTCTCGATGATTTTCCAGCACTTCAATCTGTGGTCGCACATGAACGTGCTAGAGAACGTGATCGAGGCGCCGGTCAACGTGCTCGGCATCTCGAAGAAGGACGCCGAGGAACGCGCGCGCACCTATCTGGAGAAAGTCGGGCTCGCGCCGCGCCTGGAAAAGCAGTATCCGTCGCATCTGTCAGGCGGACAGCAGCAGCGCGTGGCAATCGCCCGCGCGCTCGCCATGCATCCCGACGTGATGCTGTTGGACGAACCGACCTCCGCGCTTGACCCCGAACTTGTCGGCGAAGTGCTCAAGGTGATGCAGACGCTCGCCGAGGAAGGCCGCACGATTATCGTCGTCATACACGAGATGGCGGTCGTGCGCAACGTGTCGAACCACGTGGTGTCCCTGCACCAGGGGCGCATCGAAGAGGAAGGCCGGCCGGACGAGGTATTCGGCAATACGAAGAGCAAACGCCTGAAGCAGTTCCTGTCCGGCAGTCTGAAGTAGTCACTTCATCACGGCTTGCCGCCGTCCGAAGCCACTCAAGATAAAAGCGCCTGCGAAGGCGCTTTTTTTGCGTTTGCGCGTACTAAAAAAGCCTCGATCCGCGCGCTTTCGGACCTAGCGCCGCCGCGCATTCGCGTCAATAGGCGCGAAACCTGACCCCGAAACTTACCCAGCGCCAAAGCCTTATCCCGCAAGGCTTTGCGCGATGTTTCCCATACTATGGGTCGCGGACTTACCACAAGGGCATGGCATTTTTGACACAACTCGCCTCCGAACAGTAGTTTTCTTTGGCGTCTAAAATACTTTTTGTTAAATTGGTAACCAAAGTACCAAAACGAACTGCGCAAAAAGTAGTTTTACTTCAAAACCAAGAAATAGAGGGAGACACCGATCGACGGGCGGAGTCAGGTCCAGGCCCATGACGCACGGACCCTCACAAGAGCAACACAGCCCGCGCGTGTCCCGCCTCTGAAAACAACTTTTCGGTTGGATGCGCTCGCATCGAACCACACGGCAGCAACTTGGGTTCTATTTTTTTGACAGGGTTGGAGGAGATGATGAAAAAAGCTTTGCTCGCGTCAGCAGCACTGCTGGCGTTCAGTACGGTAGCACACGCTCAGAGCAGCGTGACGCTGTATGGCCACCTGGACGCGGGTCTCGAGTTTATGAACGGTGTGCCGACCGGCCCGGCTGACGCTCCCGCCACCGGTAACTCGCACCACTTCAAGGCGGAAAGCGGCGACTGGGGCACGAGCCTGTGGGGTATGAAGGGCGCCGAAGATCTGGGCGGCGGCTACAAGGCCGTGTTCCAGTTGGAAGGCAGCTTCAACACTATGACCGGCGCAGGCCCGGGCGGCGGCGGTCTCTTCAATCGCTGGGCGACGGTCGGTGTGGCAAGCAACCAGTACGGCACGCTGCTGTTGGGCCGCGAACTGTACATCGCCAACCAGGTGTGGGACTTCGACCCGTTCGGTCAGTCCAACTGGTCGTCGGCATCGCTGGTGCGTGGTCGTAATTGGCCCCAATCGAGCAACAACATTTCGTACCAGTCGCCGAAGATCGCCGGTCTCGACTTCTACGGCCAGTACTCGCTGTCGAACGCGACAAACTGGAACGGCAACGGCACGACGACGCAAGGCCGCGAAGGCGGCGCAGCGATCACCTATACGTCGCCGCTGTTCCAGATCCGCGGTATGTACGATGAAATCCGCAACCCGGCCAATGGTTCGCTCGGTGGCGTGTACAACCGGGTCGACGGCAGCGTGCTGATCAACAACGGCAATGGCGTGTACGCGTATTCGCGTGAGTACACGGCGATGTTCAACCTGTTCCTCGGCCAGTTCAAGGTTAATGGCGCATACCAGGCGATCCGCTCGTCGGGCATGTCGGGCCTACTTCCCGGCCAGCCGACCACGCTCGACCACGAGTGGGGCGGTGTGACGTGGCAAGCCACGCCGGCAGCCGCGCTGATCGCGGCGGTCTACCACGTGAACGGCAACAACGGCGCGGGTAACGCGACCATCTACACGGTCGGCGGCTCGTACAACCTGTCCAAGCATACCCTGCTCGACCTCCAGGTCGCGACGGTGCAGAACAGCAAGACCGCCAATTACGGTCTGAACGCCAACAACTATGGTACGGCAGCCTCGACGGACAATCCGTTTCCGGGCCACAGCCAGACCGGCGTGTACGCTGGTATCCAGCACTCGTTCTAAGGCAACGCTGAAGCAGCCGGTTGTATTCATCGATTCAGGCGCAAACAGCGGCAGATTCATCGTGAGTGAGGCTTTGCGCCTGGATTTCCGGTCCACCAGGGTGTTGCGCCTGGGCCTGCGGCCCGCTTTCCCCCATTACGGGCGAACCTGTGCCATCAATCGCTTGCGCGAAAGATAAACGTTGGTCAACGCCAGCGCAACGAAAGCCCGATTGGCGTTCTTCGCCAGACCCCGATAGCGCACCTTCGTGAAGCCCCACAGGCGTTTGACAACAGCAAACCCCTGCTCAACGCGAGCACCGATCTTCGACTTGTTGCGATTCTTGCCGCGCGCTACCTTGTCAATTTCGCCCGCCCGACGCGTACGCTGATTGGTGAAGTCGCGTGCCTTGGCGGCCTTGCCACGCATCAGCGCTTTCTGGCTCGCATAGGCGCTATCTCCATAGACGCCTTGCTC
>LFLF01000039.1 GCA_001184395.1 Candidatus Paraburkholderia calva | reverse complement strand
GTCGTACAGCGCTTCTTTGCAAGCGAAATCGGCCAGATTGAACCCGTGCTGTACGAAGTGAATCCGCAGCATACGCTCCCAACCCATCGGCGGACGACCGTTGCCGTGTTTCGGGTAATAGGGTTCGGTTACCGCACACAGTTCGGTCCACGGAACGATCGTGTTCATCGTGTCAAGCAACTCGTCGCGTCGCGTGCGCTTGCGGCAAGTCTCGAACCCCGCACCTTGATCCGCGGCCATCGCCAGGGTCTGCTGCTTCATCGTCGTTTGCCTTTCTCCTTGCACGTGCGCTCTATAACACCTGACAAGCACTAATGGTGGACTTAATCAGCGTTGCATTAACCGTTAATATGCCTGCTTCCTGCAATTCGCTCAACATGGTTTAGGCTGGAGTGCTTGGTGGAATAAGGCTTTAGGAATTGTTCAGGATCGGCTACCCAGCCCCGGCCCTTGCGGAATGGACACCATGCCGTCGTCGTACTTGAAGACTTCCGGGTTCTTGATGTAGTCGAGCAGATCGTTGCCCTTGTTGTAATGAATGCCGAGGCTTTGTTCCTGGATGAACGCGTTGTAGCTCACCGCGTCGATCTGCAGAGACAGGTGGCGAGCGCGATCGGGCCGAGCGGGCAGTGCAGCGCGAGCGCGACATCGTAGGCTTCGGTCATCGTCGCGATCTTGCGGCATTCCGTCAGTCCGCCCGCGTGATGCGTCCGGCTGAATGATGTCCACGTAGCCACCCGCCAGAATGTGCTTAAAATCCCAGCGTGAATACAGCCGCTCGCCAAGCGCGATCGGCGTGCTAGTCTGATTGACGATATCGCACAACGCCTCGACATTCTCCGAGGGCACCGGCTTTTCGATGAACATGAGCTTGAACGGATCGAGTTCCTTCGTGAGCACCTTCGCCATCGGCTTGTGCACGCGGCCGTGAAAATCCATGCCGATGCCCACGTTCGGGCCGACCGCCTCGCGCACCGCGCGCACGTTGTCGATCACGACCTGTACCTTGTCGAAGGTATCGATGATCTGCAGCTCTTCCGAGCCGTTCATCTTTACGGCCTTGAAGCCGCGGTCGACCACAGCGCGCGTTGTTCGCGACATCGCTCGGACGGTCGCCGCCGATCCACGAATACACCTTGATCTTGTCGCACACCTGGCCGCCCAATAGCGCATGCGCCAGCGCGCCGTGGAATTTGCCGAGAATATCCCACAGCACCTGATCGACACCCGCGATCGCGCTCATGCCGATAGGCCCGCCGCAGTAAAAGCCGGCGTGGTACATCACCTGCCAGAGGTCTTCGATATGACGCGGATCTTTGCCGACGAGATAGTCAGCGAGTTCGTCCACGGCGGCGGCGACCGTATGTGCGCGGCCTTCGACGACCGGCTCGCCCCAGCCCGTGATGCCCTCGTCCGTTTCGATCTTGAGGAAGCACCAGCGCGGCGGAACGATGAAGGTTTCGAGTTTGGTGATTTTCATGCGATGTCTCCTGACAGGAACGCCCATACTAGCAGAGTTACAGAGTTAGTATGTATAGTATTACTAATAGTATTATTCACGGGAATTTCCCGTCTTCCGGAGCCCGGATACTCGATAAATGCCGAATCGATCCAGGAGACCGTCATACATCGCGATCTGCATGGCCGCGTGGCCTACGAACTCGGCACCGCCATTCTGCGCGGGGATTTTCTGCCGCAAGCGCCGCTCCCGCGCGAGGCCGAACTGATGGAGCGTTTCGGCGTGAGCCGCACGGTGCTGCGCGAGGCGTTGCGTACGCTCACGTCGAAAGGGCTGATCGAGTCGCGGCCCAAAGTCGGCACGCGCGTTCGAACCCGCGAAGCCTGGAATCTACTCGACGGCGACATGCTCGAATGGTATTCGCGCGTCGCCGCGCCGATGCATTTCGCGCTCAAGCTCTAGGAAATGCGCGAGATGATCGAACCCTACGCGGCGGCGCTGGCGGCCGACAATCACGAGCCGATCACGCGCGAACGGCTCGCGCAAGCGCACGCGGTGATGGTCACGGCGCAGAACGTTGACGAATGGGTCCGCGCCGATCTCGACTTCCATCTGTGTGTGCTCGCCGCCTGCAGCAATGAACTGCTTATCCCGCTCGGTACACTGATCGAACGCACGCTGGAAGGTCAGTTGCACCTGAACGCCAAGCGGGCCGATGTCTTCCCCGCGTCGCTCGCGGAACATACGGCGGTGTTCGACGCCATCGTCGCGCGCGACGCGCAAGCCGCCCGCCGCGCCATGTCCGATCTGCTCGGCGTGACGCGCAAGCGCATCGAGGCTTAAAGCAAGTTCAGCGGAATCTGAGGAAAGTGGTGCCGCTGCGCGACGCGTCCGGAAACTGTACAGCGCGAGAATGTTGACCTGAATCGCCGGAAGAATCAGCGTCGGCATGCCGAGCGGCGCATCGCGGGCCTCGCGCATCGCGACGAATTCGTCCTCGCTCTTGCCGCCGCCGACGTGCACGTTGTGCTCACGTTGCTCGCGCACCGTGGTTTCCCACTGCGGGCCGCGCGTTTCGGGCGGGTAGTCGTGGCAGACGAACACGCGTGTCTCGGGCGCGAGCGCGAACAGGCCGCTGGATCGAACGGTACATCGCGCGCGTCGCCGCCGGGGAAATCGCAGCGCGCGGTGCCCAGGTCGGGCATGAACAGCGTATCGCCGACGAACAGCTCATCGCCGATGCGGTACGCCATATCGGTGTGCATGTGGCCCGGCACGTAGATGGCGGTGGCGTCGAACGCGCCGATTTTGAACTGCTCACCGTCCGCGAACAGATGATCGAATTGCGAGCCGTCGAGCCGAAACTCCGGTTCCAGATCGAAAATCTTCTTGAAGACGCCCTGAACCGTGCGGATAGATTCGCCGATGGCGATCTTGCTGCCGAGTTCGCGCTGCAGATACGGCGCCGCCGACAGATGGTCCGCATGCGCGTGCGTTTCGAGAATCCACTCCACGGACAAAGGCTGCTTGCGCACGAAGGCGATCACGGCATCGGCGGAATGCGTCGAGGTGCGCGCGGCTTTGGGATCGTAATCGAGTACCGCATCGACGACGGCGGCGGCCGCGCCCGCTCGCTCGTAGACCACGTAGGTCATCGTGCCGGTGGTGAGGTCGTAGAAAGGCTGAACGATGGGTGACACGCGAATCTCCCTGACAGAATGGCCACATGCGTGCGTGGCGTCGCCTACCTGCTCGCGATGCCACGCGCGCCGTTGCTCATACGGTGGAGTCGCGCGAGCCGCGCGCGTTCGCTTCGCCCTAAGTAACTGCGACCGATACTGCTGACGCTATCGATCCAGTGTAGCCTGTGAAGTCCGGCGCGTCCGGACTCGCTCTCATCACCCAGTCAGCCCAAAAGCCCGAGGAAACCCATGCCGCACGTCCCGACCTCGCTCGCTTCGTCGTGGGGCCAGTGGGCCGTGTTCGTCAGCGTGCTCGCGACGCAGCTCGGTGTGCCGGTGCCCGTCGCGCCCATGCTAATAGTCGCCGACACGCTAATCGCGCAAGGCGCCCGCCGTTCGGGCAGATGCTGCTCGCCGCCGTGCTCGCGGTACTGATCGCCGATTCGCTGTGGTTCACGGCGGGGCGTCTCTACGGACGCCAGTTCCTGAATTCCCTCGTGCGCTTCTCCTTGTCGATCGATTCCACCTTGCGAACGGCGCGCACCTGGTTCGAGCGCTTCGGCGTGCCGCTGCTCGCGCTGTCGAAATTCGTGCCGGGGCTCGGTCTCGTCTCCGTGCCACTGCTCGGCACGACGCAGATCGACGTGCGCGTCTTCGTGCTGTGGGACCTGATCGGCCCAACCGCCTGGATACTCGACGGTGCGGCGCTGCAGGCGCAGATCGGCCGCCTGTTCGATCTGGTGCGCGCGAACGGCACGACCGTCGTCGACGTGCTGGTGCTGGCGTGCGTGGGCTTCGTTCTATACCGATGGATCCGATGGATCCGGCGCGAGCAGTTCTGGCAGTGGCTGGCCGCGCACCGCGTCACGCCCGATCAGCTCGACACGATGATGCGCTCCAACACGCCGCCCGTGATCTACGACGAGCGGCCAGCGGAGATTCGCCGCAAGGAGCCGTATCGCATCAAAGGGGCGGTCGCGCTCGATCTGGATTCGCCGATCGAGTCGATCAGCTGTTGTCGGAGCACGAGGTCGTCGTGTACTGCGTATGCCCGAACGAGGCGACCGCGAAAGTCATCGCGCGGCGTCTGCACGCCAAGGGCTTTCGCCATGTGCGTCCGCTGAAGGGCGGGCTGGATGCGTGGGAAAAGCACGGCTATCCGCTCGAAGCGATTCCGCCCGATGAAACGCGCAGCGCGCACGAACATGACCAGCACGGCCGCGACGATCTGGACGGCGACACCATCACCATTCGCGCGACCGCGCCGGAATAGCGGCATCGCGTGTCAGGCGGTCTTGCACGCTGGCCGATTCACCATCGCGATGCCGGCGAGCACCATCGCTGCCGCCAGCACGAAGCGCGCGGAGAGCGGCTCTCCGAGCAGGATCACACCGAAGCCCACACCGAAGATCGGCGTCAGAAACGAAAACACCGACAGCCGCGACGCCATATAGCGCGTGAGCAGCCAGAACCAGGCGAAATAGCTGATGAACGCGACCACGACCGCCTGATACGCTAGACTGGCAAGCGCGAGGGGCGGTAGCCTCTCGACGTGCATCTATCTGTCCGGGGCCTGCCGCGAGTGCGAGCAGCAGTACCGCCGATACCGCCAGTTGATACAACAGCGTCTTGCTGGTGCGCGCGTGCGCAAGCGACGAACCGCGCACGAGCACGGTCGTCGCGCCCCAGAGGAGTCCGGCCAGCAGGCCGAGCGTATCGCCGGCGACGCCGCTCAACGTCGACGAAGCGGCGGGATTGCCGTGCAGAAAGCCGTCCGCGAAAGCGAGCGCGATGCCGCAAAACGCCAGCACAATACCGCCCGCGGCGCGCGCGACAGGCGTTCGCCCGGCACGAACCAGTGCAGTCCGAGCGCGGTGAAGCACGGCGCGGTGTAGAGGAAGACGGCCATGTGCGTGGCCGTGATAAGGCTCAGGCCGAAGAAGATGCACGCGATCTCTCCGCCAAACAGCAGACCGGCGATCAGCGTGTCGTCACGCTGGAACAGGGCGATGCCCCGCGTGCGGCTCCAGATCCATACGAGCAGCATCGCGATGAGCGAACGGATGCCGGCTTGCAGGATCGGCGGAATCGATGCATTCGCTTCCTTGATGGCGACTTGCTAGAATCCCCACGCGCCGCAGAGCAGGACCATCACGACGATGGCGGTGGTGTCGGGCGCGCGGCGCAGGGCTAAGGTGCTCATCGTGGTGGATGGTCTGGACGCAAAAAGATGCCGGAGAGGCCGACGACGTGATGCGCTCACCCATCGGCGATGCACTGATTTGGAGCGTCGATGGTGCCAGCGAAAACGCGGCGTGAGGAAAGAAGACCGGGCCGTGCAAAGGTGTTTGCGCACCGCGAGAACACGCGGCGCGTGGCGAGATGTCAGCGCATGAGCATCAGGAATGCTTTTCGATCAATTCGACCTTGTAGCCGTCCGGATCTTCGACGAAGGCGATCACCGTCGTGCTGCCCTTGACCGGGCCGGCTTCGCGCGTGACCTTGCCGCTAGCCTGACGAATGCGCTCGCAGGCATCGGCCGCGTCGTCCACTTCCAGCGCGATATGGCCGTAGGCCGTGCCGAGGTCGTACTTGTCCGTGCCCAGTTGTAAGTCAGTTCGAGCACACTGTTCTCGCTTTCCGGGCCGTAGCCGACGAAGGCGAGCATGTTGTATTTGTATTCGGTATTCTCGCTTTGACGCAGCACTTTCATGCCCGAGAATACGCGTGTATAAATCGATGAAACGTTGCAGGTCGCCGACGCGCAGCATCGTGTGAAAGAGTCGCATGATGGGGTTCCTTGTGTGTTGAAGCGCCCGCGCGGCTGGGTCGCGGGTCGTGCACAAAATTGCACCGTCAGGCGCGTAGCGCACGCTGAAGCCCCGCTCAGAGCGCCGGCAGCAGGTCCGGCGGGTGATGCTTGAGCGTATGCCGCGCTTCGCGAAACTCGGGGAAGATCGATTCGACCGTCTGCCAGAAACGCGGGCTATGGTTCATCTCGCGCAAGTGCGCGAGTTCGTGCGCGACCACGTAATCGATGATCGACATCGTAAAATGGATGAGCCGCCAGTTGAGGCGAATCTTGCCGTTGCTCGAGCAACTGCCCCAGCGCGTCGCCGCCGACGACAGCGCATACGCGCGGAACTCCACGCCGAGCTTGTCTGCATACACGGCGAGCCGCAGGCCGAAGATACGCTTAGCCTCCGATTGCAGCCAGCCTTGCACGCGGTCCTTGATCTGCTGCGCATCCGCGAGGGCGGGCAAGGGCAGCGAGAGCACGTTCGTCTGTTTATCGAACGACAGCGCATTCGCACCGGACAGCGACACGCGGATGGTCTTGCCGAGGTAAGGAAACTCCGCTCCTTCTTTCCACTCGATACGCGGCAACGCGCGCTGCTCGACGCGCGTCTGCCATTCGGTGAGTTTGCGGAAAATCCAGTTCTGCTTGTCACCGATGGCGCTTTCGATATCCGCGATGGTCACCCAGCGCGGCGCGGTGATCGACAAACCCGTGCCGTCGATACAGAAACCGATGGTACGTCGCGACGAGCGCTTCAACCGGTAATTGAGCGCCTGTGCGCCCAGCACGATGCGCCGTTGACGCGAGCCGTCCGGCAGAGGCGTCGAGGAGCGCGCGGGCGGGGCAGGTTCGGTGCCCGGCACGTCGCCGCGCAGCGAAGCCGGCGACGAAAACACCGGCGCGTGCTCGAACGGAAGATCGAGTTGCGAATTGTCGAGCGCGACGGTGGGACGCTGCCGCGAAGGAGGCTTCTGCATCGGTTCGGCTTTGCGCTCACGGCGCAGGAATGACGAGAAGAACGAGTACGGCACGCGCTAGCTCGCTTCGGCGGTCGATGCGTACAGCGAAACGACTTGCATCATCGGCTCGCGCTCGCGGCGTCGGCCTGGCCCGGTTCGGGGTTCTGCGCGGCATAAGCGTGCGGATCGATGCGGCGCATTTCCGTTTCGATCCATTGCTCGACGCGCGTGTTCACTTCCTCGGGCGTGAGGCCGACAGTCTCGATCGGCTTGCCGATCGACACCGTGACTATACCCGGATATTTCGTGAACGAATTACGCGGCCATACATGACCCGCGTTGTGCGCGATCGGCACGACCGGTGCGCCGGTCGCTACCGCGAAGCGCGCGCCGCCGGTCTTGTACTTGCCCTGACTTCCGACGCGTGTGCGCGTGCCTTCGGGAAACATGATGACCCATGCGCCTTCGTCCATGCGTGTGCGGCCCTGCAATGTGACGGACGCGAACGCGTCGCGGCCTTGCTTGCGGTCGATGTGCACCATCTTCAGCATGCCGAGCGCACAGCCGAAGAACGGCACGAACAGCAATTCATGCTTGAAGACATAGCAGAGCGGATGTGGCATGAGCGCGGGAAAGGCGAGCGTTTCCCATGCCGACTGATGCTTCGACAGCAGCACCGCGGGACCGTCCGGCAGATGCTCCATGCCCTCGATCGTGTAGCGGATGCCGTTGAGATGCCACATGACCACGATAGTCGATTTGCACCAGCCGGCCGCCATCCAGTAGCGCCTGTGCGCGCTCAGGAACGGGAACGAGATGAAGCAGGCGATCGCGTACAGCACTGTGTACACGATGAAGTAAAGCATCAACAGCAACGAACGGATAAAGCGCATGGAGTATCGGTGATCCTCGCAATCAGTCGCGATGCCGCGCGAGGAAGTCGAGCGCGAACGCGCGAAGGTCCTTGTGCACGACGGTGCCTTCCGGTAGATTGCCTTCCGCGAGCGTTTTTTCGCCCTTGCCGGTGAGCACGAGATGCACGGGGAAGCCGAACGTGGCGCCCGCCTGCAGATCACACAACGAATTGCCGACGACCGGCGTGTCTTCCGGATCGATCTCGAAACGGTCGATGATCTGCTGCAACATGCCGGGCCGCGGCTTGCGGCATTCGCACTGATCCTCGGCGGTGTGCGGGCAGAAAAATACTGCGTCGATGCGGCCGCCGACCGGCGCGACCGCGCGATTCATTTTTTGATGCATCGCGTTGAGCGCGGCCATGTCGAACAGACCGCGCCCGATGCCGGACTGATTCGATGCGATCGCCACGCGATAGCCCGCCTGATTTAGACGCGCGATAGCTTCGTAACTGCCGGGAATGGCGACCCATTCGTCCGGCGACTTGATGAACGCATCGGAATCGACGTTGATGACGCCGTCGCGGTCGAGAATGACGAGTTTTCTGTTAGTGACCATGGCAGCGCTCTTTATGCGGCGAGCTTCGAAATGTCAGCGACGCAGTTCATCTGCTGATGCAGCGCATTCAGCAACGCGAGACGGTTGTTGCGCAGCGCCGGGGCTTCCGCGTTCACCATCACGTCGTTGAAGAACGTATCGACGGACTCGCGCAAGGCGGCCAGCGCCATGAGCGCTTCCGTATAATTGCGCGCGGCGAGCGTGCTCTGCACGCGCGGCGTGACCTGTTCGATCTGTGCGTACAGATTCTTCTCGGCGGGTTCGACCAGCTGTTTCTTGTCGACCGACGAAGGCGCGCCTTGCTCCGACTTCTTCAGGATGTTCGAAATGCGCTTGTTGGCCGCCGCGAGCGATGCCGCTTCCGGCAGCGCCGCGAATTCGCGCACCGCGTCGAGGCGTGCGACGATATCGTCGAGAAGCGTCGGGTTCAGGCTCAGCACGGCTTCGATATCGTTCGCTTCGAAACCGCGTTCGCGCAACAGGCCGCGCAGGCGATCCATGAAGAACGCATATACGGCTTCCTGCGAATCGGCGACTTGCGGCACGTTCGCGAACTGACGCTGCGCCATCGCAACGAGTTCGCGCAGATCGACCGACAGCTTCTTTTCCAGCAGGATGCGCAGCACGCCGAGTGCATGACGGCGCAGCGCGAACGGATCTTTCTCGCCGGTCGGCGCAAGCCCGATGCCCCAGATGCCGACGATTGTCTCCAGCTTGTCCGCCAGCGCGACCGCCGCGCCTACGCCGGTGGAAGGCGTGTCGTCGCCGGAGAAGCGCGGCTGATAGTGCTCCGAGCACGCGAGTGCGACTTCTTCCGGCTCGCCGTCGTGGCGTGCGTAATACGTGCCCATCGTGCCTTGCAGCTCGGGGAACTCGCCGACCATGTCGGTCAGCAAGTCCGCCTTCGCGAGACGCGAGGCGCGGCGCGTCAGCGCGGCATCGACGCTGACCATCGGCGCAATCTTGCTCGCGAGCGCTTCGAGACGTTCGACACGTTGCAGCGCCGATCCCAGCTTGTTGTGATACACGACGTTCGCGAGCAGCGGTATGCGATCTTCGAGACGTTTCTTCTTGTCCTGCATGAAGAAGAACTTGGCATCGGCGAGACGCGGGCGCACCACGCGCTGATTGCCTTCGACGATCCCACCCGGCGTTTTCGTATCGATGTTCGACACGATCAGGAAGCGCGAACGCAGCTTACCGTTCTGATCGGTGAGCGCGAAGTATTTCTGGTTGGTCTGCATCGTGAGGATCAGGCATTCCTGTGGCACTTGCAGGAATTCCTCGTCGAAGCGGCATTCGTACACGACCGGCCATTCGACCAGCGCATTTACTTCATTGAGCAGCGCTTCGGGCATCACGACGCGGTCTGCACTCGCGAATGCCTGCAACTGCGTGCGGATCGATTCGCGGCGATCGTCGAAGCTCGCGACGACGCGGCCCTTGCTGCGCAGCGTCTCTGCGTAGTCGTCAGCATGCGCGATCGCGACTAGTCCTTCCGACATGAAACGATGGCCGACGGTGGTGTCGCCCGAATCGACGCCGAGCGCGCTCACTGGCACCACGCTGCGGCCGTGCATAGCGATCAGGCGCTGCACCGGACGCACGAACTGCACGCTGGTGCCGTCCGGCCGCTGATACGTCATAACCTTCGGGATGGGCAGCTTGGCGAGCGTTTCGTCGAGCGCGGCTTGCAGGCCTTCGGCCAGCGTCGCGCCCGGCGCGGCATAGCGCAGGAAGAAGGCTTCGGCCTTGCCGTCCTGCGCGCGTTCGAGTTCTTCGAGCGGGAAGTCGGGGAAGCCGAGCGCCGCGAGCTTCTTGGCAAGCGGCGGCGTGGGCTTGCCTTCCTTGTCGAGCGCGACGGAAACCGGCAGCACCTTTTCGCGCACCTGCTTTTCCGGTGCGACATCGCGCACGTTTTGGATCAGCACGGCAAGGCGGCGCGGTGTCGCGTACTTTTCGAACGAGGAAGCGCCGTCGATCAGATCGCGCACGGCCAGACGTTCGACGATGCCATTGGCGAAAGCGGTGCCCAGACGTGCGAGCGCCTTCGGCGGCAGTTCTTCGGTCAGCAGCTCGACGAGCAGCGATGCGTTGGTGGATTGCGTCATTGTTCTGTCGGGTCTCGTCAAACCTGTTCGTTGTTGCTGCGTTCGCCGGGCGGCGTGCTTTCCGGTTTCAGCGGCGACGCCCATGCGGGACGCGCAGCTTCTTCCTGAGCGGTGACAAGATCGCGATTGCCCTTGACCGGATTGCCGAGCATCGGGAAGCCGAGCGCTTCGCGTGACTCGTAGTAGGCCTGCGCAACCAGACGTGACAACGCGCGGATCCGGCCGATATACGCCGCACGCTCCGTCACGAAGATGGCGCCGCGCGCATCGAGCAGGTTGAAGGTGTGGCCGGCCTTCAGCACGAGTTCGTACGCGGGCAGCGCGAGCTTCGCGTCGATCATCTTCTTGGCTTCTTCCTCGTAGTTCTTGAAGAAGGTAAACAGCAGATCGACGTTGGCGTGTTCGAAGTTGTAGGTGGACTGCTCGACTTCGTTCTGGTGATACACGTCGCCGTAGCTCAAGCGGCGCAGCACGTGGCCGTTCGGGCCGTCTTCTTCCCACTCCGTCCACACGAGGTCGTAGACGTTCTCGACTTTCTGCAGATACATCGCGAGACGTTCGAGACCGTAGGTGATCTCGCCGAGCACCGGCTTGCAGTCGAGGCTGCCGGCCTGCTGGAAGTAAGTGAACTGCGTCACTTCCATGCCGTTGAGCCACACTTCCCAGCCGAGACCCCACGCGCCGAGCGTCGGATTTTCCCAGTCGTCTTCCACGAAGCGCACGTCGTTCTGCTTCAGGTCGAAGCCGAGTGCTTCGAGCGAGCCGAGATACAGATCGAGGATGTTCTCCGGCGCCGGCTTGAGCACGACCTGATACTGGTAGTAGTGCTGCAGGCGGTTCGGATTCTTGCCGTAGCGGCCGTCCTTCGGGCGGCGCGACGGTTGGACATAGGCCACACGCCACGGCTCCGGGCCGATTGCGCGCAGGAACGTATGGACGTGCGAGGTGCCTGCGCCGACTTCCATGTCGATCGGCTGAAGGAGCGCGCAGCCCTTTTCGTTCCAGTAGGACTGCAGCGTCAGGATGATTTGCTGGAAAGTAAGCATGATGGCCTTGGATGCGGACCGGAGGCACGAATGTTTTCTTGGACGTCGACGTGCGCGGCTCCGAGGCACGTCTGAGGTGCACAGACTTTGAATTTTAGCCGATCGGCAAGTCGGGCGCGGCTTTTTGCCCGGCGCGCGGGCTTGCATCGCGATCGGCGCATCTTGTGCGACGGCGGTTTCGGCGCGCGAAACGAAACCCGCCGCCTGCCGCCCGTCGCTAGCGACGGCGTGACGGCGCGAACGCGAAGCCGAACGCCAGCAGCACCAGCGAGATGGCGATCACCGTCATGTTTCCGCTCGTCACATACGGCGTGTTGCCCGAAGTGCCCTGCACGGTCGCTTCGAGCGAACCGGTCGTGAATACCGGCAGACGCGCCGTCACGTCGCCGTTGGCGGCGATCACGGCGGTCATGCCGGTGCTGGTCGCGCGCAGCATCGGACGGCCGGTTTCGATCGAACGCATGCGCGCGATCTGCAAGTGCTGATCGAGCGCGATGGTGTTGCCGAACCACGCCAGATTGGTCGAGTTCACCAGAATGCCGGCGGGCGTTTCCTGATCGCGGATGGTGCGCGCGCTCTCCTCGCCGAAGATGTCCTCGTAGCAAATGTCGACGGCGATCGGCTGGTTCTTCACGAAGAAGGCTTTCTGCGCGATGGGACCGCGCGCGAGATCGCCGAGCGGAATGCCCATCATGCGCACGAACCAATGGAAACCGGTCGGCACAAACTCGCCGAAGGGCACGAGATGATGCTTGTCATAGCGATAGATATCGGCGATGCTCGGCGTCATGCCGAACAGGCTGTTGGTGTAATCGGATGCGTGGCCGTCCGGCAAGAGCGTCACGCCGACCGCGCCGAACAGGATCGACGAGCCGGTGCGGTCGGAGAACTCGCGCATCGCTTCGGCGAAGTCGCGCGGCACCTGCACGGACAGCACGGGCAACGCGGTTTCGGGCGTCACGATCAGGTCGGCCGCCTTCTCGGTGATGAGGCGCTTGTACAGCGCCAGCGACTCGTCGATGCCCGTCTGCTCGAATTTCATCTCCTGCTTCACGTTGCCTTGCAAGAGGCGCACGGAGAGCGGCGTGTTGGCGGGCGTGGTCCACTGCACTAGCGACAGCAACATGCCCGCGACGATCAGCACAAGCGACGCGAGCGCGAGAATCAGTGCGCGCGCGCCGCTCTTGCGACGCCAGTGGAACAGCGCCTGCACGGCGAGCGCCGCGACCAGCGCGAGCACCCAGGCCACGCCGTAGACGCCGACCACCGAGCCGAAACCGGAGAGCGGTCCATCGACTTGCGCATAACCGCTCGCGAGCCATGGAAAGCCGGTGAACACGAGGCCGCGCAGCCATTCGCCGAGCGCCCACGCGCTCGCGAAGGCGAACGCGCCGTGCCAGGTCGGCGCGAAACGCGGCGCGGCGTCGATATCGCGCGCGGTGTCCGCGTCTTCGTCGCCGAAGCGCGCGCGGCCCGCGACCAGCGACCACACCGCGCTCGACAAACCAGGATAAACCGCGAGATAGAGCGAGAATAGCGCGACGGCAGCGACGGCGAACGGCGCGGCCATGCCGCCGTAATCGTGCATGCTCACGTAGAGCCACCACACGCCGGTCACGAAATTGCCGAAGCCGAACGCCCAGCCGGTCGCGGCCGCGCTTGCCCAACCGCGCGTGCGCGAAAGCCACGCGAAGAACAGCGTGAAGATGACGAGTTCGAGCCATCCGCCGTGCTGCGTGGGCGCGAACGACAGCGTGTTGGCCGCGCCGAGCACGGCCGCGCCGAGGTAATGCCAGAACGGCAGCGCACGGCGCAACGCGGAGGCATCGCGCAGGCGGGCGAAGGAGCGAATCGATGAATCGGCCATGGTCGGGCGGTCGGGCAGAAAAGCGGTGAGTCTCGAAAACAAGCGCGTGCGGCGCATTGTGCTTGATGAATGTGTCCGGCGCACCGCGCGCGCCGAGTCATCACACTTACCAGACTTGCGTGATGAGGAAAACTGATCGCCGAATGCTCGCACATCGGTCGATTGCGCGGTGCGTTCGGCCGGATTCAGCACATCCAGCGGACGGTCGTCCTCTGCATAGACGAGCGTGTTGAAAATGTTGGGGCCGACCGCCGAGTCGGTGTCGCCCTAGTTCCAGCGCAGATGCTTGGGCGACGGTCCGGGTACTATCGCAGCTTTGTGCTGATAGTGCGCGCGTCCAGCGGAAATGCACCCAGTCCGGGGTGAACCCCGCGCGCGCGAGGCCGTGAAACAGCGCGAACGACACGGCCGGCGCGCACAGCGTGAGTGTGAGCCGCGACCAGCG
This sequence comes from Candidatus Paraburkholderia calva, assembly GCA_001184395.1. Taxonomy (GTDB): domain Bacteria; phylum Pseudomonadota; class Gammaproteobacteria; order Burkholderiales; family Burkholderiaceae; genus Caballeronia; species Caballeronia calva. The sequence continues at coordinate 15,493 of LFLF01000039.1, read as the reverse complement.
CCGCTTCGCCAGATTCGAGGCGATGTGTATCACCCACACGACGAACACGATGGCCGCGAGGAACACCGTCAGCGACACCAGTCCGAACGAGAGATGGAAGCGCCGGTCGAGCTCGTCGGAGAGAAAGAGGAATGCGCCCAGCGCCAGCCACGAAACGAGCGAAGGGAACGCGTAGCGCCGCAGGCGCAGACGTCTGGCGGCGTTCATCACGGGCTCTTTGCGGTATGGGCAATGGCCGCGCCGTTGCAGCGGCCGTTGGCGTGAGCGGTCATCGTCCGGCGTGTGCGCGAGGGACGATGCGCCTCAATCGCGTAGTTCGTCCTCGTCGTCGCCATCGACGCGATGTTGCTGTTGCAGGACATTCGGCGCGCGCCGAACGAAAAGCACGTGGATCTGCCGCGCGTCGCCGCGCAGGATTTCGAACACGAAATCGTCGATGCGCACCTTCTCGCCGCGATGCAGCACGCGCCCGAAGCGATGTGTGACGAGACCGCCGATGGTATCAACTTCCTCGTCGGAAAAATTGCTGCCGAACGCCTCGTTAAACTGCTCGATGCCGGTCAGCGCGCGCACGCGATACTTTCCGTCCGGCGTCGCAATGATGTTGCCGGCCTCCTCGTCGAAGTCGTATTTCGTCCTCGATATCGCCGACGATCTGTTCTAGCACGTCTTCGATGGTGATGAGGCCCGCAACGCCGCCGTACTCGTCCACGACGATGGCGATGTGATTGCGATTCACGCGAAAGTCGTGCAGCAGCACGTTCAGGCGTTTCGATTCGGGAATGAATACGGCGGGGCGCAGCATGCCGCGCACGTCGAATTCTTCTTCGGCGTAGTAGCGCAGCAGGTCTTTCGCGAGCATCACGCCGATTACGTTGTCGCGATTGCCTTCGTAGACCGGGTAACGCGAGTGCGCCTTTTCCAGCACGAAGGGAATGAATTCCGCGGGCGTGTCCGCGATGTTGATGGCGTCCATCTGGGCGCGCGGGATCATGATGTCGCGCGTGCAGAGATCGGACACCTGGAAGACGCCTTCGATCATCGAAAGCGAATCGGCATCGAGCAGATTGCGCTCGTGTGCATCCTGAAGCACTTCGAGCAGCTCGTCGCGCGATTCGGGTTCGTGCGAGATAAAATCGGTCAAGCGTTCGAGGAACGAACGCTTTTCAGTGGGTTTCTCGGAATGGCGTCGACTGGGATAGGGTTCGTTCATAGCGGAGCGCCCGGCATTTTCCGGGCGCGTTTTGACGGAAAGTTAAGCATACACCAAGGCAAAATGGGGTCTGCGTGAGGAGGCGCGCATGGATGAATTCGTGCTAACCAACAAATATGCGAGAAGTATGTTCGGCGTGGCGGCTCGGACGGACGAGGGGGCGCGCCTCGGGCAACGGCCGGCCTGTCATTCCGTCGCTTCTCCCGCCCGGCAACCGTGGCAGCAGCGTTTCCAGCGTGCGGTCCGGCATGCAGCTCTCCCTTAGCGCCTCGACCGTTCGGCTGACGTAATCGAGCGTCGTGCCGTAGCGACCGCTCGCGCAGCCGAGCACCGTGCGCACGATCGGATCGGACAGTTTTCTAGTGTAGGAGGTGGCGTCGCACCGCATCACGAAAGCGAGCGCGTCGACGCGGCGGCCGTCTGCGAGCGTGCGAGCGTGCACGGCAGCCACGCGGGATGGTAGGAGGCTATCGCCATTTCACGGCGCCACAGGACTTCGGAGATGCGGAATTGCGCCTTCGCCCGAGAGCCGGAACGCCATGCCGGTGCATGAGCCGCGGCGGTCGAGCGCCAGCACCAGCCCCGGCTGCTCCGGCGTGCCGCGATTTTCACGCGCGACCACAAATACACCCCCCGGTGGTAGCCATGCACCTTGCCACGCACGGCTTCGAGCGTCGGCAGGCCGGGATTCCAGATCAGCGAGCCATAGCCGAACAGCCAAAGGTCCGATTTGCGGTCCCAGCGGCTGAGCGTCGCTTCGCGCGACACGGCGAGTTCTTCGTCGGAGAGCAGGGCGGACGCGCCGATCATCGGCGGATACGCGGTGCAGGGGAGAGCCGGCGCGTCGTGGGCGTCGGCGATGTCGGCGGAATCGGGGGCGGCGTTGGCGCGAGCAACTTGTCGTTCACGTTCAGGCGTCGGTCACGGGCACGTACGGATCGGGAAAGCCCAGAGATTGCATGATATCCGTCTCTATCGATTCCATCTCTTGAGCTTCGCTTTCGACTTCGTGATCGCAACCCTGCGCGTGTAGCGTGCCGTGCACGATCAGATGCGCGTAATGCGCCTCGAGCGGCTTGTCCTGCTCATTCGCCTCGCGCTCGACGACCGGGCAGCACAGGATCAGATCGCCCGAAACCGGATCGTCCTCGGACTCCGCGTAGGCGAACGTGAGCACGTTGGTCGCGTAATCTTTCTGACGATACGTGCGGTTGAGCGTGCGGCCTTCCTTTTCGTCGACGAAACGCACGGTCAGTTCGGCATCAGCGAAGAGGGAGGCCTTGATCCAGCGCGCGACCGTCGAGCGCGACACGATCGCCTTGTGCGACGGATACGTTTTCGCGGCGGGAAACTGCACGCTCAGCGTGAGACGCGGCGTCATTGCGGTTTCGGCGCCTGTGAGGCGCGCGAGGCGGCTTCCGCCAGCGCGGCATCTTTCTGCGACTGCGCGTCATAAGCCTCGACGATGCGCGCGACCAGCGGATGCCGCACTACGTCCGCCGACGTGAAATGCGTGATGGCGATGCCGCGCACTTCCGATAGCACGTTCTGTGCCTCGATCAGCCCGCTCTTGTGCCCGCGCGGCAAGTCGACCTGCGTGGTGTCGCCGGTGACGACCGCCTTCGAGCCGAAGCCGATCCGCGTCAGGAACATCTTCATCTGCTCGGGTGTGGTGTTCTGCGCCTCGTCGAGAATGATGAACGCGTGATTCAGCGTGCGTCCGCGCATGTACGCGAGCGGCGCGATTTCGATCATCTGGCGCTCGAACATCTTCGCGGTCTTGTCGAAGCCGAGCAGATCGTAAAGCGCGTCGTACAGCGGACGTAGATACGGATCGACCTTCTGCGCGAGATCGCCCGGCAGGAAGCCCAGACGCTCTCCGGCTTCGACGGCCGGACGCGTCAGCACGATGCGCTTGACCTGATCGCGTTCGAGCGCATCCACCGCGCACGCCACCGCGAGATACGTCTTACCCGTGCCTGCCGGCCCGATGCCGAAGGTTACGTCATGCGCGACGATCTGCTTCAGATACTCGCGTTGCGCGGGCGTGCGGCCGCGCAGATCCGCGCGCCGCGTGTAGAGCTTCGGACCGTGATCCTCATCTTCGCCGAGATCGATCGTGGCCCTCGGCTCATCGAACGGATGATCCGGATCGCCGCGAAAACGCGGATCGACCTGCGCTTCGTCGCCATTGCCTTCGCGCGCGTCGCGTGTATCGCGCGAATCCCGCGCACGGCGTGTGGCGTGACTCGCTTCGACTAGCGTGAGCTGGATATCGTCGACGGAAATGGGATCGCGCGCCCGGTTGTAGAAGTTTTCGAGCGCCGCCAGCGCGACCTTGGCGCCACGGCCGCGAATCGCGATCTTGTGGCCGCGACGCGACAGCGTGACGTCGAGCGCCTGCTCGATCTGCCGCAGGTTTTCGTCGAGTGGGCCGCAGAGGTTGGCGAGCCGCGCGTTGTCCTCACGCGGAGTGGTGAATTCTAGATGTTGCGCGGCTGCGTTCTTCAAAGTGAACCAGGTGTCCTTTAACTGAGCGCAGGCGTGGCCGATTGAGGCGTCATCACTAGCTCGCCGCGCAGCGAATGCGGATAGGCGTGCACGATCTTCACATCGATCATCTTCCCAATCAGACGTGCATGCGAAGCAGCCGGCGCAGGAAAATTGACGACGCGATTGTTTTGCGTACGCCCGGCAAGCTCGTTCGGGTCCTTGCGCGCGGGGCGCTTGACCAGAATGCGCTCGACCTTGCCGACCATCGACTCGCTGATACGTTGCACGTTCTCTTCAATGGTCGCCTGCAAATGTTGCAGGCGCTTGAGCTTGACTTCGCGCGGCGTGTCGTCGTGCAGGTTCGCGGCGGGCGTGCCGGGGCGCGGGCTGTAGATGAACGAGAAGCTGGTGTCGTAGCGCATCTCGTCGGCCAACGCCATCATCTTGTCGAAATCCTCTTCCGTTTCGCCGGGAAAGCCGACAATGAAATCCGTCGACAGCGACAAGTCCGGGCGGATCGCGCGCAGGCGGCGGATGACCGACTTGTATTCGAGCACGGTGTAGCCGCGCTTCATCGCCATCAAGATGCGGTCCGAGCCGTGCTGCACCGGCAAATGCAGATGCGAGACGAGCTTGGGCACCTTGGCGTAGGTATCGATGAGTCGCTGCATGAATTCCTTCGGATGCGAAGTTGTATAACGAATGCGTTCGATGCCCGGTACTTCCGCGACATATTCGATCAGCGTCGCGAAGTCGGCGATTTCGCTCGACCCCACGGTGAGCGCGCCGCGATACGCATTGACGTTCTGGCCCAGCAGCGTGACTTCGCGCACGCCCTGATCGGCCAGGCCGGCGATCTCGGTGAGCACGTCGTCGAGCGGGCGCGAGACTTCATCGCCGCGCGTGTAGGGCACGACGCAATAGCTGCAGTACTTGGAGCAGCCTTCCATGATCGACACGAACGCACTCGGACCTTCGACGCGCGCGGGCGGCAGGTGATCGAACTTCTCGATCTCAGGAAACGTGATGTCGACCTGCGCGCGGCCGGTGGCGCGGCGCTTGTCGATCATGGCGGGCAGCCGATGCAGCGTCTGCGGACCGAACACGATATCCACATACGGCGCGCGCGCGACGATCGACGCGCCTTCCTGGCTCGCGACACAACCGCCGACGCCGATCAGCAGATTCGGATTCGCTTCCTTCAGCTCGCGGACACGGCCGAGATCGGAGAACACTTTCTCCTGAGCCTTCTCGCGCACCGAGCACGTGTTGAACAAAATGACGTCCGCGTCTTCGGGCGTGTCCGTCTTGACGAGTCCTTCCGCCCCGAGCACGTCGACCATCTTGTCGGAGTCGTACTCGTTCATCTGGCAGCCGAAGGTCTTTACATAAACTTTCTTGGTCATGAATCGTCGCCGGTCGCAGTGGTTAACCTGGGGGCGTGGTAAGTGGTTGAAGGATGCCTGGTGCTTCAGCGCGCATTTATGCCGATCCGCACCGCTTTTTACTGTAATTTAACGAATATTATAGCGCCGACGCCCGATTTCGACCCCTCGCGCGTCTGCTGGGGCGAATGGTTGCGCGCCGCACTCGAGTCAGCGCTTATGATGGCGCTCTTCATGTCTTACGAAACACCATGATCGACCCTCTCATCTGCGATTGTGACGGCGTGCTCGTCGATAGCGAAGTGATCGCGGACCGCGTGATGCTGAACTTGCTGACACTGATGTTTCCCGGCATCGAATTCGCGCCGGTCATGCACATGGCTTTCGACCAGCAGACGTCGACGTTCCTCGCGAGTCCGAAACAGCGTTTCGGCATCGTCATGCCGGAGAGGTTCGTCGACACGATCGAGGCGCACGTGTCGCGCGAACTTTCGCTCTCGGTCAGCCCGATCGCGGGCGTGCGCGCGGCGCTCGAATAGTGCGGCTTGTCCGTCGCGGTCGTGTCGAACAGCCGGATGGAGCGAGTGCAGGCATCCGTGCGACGCGCGAGCCTCCAGGCGATCGTCGCGGACCGCATGTTCAGCGCGCAGCAGGTCGCCCGACCGAAGCTTTTTCCCGACGTCTATCTCTTCGCTGCCAAAACGCTCGGTGTCGAGCCCGCCCGATGCCTCGTGGTCGAAGACAGCGTCACCGGCTTGAACACGGCACGCGCGGCGGGGATGAGAACCATCGCGTTCATCAGCGCGAGCCATATACCTTCCGGCTACGCGCACGTGTTGAGGGAAATGGGCATTACGCGGATCATGAAGCATATGGACGAGTTGCTTGCGTGGGTTCAAGCAGGTGTGCGGGGCGAATTTGGCGACGTGCTTTCCTGATTCGAGCGTTCATTCGCGCGCGGCGCTAGGCGTCCGCCCAAACCTTCGCCGCATGGACGGCGCGTGTCCAGCCGGCAACGGACGACTCGATATCCGGCGCGGCCATCGGATGGCGTGAAGCGCTTCTCGACTTACCACTGCGCCTTCAATTCGTCGACATCTTTCCAGTAGCCCACGGCGAGGCCCGCGAGATAGGCCGCGTCGAGCGCGGTCGTCTCCGCGATGCGCGGGCGCACCGCATTGACACTTAGAACGTCGGCCTGGAACTGCATCAGCAGGTCGTTCGCGCACGCTCCACCATCGACGCGCAATTGCGCGATTCGCAAGCCGGAGTCCGCTTCCATTGCGCGCAGCACGTCGAGCGACTGATACGTGATCGAGTCGAGCGCCGCCCGCGCGATATGGCCCGAAGTCGTTCCGCACGTCACGCCGAACAGCGAGCCGCGAGCGCGGGCGTTCCAGTGCAGCGCGCCGAGACCCGCGAACGCGGGCACGAGATAGACGCCATCGCTGTGCGGCACGTTGCGCGCAAGGGCTTCGACATCGCTCACATGGCGAATGAGGCCGAGGCCGTCACGCAGCCATTGCACGACCGCGCCAGCAATGAAGATGCTCCCTTCGAGCGCGTAGTTCACCTGTTCGCCAATCTGCCATGCGATCGTGGTGACGAGGTTGTTGCGCGACTCGATTGGCGCGTTTTCGGTATTCACGACGAGAAAGCAGCCGGTGCCGTAAGTGTTCTTCACCATGCCGACATCCGTGCACATCTGTCCGAACAGCGCGGCGTGTTGATCGCCTGCGATGGCGGCGAGCGGCACATCTGCGGCGAACACCGTGCCTTGAGTCTTGCCGTACAACTCCGAAGAACTGCGGACTTCCGGCAGCATGCTGCGCAGAATGTCGAACGCTTCCAGCAGTTCGTCGTCCCACCGGCACGCGTGGATGTCGAACGGCATGGTGCGCCACGCGTTGGTGATGTCGGTGACATGCATGGCGCACCGCGTGAAGTTCCAGACGAGCCAGCTATCCACTGTGCCGAAGGCGAGCCGTCCTCGCCGTGCCTTGTCGCGCGTACCTTCGACGTTGTCGAGAATCCAGCGGATCTTGGTCGCGGAGAAGTAAGCGTCGATCGGCAAGCCGGTTTTTGCACGCACCACCGCTTCCAGTCCGCGCGCCTTGAACTCGTCGCACAAAAGCGTGGTGCGCCGGTCCTGCCACACGATCGCGTTATAGACCGGCTTACCTGTATCTCGGTCCCAGACGATGGTAGTCTCGCGCTGATTGGTAATGCCCACTGCCGCCAGCGACAACGAATTCAGGCCCGCCCGCCTGCGTCGACCAGATTTCCTGTGGATCGTGCTCGACCCACCCCGCTTGCGGATAAATCTGCTGAAACTCCTTTTGCGCCACGGACACGACGTTGCCGTTGCGATCGAACAGCATGGCGCGCGAGCTAGTGGTGCCCTGATCGAGCGCGAGGATGTATTGATCTGCATGGTCTTCTCCGTTATGAACTTGCGCGTGACGTGCATGGCTCAGACAAAGGTGGTCCCCATGGGAAACAATCTATCGGACGCGTGCGGCGCAGACAACCTGGCGGAATGTCATAGGCAAATCGGCAGGCTCCATTCCGCGTGAGGAAATGTGTCGATCGGCTTATGCCATTCGGCCAGGTGGCGCGATTGCACGGATCGTCCGATACTGGCGGCTCGAATCGATCAGAGGTGAATGCAATGCGAAAGTGATTTCTTTCCTGCGTGACGGGTGCAGCGTTGCTAGCCACGTACGTGGCGACACCCAGTCTCGACGGCTCGCTTGGCGCGCCGACATTCAGCGCATTGCAGGAGATGTGCGCCACGTCGCCGGTCGATTATTACGGGTCGGAGGCGCAATCGGTTTATTCGACCTTCTACGATACTTACGTCGCGCAAAAGGCACGGCGCGCTGTCGAAGGACAAATACTGCGGGTTCCAGACCGCGATCGCCGAGCGTTAGCGCGCGCTGAAGGCGAATCCGAGCCCGGACGTACAAAGCGCGTGGGCGAATTTCTTTCTCGATCAGCGCGCGCAGGCGCTCAGCTGGCGTGCGTCGGTCGATCCGACCTTACGCGCGGGTTGATGTCTTAAGGAATGGAATGGGGAAACGAAGCAGAGGGAGCTGGACGCGACGAGCGTATCGCGTCCGGATGACTGCCGGGAGTCCGTTACGAAAAGCGCTTGAATGCCTTGACGGTTGAATCGCCGGATTCGGTGAGCCGCCACTGCTGCCGTCCCGAAGCGAGATTTTCGAGTTGTACGAGTTGGCGTTCGAGCAAGGCGTCGAGTTCCTCGCTTTGCATATCGACCTGATTCTGAGCTTCCTGAACCAATAGAGCAGCGTGGCAAATTCGTGCGGACTCAGCATCGTGTTCCCCATGACGACCGAACGGCGGCATAAGCAGCCGGCTTTGTGAGCTGGATCTTTAAGCTTCGAAACGTTGTACGGGGATACTGAAAACTGCCGGGCGATCACGCGTTTTTTGTGCTGCGAATGCCAGGAATTCGCATTGTAGGCAAGCGTCAGACGAGTGCCAACGTTGCGCGACAAAATTTCGACTTTGACTTTTTCAAGCCAGAAGAGCGGGTCCATGCAGACGGGAATTTGAAGAATTTACTTGAAGTTTCTGCCGCAGTGCACACAAGGGACACGCTCCGCACGGACTTCGCCTATTCATGCTGTCGTTGCATCAATTCATACAATAAATGAATTTGTTTAAGGTTGGGCTCGCAATGCAATATCTCGCTTTTGCCTGACAGACTAATTGCATCGTCGCGCGGCTCGACCGCCTGTATATCGGACTTCACACATGACTCGCGTCAACTGGCAAAACCCGTATCCCACGCCGCGCCTACCGGTATTCGCCCGCAACATCGTGTCCACTTCCCACCCGCTCGCGGCACAGGCCGGTTTGCGCATGCTCTGGGAAAGCGGCAACGCGGTGGATGCCGCCATCGCCGCGGCGGCGGCCATCACTGTCGTCGAGCCGGTCTCGTGTGGTTTGGGCGGCGATGCTTTCGCGCTCGTGTGGGACGGCAAGAAGCTGCACGGCCTGAATGCGTCGGGCGTTTCGCCCGCGGCGTGGAACGTCGATTACTTCCGGCGCAAGTACGGAGAGAACGGCGGCCTCGCGCGCCACCCCAAACGCAGCTGGGATTCGATCACGGTGCCCGGCGTCATCGCGGGCTGGGAAGCGTTGCATGCGAAGTTCGGCAGCCTGCCCTTCGCCGACCTGATGCAACCTGCCATCGAGATCGCAGAGCGCGGTCACGCAGTGGCGAGCATCGTCGCTTACAAGTGGGCTGCTGCCGTGCCGGAACTGAAGGATCAGCCCGGGTTCACAGACGTCTTCATGCGGCGCGGACGCGCGCCCGAAGTCAGCGAACTCGTGCGTTTTCCCGGCCATGCGAACACGCTGCGCCTGCTCGCGAAACACGGCCCGCACGCGTATTACGAAGGCGAGATCGCCGAGCGGATCGCGGCGTACTCGCGCGAAGGCGGCGCCATGACCATGGACGATCTGCGCAACTATCGCGCGGACTGGGTCGAGCCGATCAGCAAGGATTATCGCGGCCACACGGTCCATGAGCTTCCGACGAACGGGCAAGGCATCGCGGCGCTCATCGTGCTCGGCATCCTCGACAAGTTCGACGTGAGCGCGCTGACGGTGGATCGCATCGAGTCGCAGCATTTGCAGATCGAGGCGATGAAGCTCGCCTTCGCGGACGTCTACCGCTACGTGGCCGACCCGCGCTCGATGGAAGTCACGCCCGAGCAGATGCTCGACGATGCGTATCTGACCGAGCGCGCCAAGCTGATCGATCCTTCCAAAGCCACGCAGTTCGACTTCGGCATGCCAAAAGCGGGCGGCACCATTTACATGTCGTCGGCAAACGAGCGCGGTCGGCGAACGAGCGCGGCATGATGGTGAGCTTAATTCAGTCGAATTACATGGGTTTCGGGTCGGGCGTGGTTGTGCCGAACATGGGCATTTCGCTTAAAAACCGTGGCTGCGGCTTCTCGATAGACCCGAAGTCGGCCAATGTGGTCGAGGGCGGCAAGCGTCCGTTTCACACCATCATTCCGGCGTTCCTCACGCAACGGGTCGACGCAGGCAGGAAGCGATGATGAGCTTCGGCGTGATGGGCGGCGACATGCAGCCGCAAGGCCACCTGCAATCCATCGCGCATGCTCGATTACGGCCAGCAACCACAGGCCGCGTGCGACGCGCCTCGCTAGAAGGTCAATCGCGACTTCACCATCGACGTGGAGGCAACGCTCGACGCACAGACTGCGGCGGCGCTCCAGAAGATGGGGCACACGATCAAATCCATCGACGATCCTTACATGGATTTCGGCTCCGGCCAGTACATCTGGAAGCTCGACCGTAACGATGCCGAACGCGGTTATGTCGGCGGCCAGCGACAGCCGGTGCGACGGCCTTGCTGCCGGTTTCTGAGGCGGCCTGATCGACCAGGCAGCCGCTGACGAAGGCTCCGCCCGTAACAACAATCGCCCGAGCTCGCTGCCTTCAGGCACGCGAACGGGCAACGCACGTCCGCTCGCTCAACAAAGCGAAGACGCGCAACGAAAAAACAAGCCAGAGACCCCATGAACACTTCCTATGTCGATCCGTCACTGGCCGTGCTCGCAGAGCCGCTTTCGAAAGCGATGGTTCGCCGAATCGTGTTCTCGTCGTCGGTCGGCAATGCGCTCGAATGGTTCGACTTTCTCGTCTATGGATACTTCGCATCGCTGACCGCCAAGGCGTTCTTTCCGTCGCACGACGAGTGGCTGTCGACGATGCTCGCCATCGGTAGGTATGTTCGGTATTTCGTTTCTCATGCGTCCGCTCGGCGCCGTCGTGCTCAGCATCTATGGTAACCGAAAGGGCCGCAAGGCCGCGCTGACGCTCGCAATCCTGCTGATGATGCTCGGCACGCTCGCCATGGCGGTCATGCCGACTTACACGCACATCGGCGTCGCCGCGCCGCTGCTGATCTTGCTCGCACGACTGGTTAGGGCTTCGCTGTCGGCGGCAAATTCGGCAGCGCGACGGCGTTCATGGTCGAGCACAGCGCGTCGAAGCGCGGTTACTACGCAAGCTGGCAGTTCGCGAGCCAGGGGCTCGCGGCGATTCTGGCCACCGCTTTCGGTCCCTTTTGAGCGCGTGGCTTCCCCAGCCGCAACTCGAAAGCTGGGGGTGGCGGATTCCGTTCGTATTCGGCTTGCTGACAGCTTGCTGATCAGGCCGATCGGCTATTGAACGTTCGTATCTGGACGAGACGCCGGAGTTTCTCGCGAACCGCGCCAAGCCGGAGGCAAAAAGCAGCGACGTGTCCTTTTCGAATCAGTGGGTCAATCTGTTGCTCGCTATCGACATCGTTGCGCAATCCACTGTGGGCATGTACGTCTTGCAGCTTTACATGCCGATGTACGCGGTGAAGCCGTTGCATTTCCCGGCCACGGCGTCGTTCGCGGTCGTGGTGCTCGACGTCGGCTTGCAGTTCATCTTCTCGCCGCTCATCGCGCACTGTCCGATAAGCTCGGCCGCATTCGCATCATGCTCGGCACGTCCATCGTGATGGGCGTCGCCATTTATCCGATGTTTGCCTGGCTGCAGGCGCATCCCACGGTCGCATCGCTCGTGGTGCTGCCGGCAGGGGCGGGCATCCTCAAGGCGGCGTACTCCGGTCCCATGCCCGCGCTCATGTCCGAAATCTTCCCGACGCGCGTGCGCTCGACAGGACTATCGATCGGATACGCCCTCGCGTGTGACGCTGTTCGGCGGTTTCGCGCCGACCATCGTCGAGGCTTTCATTCACGCGACCGGCGACAAATTCGCGCCGAGTTACTACGTGCTGCTCGCGGCCGTGCTGTCGGGCGTGTCGCTTGTCATCGTCGCGTGGCGCATGAGCCTGCGCAACGCGCGGCTCGAAGCCGCGTTGACCCATCGCGCCATTCCGTGTCGACACGATGACGGCACGGTTCCTGCTCTATTACATGCCTGATGGCCGTCCGAACGAGTCGTAAAGATTTGCCGCGCAAGGAACTGCGCAGCATCGCATGAGTCTGTCTCTCCATCTCTGCAAACTCGTTGCAGGACGGCTAAGATGGATAAACAAAGCCGCAAGGACTGGAAACTAAGCCATCAGGCTAGCTGGAACCGAAACCGCCCCGCTTCACCTTTCAACCTCGGCCGACCTTTATGGGCTGATGGCGCGTACATTCCAGCAAGGGAGCGCGATACATGCAATCAGATCGGACTCACGTGATGCCCTGGCGCATCGAAGACATCGATCTCAATCGAATAGATCGTCAAAAAGCGGCGTCGAACGAAGATCTCCTGTTGTTGCTTTGCGCCTGCTCGTTCATCGAGAGCGGCACGGACCTTTACACGAGTAATCTCAGCACTTACTTTCAGGACGATCCCGAGATCGCCGCCTGGTTGAATAATGAGTGGGAACCCGAAGAAATGCAGCACGGGCGCGCGCTCAAGACTTACATCAATCATGTGTGGCTGACCTTCGACTGGAACACGGCTTTCAAAAACTTTTTCGACGAATACTCGAAGACCTGCTCGTATGAGGCCTTCGAGAAAAAGCGTGCGCTCGAAATGGTCGCGCGCTGTGTCGTCGAAACGGGCACAGCCACGCTGTATCGCGCCATTAACAAGTGTTCGGATGAGCCGGTGCTCAAGGAGATCACCGACAATATCCGCACGGACGAAGTGCGCCACTACAAGCATTTTTTTCACTTCTTCAAGAAGTGGAACAAGATCGAAGGGAACGGACGGTTCGCGGTGTTCGGCGCGCTGATTCGCCGCGTGGCGGAACTCAAGAGCGAAGACTCCGAGATCGCGCTGCGCCACGTGTTTGCGATCCGATACCCCGAGCGCGTGCAGGATGCCGATTACAACCGCGAGTTGTCCGCGCGTGTGAATGCGCTGGTGCGGCGCAATCTTTCGGCGGACCAGTGCATCAAGATGCTGCTCAAGCCGCTCGATCTGCCGGCGCGTATTCAGCCCGGCGTTCACTATCCGCTCGCCAAGATGACGCAGTTGTTTTTCCGCTGATTGCATCGCCATCAGAAATGCCGGCGACTCGCTCGCCGGCATTGCATTGTCCCGCCGATGACCGACTCCAACATTTTGTCTTCTCAGGCCACGTTCAATGAGTGGCTGGCAGCACTTTGCCTCCTGTTCGATGGCACGATGAAGCATGCGCGGCAGGTTTCACTGCTTCGCTTAATGGCGTCGAGGCGCTGGATGGCGCAGCGCGCATTCGCACCGCCTTGCTCAGCGCGGGCGAAATGCTCGTGCCGGATGCGCGCACACTCTGCTTCGCGCTCTGGCCTGCATTGCGCACGGCACGGGCTATTGGCACGAGTGGGCGCGCGACGCTCACTTTTGTCGCTGGCGAAGCGTTCTACCAGGTGCAGTTGAAAACGCGCCGGGTGGCACTCGATAGCACGCCGCTCGCGTGCTTCGTCGGCACGATCGAGAGCGGCGAGGCGTAGCGCATGGATTACGCGCGTCTGACGAGCGGCATCCGCTTCGAATTGCCCGACGACGTCGTGCTCACGCGTTGGCGCGAGCAGATCGAATGGCTCAGACAAGCCGCCACGTCATAAACGAGTTCCCAAAAAACAAACGCCCGGGCCTCTACAAGCAGAGCAGCCCGGGCGAAACGCTTTTCTAAGGAACCAGATAAGGAACTAGACGCTCAGCGCCCACGTTCCTCCGATCTCACGCGATCGCGACGCACCGGTGCGCCATCCATACGCGGCTTGCCGCCGAGCAACGCGCGGGGATTCGCGCCCTTGTCACGCGGATTCGCCCCGTGTCCCGCCGCATGTCTCGCATGCGCGGGCGCGTCAGACGAACGGCGGGGCGCCGATCCCGCGCCGTGATTCGACTTGGCGTTCGGATCGGGTTCGAAGCCCGGCACCACTTCGCGCGGAATCGCACGCTCGATGAGGAGTTCGATATCGCGCAGCAGTTGATGTTCGTCCACGCACACCAGCGACACCGCTTCGCCTTCTGCGCCCGCGCGACCCGTGCGGCCGATGCGATGCACGTAATCCCCCAGCACGTTCTGGCAGATCGAAATTGACGACGTGCGGCAACTGATCGATATCGATACCGCGCGCCGCAATATCGGTCGCGACCAGCACTTGCAGCGTCTGGTCCTTGAACTCGCCGAGCGCGCGCGTGCGCGCCGACTGGCTCTTGTTGCCGTGGATGGCGAGCGCGCTGATGCCGTCGCGCTCAGTTGCTCGGCGAGCTGGTTTGCGCCGTGCTTGGTGCGCGTGAACACGAGCACCTGAAACCAGTTGTTCTGGCGGATCAGATGCGTGAGCAGTTCGCGCTTGCGGTCGCGATCGACCGGATAGATCTTCTGATCCACGGTCTCGGCCGTGGTATTGCGGCGCGCGACTTCGATCAGCGCGGGCGAATCGAGCAGGCCGTCGGCGAGCGCCTTGATTTCATCGGAAAAGGTGGCCGAGAACAGCAGTTTCTGACGCTTCGGCGGCAGCTTGGCCAACACGCGCTTGATGTCGTGGATGAAGCCCATGTCGAGCATGCGATCGGCTTCGTCGAGCACGAGGATCTCGAGCTGCGACACGTCGATGGTCTTCTGCTGCATGTGATCGAGCAGACGGCCTGACGTGGCCACGACGATATCCACACCGCGTTTGAGCGCGTCGATCTGCGGATTGATGCCGACGCCGCCGAACATCACGGTGGACTTGAGCTTCAGGTACTTGCCGTAGGCGCACACGCTTTCTTCGACCTGTGCGGCGAGTTCGCGCGTCGGCGTGAGGATTAGCGTGCGCACCGGGCGCTTCGCGCCGCTCGTTGCGGGCGGGAGTTAAGAGAGACGTTGCAGGATGGGCAGCGTGAAACCGGCGGTCTTGCCGGTGCCGGTTTGCGCGCCCGCGAGCAAGTCGCCGTCTTTGAGCACGGCGGGAATGGCCTGGAGCTGAATCGGAGTCGGGCTGGAGTAGCCCAATTCGTTGACAGCGCGAAGCAGAGGTTCGGACAAGCCGAGTGAATCAAAAGACATAAAGGATGTTCGAGTTCGTTCTGGCGAGCGGCGCGCATGTCAGCGATGCGTACGGCAAATCAGGGATTCGGTCGCTATCGCACAGGCGCGACGTTCGCACACACAATTAAGGCAACGCTGAACCAGCCGGTTGTATGCATCGATTCAGGCGCAAACAGCGGCAGATTCATCGTGAGTGAGGCTTTACGCCTGGATTTCCGGTCCACCAGGGTGTTGCGCCTGGGCCTGCGGCCCGCTTTCCCCCATTACGGGCGAACCTGTGCCATCAATCGCTTGCGCGAAAGATAAACGTTGGTCAACGCCAGCGCGACGAAGGCCCGATTGGCGTTCTTCGCCAGACCCCGATAGCGCACCTTCGTG
>LFLF01000038.1 GCA_001184395.1 Candidatus Paraburkholderia calva | reverse complement strand
GCGTCGCGTGCGCTTGCGGCAAGTCTCGAACCCCACACCTTGATCCGCGGCCATCGCCAGCGTCTGCTGCTTCATCGTCGTTTGCCTTTCTCCTTGCACGTGCGCTCTATAACACCTGACAAGCACAGCACTAGTGGTGGACTTAATCAACATTGCCTTAACATCTGACAGCGCGGGATGCTTGCTCGAAACAGGCCCATTGGCGGGGGGGGTGGGGACCTGAACCACGCCGACCAGGTCGGTACCGTTACGGTCGTTGTAGGACTTGAGATAGATGCTGTGCTGCATGACATCCGCCACGATCTCGCCCCGATACACCGCCTGATTTGCTTCGAGCCCCGTGCTGAATTCGACATAGCGCACGGTGTAGCCCTTCTTGATGAGTTGCGGCTCGACGCCTTGCCGGAATTCGTCTGCATAAGGACCGGGGACGAAACCCACGCGCAGTGTATTGGGATCGTCGGTGGCGAGGGCAGGAGCGCCGGCGAGTGCACCGAAGGCGAGCGCCAGGGCAATCAGGTTTCTTGGCAATGAGACAGGCAAGCGGTGACGATAGGACATTTGAGCATTATCGGGATGGGTGAACGCGCGATCCTATCAACGCAAAAACGCATGGCAAACCGATGGATCGAGCTAACCAATCGCGCTGTGCTGATAACACGGGCGGGGCCGCCTCTGCGCCAATCACGGAATGGATAGATCGATTCGTTGGTTTGGGTTGAGGCCGCCCGTTTGTAAACTTGTGCCACCTTGCCTGCAACGAATGCTTCGCCAACGCATACCGCCGGCCTTCTCCGGCATCAACGATCGACACAAGACACGACCATGCCCCAACCCCTGCATCTCAATCTTTTCGTTCACGGACGCGGACATCACGAAGCCGGCTGGCGTCATCCCGGCGCGACGCGCCAGGCGCTGACCGATATCGATTACTTTCGCAATCTCGCGGTTAAAGCCGAACGAAGCCTGTTTGATTCCGTCTTTTTTGCCGATGCGCTCGCACTCGGCGACGGCGCGCGTTTTGTCGCGTCGGGCGCGCTGGAGCCAATCACCACGCTTGCGGCGCTGTCGCAGGCGACTTCGCGCATCGGGCTGATCGCCACGGCATCGACCACGTACACCGAGCCGTTCAATCTGGCGCGCCAGTTCGCTTCGCTAGACCATATATCGCGCGGACGCATCGGCTGGAACATCGTGACTTCGTGGGTCGGCGGCGCGGGGCCGAACTTCGGCTACACGCAGCAGATCGAGCACGCCGAACGTTACGCACGTGCACATGAATTTCTCGAAGTCGTCACGCAGTTATGGGATAGCTGGGCCGACGACGCCATCATCGACGATCCGGCGGGCGGACGCTTTCTGGACCCGGCGCGCGTGCGGCGCATCGGCTACGAAGGCAGGTTCCATCGCGTAGCGGGGCCGTTGAATCTGCCTCGTCCACCTCAGGGGTATCCGGTGCTGGTGCAGGCCGGTTCATCGTCGACGGGCAAGGCGTTCGCCGCGCGGTATGCGGAGACCGTCTTCACCGCGCATCTGACCAAGGAGTCAGCAATCAACTTCTACGCCGAACTCAAGGCTGGCGCGAAGGCGCTGGGCCGCAGGGAAGAGGACATCGTGATCCTGCCGGGCATCAGCGCCGCGATTGGTTCGACCGAAGCCGAAGCCAGCGCCCTGCTCGACGAGCTCGATTCCCTCACCGACGTAAGCGTCGGGCTAGCGCGCTTGTCGAACTGTTTCGGCGGCCACGACTTTTCGACGCTGCCGCTTGATCAGCTGCTTTCCGTCGATGACTTCCCCGACCCGTCGAAGGTGCAGGCGGCGCAGAGCCGCGCGGCAGTCATCACGCAACTGGTCGCACGGGAGCGGCCGACCTTGCGCGGCCTGTTGCGAAAGCTCGCGGCGGCGCACGGACATTTCACCTTGTCCGGCACACCGGAGCAAATCGCCGATGTGATCGCCGACTGGACCGAGAGCCGCGCCGCCGATGGCTTCAATGTCATGCCGCCCGTGCTGCCCACGCAATTCGAAGTTTTCACCGAGCATGTCGTGCCTATCCTGCAAAAGCGCGGGCTGTTCCGGCGCGAATACGAAGCCTCCACCTTGCGCGGACACTACGGTCTTGCGCGCCCCGTCAATCCGCATTGCGATTTCTGATGGCTTTTCGACTCTTGAAACACATCCTCGCTGCGTCGTGCTTTGCTCTCATGTGCTCCGCGCACGCGGACGAAGGTTATCCGGCTCAGATACGTATCGCTATTCAGAAGAGCGACGGGCTGGTGGCGTTGCGTGCGTCGGGCAAGCTGGAGCAGGCTTTCGCGCCGCATCACGTAAAAGTAACGTGGCACGAATTCGTTTATGGCGCGCCGCTCGTCGAAGCCATCAACGCGGGCGATGTCGATGTCGGCACTGTCGGTTCGACACCGCCGATCATGGCGCAGGCGGACGCCGTGCCTTCTGTCGTTTACATAGCCTATGCGCCGAAGCTCGTGAAAAGCTATGCGATCACCGTGCCGAAAGATTCGCCAGTGAATGACCTGCGCGATCTGAAGGGAAAGAAGATTGTTTTCGCGAAGGGCTCGCAAGGCCACCTGTTCGTGCTGAAGGCGATGCAGGACGCTCACATGGACCCGGACCCGGCCCAGTTCGCGTACCTATCCTACGGCGATGCGCGCTCTGCCTTCGAGCGCGGCTTCGTCGATGCGTAGGCCGTGCCCGATCCGCGCTATGCGGACACCGAATTGAGCACCGGCGCGCGCACCATTCTGACCATCGGCGACCTGTCGGTGCCGCAATACGGCTTCTACATTTCCACGCGCGATTTCGCGCAAAAGTATCCGGCGGTGTTGCGATTACTGTTCGATCAGTTGGCGTGCCAAACCAATGAAAGCCTGGCGCATCCACAGGACACCGCGCGGTTCCTGTCGGGCAACACGGGCGCGCCGCTGGCAGTCTGGGACCGGAGTGGGGCGTGAGTTATCCCATTCCGGATGACGTGCTGCGCGCGCAGCAGGATTCGGCAAATCTGGCTTTCGACACGAAAGTCATTCCGCGGCGCAGCGACGTCCGGCAGACGTCCGGCAAGCGGTGCTTCAAATCTCAAATGAACAAGCTTGTATGACCGGCAGCTATAAACAAAGACATAAAAGTCATTTCCGCCGCGTTTGCGGCGATTTCATACTAAAACATCAAGATAACGTACTAGGGGAAAAAGGATGACCAACCAAACCGTCACTGACGCCGATGCACCGCTTACCGAGACACGCCGTCCGTTCGGCACGGAAGACTGGTGGGCCGTCGCCATCGGCCTGCTGGCGATCGTCGTCGCGTACGGCCTATTCGCCTCGGGCAACAGCATCAAGTGGCCAACAGCATCAAGTGGCTCGCAGTTGCGCCTGCCAAATGGCCGAGCCTGAGCCAGCTTTCGGGAGATATCGCGAGTCACGCGAGCGGTTACGTCGCGTTGTTCATCGCGTTCGCCGTGGTGTTTTCGGTGGCGATCGGTGCGCTCGGCTTGCCCATCGGACAATTTCTGGCGGGCTTTCTCGTGGTGTTCGTGGTCTCGGCGGTGATCTTCGCGGTTGGCGCGTGGGCGCAGTCGAGCACGTATAACCTCGAACCACCGCTGATCGCGCTTGCGCTCGGGCTGGTCGTATCGAATCTGTTTACGTTGCCCGCGTGGCTCGTGCCTGCGTTGCGCGTCGAGTTCTATATCAAGGTCGGCATCGTCCTCCTCGGCGCGACGCTGCCGATCACGCTCATCGTGTGGGTGGAACCGGTGGCGATCGGGCAGGCGACCATCGTGTCGCTGGTGACGTTCTTCGTTATCTACGGCGTGGCGCGCGCGTTGTACATCGACAAGCGTTTCGCGGCCATCCTCGGCGTGGGCGGAGCGGTGTGCGGCGTGTCGGCGGCCATCGCTATTGCGGGTGCGGTGAGGGCGCGGCGCGAGCAGGTATCGGTCGCCATCACGCTGGTCGTCATCTGGGCGATCGTGATGGTGTTCGCGCTGCCCGCCGTTTCGCGCGCACTCGGCTTGCCTGCGGGCGTCGCGGGCGCGTGGATCGGCACATCCGAATTCGCGGATGCAGCGGGCATCGCCGCCGCGCAAGCCTATGGCGGTTGTGCCCGAAGCATCCCTGCAGGCGTTCGTGCTGGTGAAGGTCGTCGGGCGTGATATCTGGATCGGCATTTGGGCCTTCGTGCTGGCGATCGTCGCAACCACACGCTGGGAATGCGATACCGCCGATGGTGTGCAAGACAAAGCGTAGGCGAGTGAAATCTGGACCCGCTTCCCGAAGTTCGTGATCGGCTTCGTCGTCGCTTCGGCCATCGTCACGTGGATCGCGTCGCACTATACGCTCGCCGATTACCGCACGGTCGTGACGCCTGCATTTGTCGCACCCATCGTCGCGCTGCGTACCTGGGCCTTCACGTTCTGCTTCCTGAGCATCGGACTGACCACGCGATTCAAACTGCTCGCGGGCGCGGGCGGCAAGCCGCTGGCCGCGTTCACGGTGGGCATCGTGGTGAATGTCGTTATCGGCTATCTGCTGTCGGTGCATGTTTTTGTGTCGTACTGGGCGGCGCTCGGACGATGAGCACGCGCTGTGCATCGACGGACAGGCCGTGTGCGGACGCTGCGCGCATCGGGCCGATGACCGCGCGTTGCTGGAGCGGCGCATCGCCGGGCTGGCGTCGTTCGGCTCCGCTTACGGCGCAAGCGTGGGGAAAGCCGCCTGTGCCTGAGGCACGACGTACTCGGGATGCCGCGCGACACATGCGCGGCGTTCGTGCCTCAGGCAGCGCCGCAGATCGGCTGACCACCTGCTATGCATTGCAGAAAAGCTTGTTTGTGAAACCGTTCCCGCCGGCCTAGATTGAATGATCAGCCATCAAGGAGGCGAAGCATGTCTCACTTTCTGACGCACTGCTGGCAAGTGCTGTCCCGCCCTGCGAATTGAAAGAGCGAAAGCGTATCGACGGTCAGACCCGCTGACGGGCAAGACCGAATCACGCGCGCCGAGCAACTCGAAGAGATCGCGGTCTATACCCGGGCTGGCTATTTCGACAGAAGCTATACCGGCGACGGTTACGAAACGCCGTTGCATTGACTGGCGGTTCATCCGTTCGCGGCAAGAGGCAAGCGGCCGACATTTTGCGTGGAGCAAGGCAATGAGCGAAGTCGTCATCGAAAGACCGGTACAACAGCCGGTCGAAGTCGAAGCACAACTCAATTACCTGGTGCCCACGAGCGTCAGGCCCCGGTCTTATGCGTACAACCCGCCGCCCGGCGTGCCGCGGCGTACCGGTGAGTACCGCGCGCATGCTGTAAAGATTACGACGAATGCGCGGCTGCGGCCACCGCCCGGCGGCCTGTCGTTCGACCGCAACGGTTTCGAACTGCATCGCGAGCTGAGCGCCATCGCGGATTTTTCCGACGAGTCGGCGATTCGTTCGGCATACTACGTGTAGTCCGAGCGGCTCCTGAAGCAGTGGACGGGTGCAAAGCGCGGCGTCATCTTCGATCACACCCTGCGCTATGGCAGCGCGTCGCGCCCGGGCGGCGTGAAGGAGCCGGTGCATTTCATCCACAACGATCAGACCTTTGTTTCCAGCCCGCGCCGCGTGCGTGATCATCTGCCCGCCGATGAAGTCGCGAGGCTTTTGCAAGGTCGCTTCGCCATCGTCAACCTGTGGTGGCCGGTAGGCGAACCGGTGGAATCGTCGCCGCTCGCGCCGTGCGACTCGCGCAGCATCGACGAACGCGATGTCGCACTGCATTCGACGTTCTGACCTCGCCGCCGGATGCGAGACCGCGCCGGAGCATCGAATTGCGGACGCTGCTGTTCTTCTGACGCATTTCCTTTGCCAAAAGCCGCGTCCGTATCGTGCTTCACTGCTGAACGAGTCGCGCCTGCACGGGCGCGACGAAAACCTTGTAGTAGTTATTGATGAAGCGCGCAACCTTCTCCCCGGTCAGATAGTTGATGAGCAATTGAATGCGCGGGTCCTTGACCAGCTCGCGCCGCGTGGTGAGCACGTTGGGATGCGGATTATTCTGCTTCAATTCGAGGGAGAGCGCGGTGGCCGGGTCCACGTCGTTGGTCAGCGCAATATCGCCATTGATGAACGAGCCCTGAACGTCCGGCAGTGACTTGGTGCGCAACTGCATTTCGGTCGGAATGAACTTCAGATGTCTGGGATTGGCGACGATATTTTTCTCGTCGATCGCCACCGCTGCCGCCGAACCATCGGACTTCGGATAATCGAGCTTGATGAGGCCGTCGTTTTGCAGGATGAGCAGCGCGCGCGGCAGATTGGTCTGCTCGTTCGTCACCAGCAGCGACGCGCCATCCGGAATGTCCTTCAGCGAGGGATACTTCGACGAATACAGCCCAAACACGTTGATCAGCACCGTCGCCACGTTGACGATCCGACCTTTCGCTTCGAGATGCGCCTCGATCCACGAATTGAAGTAAGAGCGATGCTGAATCAGGTTGGCATCGACATCGCCCTTGAAGAGCAATTGATTCAAGTCGAGTGCCTGACTGCTCTCGATCACCTTGAGCTTGAGACCGCTGCCATCCTGATCGGCGAGCTTCTGCACGTAGCGCAGCGCATCGCCTTGTGGCGTCGGAGTGACTTAGACCTTGAGCGGTTCGCCGGACACGCTTGCCGCATGGACGGCTGTCGACGAAAGCGCGGAAAGGGTCAACGCCAGGGCGGTGACGAAGGCTCGTCGTTGAATGGACATGGTGGTCTCCCGAGAGGTTCGAATGAAAGAGGGTTTCAGCGCTTGTAACGCCTGAGCCTGACCCAGACGTCGCCGGTGATCTGAATTACCGGCACGATCAGCACCATCGATACGACCGCGAGCAGGATCAGTTGCGTGAACCAGCGCTGGTAATCGTAGGTGAGTGCGAAATCGCCGACGCCGCCCGCGCCGATCGCACCCGCGACGCGTTGTCTTCGACGAGTCCGACGAGAATGATGGTCGCGGAGTCGATGATTCCCGACAGCGACTCCGGCAGCAGAAGAATGCGGAAGATGAACTGCGGCGTGGTGACGCCGATCACACGCGTCGCTTCGATGCGCCCCTGATCCAGTTCGCGCAGATTGGCTTCGATCAACCGCGAGAAAAACGGCGTGAAACCGACCGTCAACGGAAACAGCGCCGCTACGGGACCGAGCGGCGTACCGACGACGACAACGGAATCGAGCGCCCGACGTTCACGATGCTATTGACCACCTGATAAAGCACGGGCCGCGGCCTCCACGAACCGGGCGCACTGAGATAGAGCAGCAGGCCGATAGCGATGCCGAGCGAAATCACCAGCACGCCCGAGAGCGTCGCCATGTACACGGTCTGGCCGAGCGCCACCCAGAAGTCGGAAATGTATTGCTTCCAGTCGCGCGTCATCATGCCACCTTGCCAAGCACGATGCTCTTTTCGCGCAGCATCGACGAAAGCGCGTCGCGAATGCCCGCCTGCTTGCCGCGCAGATCGAAGTCGACTTTGAAGCGCGCCGCATCTGCACCACCCAGGCGTTCCACGCTGCCCGGTACGACCGATGCGGTCACATCGAGCGTGCGCGCGACATCGGAGAAAAAGGTGCTTTGCTGGCGGACGTCGGCCAGGAGCAGTTCGTAGTCGATCCAGCCGTTCGGCGGCGCGAGACCCAGATCGGGCGCGGGCAGCAACTGGCGTCCGAGCCACAAGTCGGCATCGTGCAGCAGATCGCGCACCGCGCCGGTTTCGACTGCGCGGCCTCTCTGCACGAGCGTGACGATATCGGCTGCATAACGCACCACATATCACGAATGCGTGATGAGCACCACGGTCAGATTCAACTGGCGCTTGAAACGCAGCAGCAGATCGAGGATGACGGTGGTGGTTTACGAATCGAGCGCGCTGGTGGCTTCGTCGCATAAGAGCACTTCGGCATCGGCGACGAGCACGCGAGCGATGCCCACGCGCTGCTTCTGCCCACCTGACAACTGCGAAGGATAAGCGCGCTCTTTGCCCTGCAAGCCGACCAGTTTTCGATCAGTTCGGTAGCCTTGCTTCGCCGCACCGCGCGCGACACGCCGCGCACCGCGAGGGCAGTTCGATGTTTTCCGCGACCGTCTCGCTGTGGAAGAGATTGAAGTGCTGGAAGACGGTCGCGACCTTGCTGAGATACTGGCGCAGCGCCGGTCCTTGCAGGCCGCCGAGCGGCGTGTCGTGAAAGCGGATCGTGCCGCCGGTGGGCTTTTCCAGCAGATTGAGCAGACGCAGCAAGGTACTCTTGCCCGCGCCCGATGTACCGACGATTCCATAGAACGAGCCGGCGCGAATGGTCAGCGAGAGATCGTCGAGTGCCTGCAAGGTCTCGCCGCTTCGCGTGAAGGTTTTGCTGACGTGTTCCAGCGTGAAGACATTGCTCATGTGTCGAGTGGAAGCGAAAGCGCCTTCGCGCCTTGAGATTAACGGTCGGATCGAAACGAGAGAACACGCGTGAACTCCGCGTGCATCGGAAGGTGTCGAAGTTGTGCGCGAACAGCCGGGGCGCTGCTGCCGCCCGGTTTGCGCTCCTGAACGTTGCGCTCCTGAACGAGATCGTGATTGTTTTCTGACGCCGTGCCATATCCAACCAATCCAACCAATGTTTTTTTATATTCAAATCGGCCCTCATGCAAAGTGACCCGGGCGTTCCATGCCGTGAATTTGCCCGGTACCATTCGAAGAAAACGTCCGTCGCAAAGACGACGGCATTGCTCATCCGCGACACGCTGCTTCGGAGTTCATATGAGCCTCGATATCTTCTGGTTCCTGCCCACATCCGGAGACACACGCTATCTCGGCGTGTCGGATTCGGGCGCGCGCCGACCAACGCCTATATGCGGCAAATCGCCGTCGCCCGCCGATGAACTCGGCTACGACGGCCTCTTGATTCCCACCGGCAGCAGCTGCCTTGACCCCTGGGTAACCGCGGCGAGCCTCGCGCCCATCACGCGGCGCATCAAGCTGCTGGTTGCGCTGCGCACGTCGCTGGGCAACGTGACGGCGGACGCGTCAGGCGGCCACGCTCGACGAGGCGTTGGGCGGCCGCCTGTTGCTCAACGTCGTGCCCGGCGGCGATGCAACCGAACTCGCGGCAGACGGCGGTTCCTCGACCACGAGCAGCGCTACGAATATGCAGACGAGTTTCTCGGCGTATGGCGCAGGCTGTTCACGGAAGAGTCGGTCGACTTCGACGGCAGGCACGTTCATGTGCGCGGCACGAAGAACTTCCATAAGCCGGTGTAGAAACCGTATCCGCCGCTTTACTTCGGGGGGTCCTCCGAGGCTGCGCATGAAATAGCGGCGGAACATGTCGATACATATCTCACATGGGGCGAACCGCCTGCTGCCGTCGCGGAAAAGTTCACGGACATGCGCGAGCGCGCCACGCGTCGTGGACGGACGCTGCGCTTCGGCGTGCGCCTGCATGTGATCGTGCGCGAAACCAGCGAGGAAGCATGGGCCGCGGCGGATTCCCTCATCAGTCGTCTGATCGATGAAGACATCGCGCGCTCGCAGCAGAACTTCGCAAAGATGGATTCGGTGGGGCAACGGCGGATGGCCGAGCTGCATGGCGGGCGTCGCGACCGGCTCGAAACCAGTCCGAACCTGTGGGCGGGCGTGGGTCTCGCGCGCGGCGGTGCGGGCACGGCGCTGGTCGGCGACGCGCAAACCGTCGCCGAGCGCTTGCAGGAGTACGTGGAGGCGGGTGCGGACAGCTTCGTGCTGTCGGGGTATCCGCATCTGGAAGAGGCGTATCGCTTCGCGGAACTGGTCTTCCCGCTTTTGCCGGGCAAGGGCCGCGTAACCACCGGTGCGCGTCAGACCGGCGGCGCGTTCGATATCCGCGTGGTCGATCGCGTACGTTGAATCCATCACTGCAACGGAGAACATGATGAGAATGCTACGGGAAAGAAAGGCATCGGCAGCGGGACCTGCGTGGGGGGGCGCGCTCGGGGGTGATGATGATCGTGGCCGCCGCCGCACTGTGGTTGCATGGTACATCGCTCATGCCGAATCTGGAGAATCAGTTGGCAGCCGTGGGGCGTTGCTCATTGGTGTGTTTTTCATTGTGTATGCGGGGCGGGAGTGGCTTCGGCGGAGGAGGTAGAACCAGCACGCTCGAACGCGAACTGATTTGCTTAGCTCGAGACATCATTTCGCCGATTCCACCTCACAGGGATACCATGGCTCGCCGCGCCGCGCGACACCCTGTCCGGAACGGCGGGTTCGTTGAAACTCTCTCTCGGACGCGTGACCATGAATCGCATGACCTCAAAAGGCCGCCGGACATTTCTCGCCACCATTCCTGCCGCGCTAGCCGGTTTCGCCCTGCCGTCGTGGGCAAAATACACGAGGCAGGCCAGTTTCGCATCGGCTATCAGAAGGCCGCCAGCACGCTCGTGCTGCTCAAGGCCAAGGGCACGCTGGACCAAAACGGCTCGCGCCGCTGGGCGTGAAGGTCACATGGACCGAGTTTCCCGCCGGGCCGCAACTGCTCAAAGGGCTGAATGTGGGCGCAATCGACTTCGGTTACGTCGGTGAAGTGCCGCCCGTGTTCGCGCGGACGGCGGGCGTGGATTTCGTCTATACTGTTTATGAAGTGCCGAGGCCGCGCGCGGAAGGTTTCGTCGTCGCGAAGGACTCACCGATCAAAATGGTCGCGGACCTCAAGGGTAAGAAGGTCGCGTTCAACAAGGCTCGGACGTGCACTGGTACATCATCGCGCTATTGCGCAAGCATGGGCTCGACCACGGCGATATCCAGTCGGCGTTTCTCGCCCACGTCGACGCGCGTGCCGCGTTCGAACGTCAGGCCATCGATGCCTGGGCCATCTGGGATCCGTTTCTGTCGGCCGCGCAATCTCAGAGCAATGCGCGCCTGCTGGTGGATGCGTAAGGGGTCGCGAGTCATTACCAGTTCTTCCTGAGTCAGCGCGACTATACGCAGAAGCGCAAGGATGTCATCGGCATAGCCATGGAAGAACTCGGCAAGGAAGGGCAGTGGGTGCGTCAGAACGTCGGCGCGGCCGCCGCGCAACTCGCGCCTATCCAGGGACTCGACGCGGCCACCATTCAAGCCGGTCTTCAGCATTACGAACACATTTACAAGCCGATCGATGCCGCGGTGCTGGCCGAGCAGCAACGCATTGCAGATACGCGCTGAAGCTGATTCCGCGCAAGATCACGACGAAAGAGGCCGTCCTGAGCTGACGCGCTGCGTGGTGTGACATGGAGTCACGTTTCGGCGCGTGCTTCGGCTTCCGGCGCATCGCTTCGAAAAGCCGCTTCGCCGACACGGAAAACGGCCAGTTCGTCCGACTCGCACTGGGCGATCAGACCGGTTTCCCATTCGAGGTAGGCGCGCGCCGCATCGAGGTTGCCGTCGTGACGGTCGTGCACGAAAAACAGATAATCGATGCGCTCCTCATGCGGCAGAACGGACGCGGATCGCTCGACAGGCAAGCCCGCGCGTTCCATGCGTCGAGTTCATCGAATACGCCGGTCACGTCCACAAAACCCGCGTTACGCAGATCCCTGGCCACGAGTGAGGCGGGCATCCTGGCCGGCCGGGTCGGTGAGCAGCACGACTGGCGTTTCACGGTTGGCATCCGCGCGACGCAGTGTCTGGAACACGCGCGGACGAATGGTCCAGTGCGAACCGGCGGGCCGGCCTTCCTTATGCGCTGCGCTCGAGCGCAGGTCGAGCACAACGGCATTCGACGCGAGCGGCGGAACAAGCGGGGAAACGGTCGATCCGGCATGCAACTGCGCATGATCCGGCGCACTCCATCGCGCGGCAGTCGCTGCATCCACCAGCGCGGTTTCGAAGCCGAGTTGCACGAGCCAATGCGCGACGACGGGCGCGCGAATGCCGTCATAATCGATCAGCAGAAGCTGCGCGCGACGCACGGCGACAGTCTGATCGTTCGCCTGAATAAGCTGGCCGCCCGGCGCGTGGGTCGCCGCCGGCAGACTGTCGCGGGCGAATTCCTCCGGCGTGCACACATCGAGCAGATAAGCCGTGCGTCGCGGGTCGTCCCGCCATGCAAGGGCAGATCCCTCTTCGAGCGTGCACACGCCGAAGCGTTGCGCCAGCGCCTGCGCGCGGATTCGCGCGTCCTTGCGCTCATGATTACCTGACCCGGCTGGCAACACGTCCGCATAACTGCGCGTGCTGCCGTGCTCGATGCGCCACCGCTGTAACTGCGCCGGGCTGACATGCGGCGTGCCATAAGCATGCTCGACCAGTTCTCCGAATGTCTTGGATGGCACGTTGACGCCGCGAAACAGCGTGTAGCCGGCGGCGCGCCACGCCTCGACACCGCCGTCGAGGATGGCGATGTCGCCGTAACCGAGTTCGCGCAGGCGCGTAGCTGCGCGCCGTGCGACCGACGCATGCTCGAAGCCGTCGCCCGCCGCATGCGTACCGTCATCGACGAGCGCAATGCGCACGCTCTTGCGCGACAGCAGACGCGGCGCGCCGAGTTCGAGCCGGCTGAACGGCAGCGGAATGGCGAAGAACGGATGACCCTCGCCGAACTTGCCGGCTTCGCGCACATTGAGCAGGGCGAGTTCGTCGCCGTCGTTGAGCCAGTTGCGCAAGGTGGGTGCGTCGATGAAGCGGATAGCGTCGGGAGCGAAGGACATGGATTGGTCAGGTACAGGTGAGTCGGAATGCATAGCGCAGGTCGTCGATCAAGTCGGCCGAATCTTCGAGTCCGGCATGCAGGCACACGACGGGTAAATCAGAAGAGAAGTAACGTTACTGGCGCAGCCGCGAGGCGGGCGCGAGCAGGGCGAGGCTTTCGAAGCCGCCCCAGGACGTCCCGTGCGCGAAGAGCCGCAGCGCGTCGATGAACGCATGCGCCCGGTCCGCATGACGAGCGGGCCAAGGCAAACGACACGAGCCCGTTCGCACCGCTGAATTTGCGCTTCCAGAGCGCATGCCCGGGATCGTCCGGCAGGGCGGGATGAAACACGCGCGCGACCGCCGCTTCGCCTTGCAGGTACTCGGCGACTTGCAGCGCATGCTGCGCGAGCCGCATGCCGAGCGTGCGAATGCCACGCAGCCCGAGCGACGCGTCGTCCGCACCGACCGATAGCCCGAGCGCCTTATGCGTGTCACGCAGGCGTTGCCAGAGCGTGGCGTCATTGGTGCTCACCGTGCCCTGCATGAGATCGGAGTAACCGCCTGCGTATTTCGTGGTTGCCTGAATCGAGACGTGTGCGCCGTGTTTCAACGGCTGATGCAGCCAGCCCGCGCTCCATGTGTTGTCGACTGCGGCGACGAGACCGTGCTCGCCTGCCCATGCGGCGAGCGCGGGAAGATCGATGATCTCGTAGAGAAACGAACCCGGCGACTCGACATACACGAGCCGCATGTTCGGCCGCAGCGCATCGTGCGGCACGCCGTCCTGCGCATGAAAATAGCTAACGTCGATGCCGAGCCGCGCAAGCAGCGGCTCAATGCGCTCCCCCACTGGCCCGTACACGCTGTCCTGAATCAGCGCATGGTCGCCCGGTGTGAGCATGGTGAGGAAGACGAGCGAGATCGCACTGAGGCCGGACAGCGCGAGCAGCGTATGCGCCGCCCCCTCCAGTTCGCCGATGACCGCTTCCAGCGCGCGATGCGTGGCCGTGCCATGCCGCCCGTAAGTGGCGACGTTTTCGCCATCGTGCCGACGCTGTCGAAGGCGCTCGTAATCATCGCCGGAGGCAAAACGCAGCGTGCTCGTGCGTACGACGGGCACGTTGACGGGCGCCGTGCCGTCCTGAAACTCGGCCAGACCGCTGTGTAGCACGCGCGTGGCGAGAGCGTCGACGCGTTGGCGGTGCTCGCTATCGTTCGGGCGCGTGGGCGAGGCGGAGGCGGGAGAGGTAGTAGTCACGATGTCAGATGGGCCAGTTTCAGATTCGATCGTTTGCGGCGCACGCACGTCTGCGTCCGGTCGAGGAAGCGCCGGATGTGTTCGTCGCACGGCGCGTGAAAGAGCTGCTCGGACGCGCCTTCTTCCACGATCACGCCGCCTTCGGTGTACACACGCGATCGCTGATCTCCTCCGCGAAGCGCATTTCATGCGTGACGAGGACGCATGTGAGCCCCTCATCGACGAGTTCACCGATCACGTTCAGCACTTCGCCGACGGTCTGCGGATCGAGCGCGGAGGTCACTTCGTCGAACAGGATGACTTCGGGCTGCATGGTAAGCGCCCGCGCAATGACCACGCGTTGCTGCTGACCGCCGAACAGCTCGTCGGGATAGGCGTGAGCCTCGTCTTCGAGCCTCCCCTTCGCAAGCAGCGCGCGGGTGGTGTCTTCCGCTTGCGCACGGTCGATGCCGAACACGCGCGTGGGCGCAATCATAAGATTTTGCAGCGCGCTGAGATGAGTAAACAGGTTGTATTGCTGAAAACACGAAGCCGATGCGCTTGCGCAGCGCGACGCGCCCCGCATCGTCATGCAATGCGCCGACGTTCACTCTGCCGATGCGCACTTCTCCTCGCCGCGGCATGACCAACCCGTTGATACAGCGAAGAATGGTGGACTTGCCCGAACCCGATGGCCCGATGATCGACACGGCCTGATTGCGATTCACGCTCAGATCGATGCCGCGCAGCACGTCGGCGTCGCCATATGAGACATGTACGTCTCGCAACGAGATGAGCGCCTGGCCGGCCTCGTCGCTGGACGAGACCTGGCTGCGGATCAGCGACACCATCGGTCGAAGATCGCAGAGGAGGGACGGGGGCGCGTCATGCCGAAACTCCGGGCGAAAGCAGAAGACCTCATTTTGGGACTGAAGGGAGCGCAGAGTCATTTTTGCCAAATCGGGTCGAGTAGCAGCATATTCACTTCGATGTCAGGCTTCTGTCGAGTTGCTTTGACATTCTGTTGCGCCGACAATGCGACTTGTCCGATGCATAGGCTCGCAGGGTGATGTTTCATCCGGCGAAACACCTCATGAAATCGTGCGAGCGCCTGTAAAGATCGCCCGTGCAATGTCGTAAACATGCCCGAGAGCGTCCTGTGCAGTCTCATCCGAAGCTACAAGCCCTGAAATAGAACCGCTTACTGATTCTGCCGACCATGTCGTTGTCGATTGTCATAGCCGATAATTCCCTGCTCGCCCGCAAGGTGCTGACGCGCTCGCTGCCTGAGGACTGGGACGTCGACATCTCCTACGCGACCAACGGGCGAGAGGCGCTGGAGTTGTATCGCGCGGGGCGCGCATCCGTCATGTTTCTCGACCTGACGATACCCGACATGACCGGCTATTAGGTGCTGGACGCCTTGCAGCACGAAAACCTCAACATGTTCTTGATTGTCGTTTCCGCCGACGTGCAACCGATGGCCAAGGAACGCGTGCGCTCGCTCGGCGCCATTGCGTTCTTGGAAAAGCCGGTGACGCCCGAAGCACTGCGGCCCGTTTTGAAGGAGTAAGGACTCCATGGCTGATCAATCGATCCAGGCTTTCAACGAAGACCTGCGCGACGCCTAGCAGGAAGTCGCCAATATGGCGATGGGCCAGGCCGCGACGCGCCTGTCAAAGCTGCTCGGCACCTTCATCGAACTGTCCGTGCCGCGCGTGCGCGTGGTCGGCGTGGCGGAAGCGTCCGGCGCGCTCGCCGAGATGACCGGCATCACCGATACCGTGACGGCCGTGCATCAGGGCTTTCGCTCGGATATCAAAGGCGAGGCGATCGTGCTGTGCAAGAGCGGCAGCGTCGACAAGCTGTGCGCGCTGGTGGACGATCCGTACCCAAGTCCAGTTACGAAGCGACCACCCGCGCCGAACTGATCTTCGACGTGGCGACCGTGCTGATGGGCGCGTGCGTCTCGTGTATTTTCGACAACCTCGGCCGCGCGCCGATCTTTTCGCCGCCCGGCATGCTGGGCGAGGATCTGTCGTTCGACGACGTGTTCCAGCCCGGCATCCTCGCGTGGAAGACGGCGCTGCTCTTCGAAGTGAATTTCGCGCTGGAAGACCACAGCTTCCGCGCGCATCTGGTGATACTGATGGCCGAGGATGCGATCACGCATCTGAATCAGGCGCTCGACACTCTCCTGTCGAGCCTCTGAGTCGCGCATGAAACCACTCCGGCAGGTGTTGAGCGAACTGGTCGTCGAACAGGTGGGATTCGGCATTTTCGTGCTGGATCGTGACCTGAACGTGCTGATGTGGAACCGCTTCATGGCGGACCACAGCGGCAAGCCGGCCGAGCAGGTGATCGGCAAGTCGATCTTCGTGAGCTTTCCGGAATTGCCGCGCGTGTGGTTCACGCGCAAGGTCGAGAGCGTGTTCCAGCTCGGCAGCTTCTCGCGTTCAGTTCGTGGGAGCAGCGGCTGTATCTGTTCAAGTTCGACCATGACCGGCCGATCACTGGCGGCGTCGATTACATGCAGCAGGACTGCACCTTCATGCCGGTCGCGCACGAGCGCGAGGTGAGCACCGTCTGCGTGACCATTTCCGATGTGACCCACGCCAGCATGATGCAGCGCGCTCGCGAGGAAGCGGTCGCCAAGCTGCAGGAACTCGCGGATCGGGACGGGCTGACGGGCATCGCCAACCGGTGCTACTTCGAGTTGCGCCTGGGCGACGAATTTTCGCGCTGGCAGCACTACGACGGCGAGATGTCTATGCTGCTTGTTCGACCTCGACCACTTCAAGCGCATTAACGACGAACTGGGCCATCTGGTGGGCGACACCGTGTTGCGCGTGCGTAATGGCCGCGAGCGCGTCGCCCGGAGCGTGGGCGTGCAGGACGTGTTTGGCCGCTTTGGCGGTGAGGAATTCGCGCTGCTGTTGCCGTGCATGCCGTTCGAAGACGCGATGCGGGTCGCCGAAAAAGTGCGCTGCGCGATCGGCGAGACGCCCATCGACGTGAAGGGCGCCCGCGTGCCGGTGACGGCGAGCATGGGCGTGGCGACGTCCAAGCGCGAAATTACCTCGTCGTATGAAGCGCTCGTCAACAAAGCCGACGCGGCTTTTGTTGTATACCGCCAAGCGGGAAGGGCGGAACCGGACGGTCTGGTTCGCCTGAGCGCCTGCGCCGAAGGGCTTCACGCGCGCCGCGCGCGACAGGCACCGTAACAGGGCGCAAATTGGTATACTTTGGCCGCTTCCGGTTGACTCATCGCCGGCGCGCGCCGGCTCAACTTCTCAGCGAACCCCGTGCATAATACAAGCGCACGGTCTTTCCGCGCGCATCCGGGTCTCGCCGCCGGCGTCGTCTCTCAATGCGCCCGCCCGAAGAGGCGCCAAAGCGGAGTCCGTCTTGGCCATTTCCAACATCATCGCTGACGAAGAATCCACCACCGATGCCGCGAAAGCATCCTCGGGGAGCTCGTTCCATCTCGCGCTGCGCATCCTCCCGGCCGCGCAGCGCGACGCGATGTACCAGATCTACGCGTTTTGCCGCGCCGTCGACGACATTGCCGACGACGGCACGCTGCCGCGCCGCGAGGGCGCCGTCGCGCTCGACCGCTGGCGCGAGGACATCGACGCGTGTTACGCCGGCGCGCCGAAAAAATCGCTCTTGCCGCTCACGCGCCACATCCAGTCCTTTCATCTGTCCCGCGACGACTTCCAGGCCGTGATCGACGGCATGGCGATGGACGCCGCAGGCGACATCGTCGCACCCGCCGAAGCCACACTCGACCTGTATTGCGACCGCGTCGCGAGCGCGGTCGGCCGGCTGTCGGTGAGGATATTCGGGATGCGCGAGGACGCGGGCCGCCGGCTGGCGCACCATCTCGGCCGCGCACTGCAACTGACCAACATCCTGCGCGATATCGACGAAGACGCCGCCATCGGCCGTGTGTACCTGCCGCGCGAACTGCTGGCGCGCGAAGGCATCTCGACGAGCGATCCGGCGAGCATCGTCGGCGACGCGCGTCTGCCGCGTGTGTGCGCGGTGCTCGCCGAGCGCGCGAAGGGCCACTACGCGCAGTCCGACGCGATCATGGCGGCTTCGTTGCGCGCGCAGGTGCAGGCGCCGCGCATCATGTCCGCCGCGTATCGCACGGTGCT
The DNA here is from genome assembly GCA_001184395.1 of Candidatus Paraburkholderia calva. GTDB lineage: Bacteria > Pseudomonadota > Gammaproteobacteria > Burkholderiales > Burkholderiaceae > Caballeronia > Caballeronia calva. The sequence goes on along the minus strand of LFLF01000038.1, from coordinate 11,804 downwards.
CAACGCCAATCTCAAGCGCGGCTTCGACCTGCCACGCGAACGCGTGCGCACGCCGCGTTCGCGCCTGTTGTGGATCATGGCGCGCCATCTGATCTGATGTCCCGGCTGGTTCACGTCGTCGGCGCCGGTCTCGCGGGGCTTGCGGCGACGGTTCAGGCGCAGCGGCGTGTCGTGCTGCACGAAGCCTCGCCGCATGTAGGCAGACGCTGCCTCCCACTTCGACTCGAAGCTCGGCATCACCGTCGACAACGGCAATCATCTGCTGCTGTCGGGCAATCAATCGGCGATCGCTTATCTGCGCGCCATCGGCGCCACCGACATGCTCACGGGCCCCGCGCAGGCCGAGTATCCGTTCTTCGATCTCGCGAGCGGCGGCGAATGGACCATCCGCATGTCGAACGGCCGCCTGCCGCGCTGGATCTTCGATGCCGACGCGCGCGTGCCGGACACCCAGCCCGCCGACGATCTCGCGCTGCTGCCGGTGTTTTTCGCGCGGCCTGGCCGCACGGTCGACGAAGCCGTACGCAAGAAGGGCCGCATGACCCACTCATCCGTCCGCTTCTGCGCACCATGCTTAATGCCGATCCCTCGGAGGCAAGCGCGACGGTCGCGGGCAATCTGCTGCGCGAAACGCTGGCGGCGGGCGGCCAGGCGTGCCGTCCGCTGATCGCGAAAAGCGGCCTGTCGCACGCGTTCGTCGATCCGGCGCTGCGCCATTTGCAGTACGGCGGCGCGAACATCCGGCTCGGCGCGCGGGTCGCGCAAATCGGCGTTTCCGGTACGGATTCGAAAGAGCGTGTAAGCTCGCTCGCGTTCGAGGATATGACCGGCCCGGTTTCGATCGCACCCGGCGACGGCGTCGTGCTTGCCGTGCCGCCCAGGGCGGCAGCGTCTGGTGCCGGATCTGACCGCGCCGGACGAATATCGCGCAATCGTTACCGTGCACTTCGCGGTCGATGTGCCGATCGGCTTCGCTCCCCTCACGTGTCTAGTGGGCGGCACGCCGGACTGGCTATTCGCCGGCCACGGCCGGCTCTCGGTGACGATCGCGGCGAGCGCCGCACGACGAACTCGCGCGCACCGTGCGGCACGAAACGGCCGGGCCGTGCGTCTGCTGCTTGCACCGGTGCCGCCGTGGCAGGTCGTCGTGGAAGAACGCGCGACTTTTGCCGCGATACCCTCGCAGGAAGGACGGCGTGCCGGGGTGCGCACGCGCTGGAACAATTTCACCCTCGCGGGCGACTGGACGGCCACCGGCCTGGCCGCGACGATCGAAGGCGCGATCTGCTCAGGCCAGAAAGCCGCGGATGCGCTGATGAACCCATCGATGGAAAGCAGATGAACGATTTGACCCTGTCGGCCGAAACTACGCCGTTGTCGGCTGAATCACCCGCACTGGGCGTGACGAGCGCGCTGCCGGAGTCGGCGCTCGAAGCCACCATCCACCGCGCCACCGACGCGCTGCTCGCGGGCCAACTCGCGGACGGCTACTGGCTGTACGAACTCGAAGCCGATGCAACCATCCCGGCCGAATACGTGCTGCTCGTCAATTATCTGGGCGAGCAGGCGAATCCCGAACTCGAGGCGAAGATCGGCCGCTACCTGCGCCGCATCCAGCGCGAGGACGGCGGCTGGCCGCTCTTCACCGACGGCGCGATGGACGTCTCCGCGACCGTCAAAGCGTATTTCGCGCTGAAAATGATCGGCGATTTGCCGGACGCGGACCACATGCAGCGCGCGCGCGGCGCGATTCTCGCGGCGGGCGGCGCGGAGAAGGTCAACGTGTTCACGCGCATCCTGCTGGCCCTATTCGGCGTGGTGTCGTGGCGCGCGGTGCCGATGATGCCCGTCGAGATCATGCGTTTGCCGATGTGGTTTCCGTTCCACCTCTCGAAGGTGTCATACTGGGCGCGCACGGTGATCGTGCCGATGCTCGTGCTCAACGCGAAACGGCCGCGTGCGCGCAATCCGCGCGGCGTGCGGATCGACGAGGTGTTTCGTGACCCGCCAGTCAACACGGGCATGCCATCGCGCTCTGAACATCAGAGCCGGGGCTGGTTCACGTTCTTCCGCGTGGTCGATTCGATCCTGCGCGTGGCCGACCCGATGCTGCCCAAGGGCGGCCGCGAACGTGCGATTTCCGAGGCGGTGCGCTTCGTCGACGAGCGACTGAACGGCGAGGACGGCCTCGGCGCGATATTCCCGGCGATGGCCAACTCGGTGATGATGTACGACGTGCTCGGCTACCCGCCCGAGCATCCGAATCGCGCGATCGCGTGCAAGTCGCTCGATAAGCTGCTGATCATCGACGACGCGGAGGACGGCGAGGCTTACTGCCAGCCATGTCTGTCGCCGGTGTGGGATACGTCGCTCGCAGCGCACGCGCTGCTCGAAACCGGCATGCCGAGGGTGCGCGGGGCGGTCACGCGCGGTCTCGAATGGCTGCGTCCGCTGCAGATTCTAGACGTGCGCGGCGACTGGATTTCGCGCCGCCCGAACGTGCGGCCGGGCGGCTGGGCGTTCCAGTTCGCCAATCCGCATTACCCGGACGTCGACGACACCGCGGTCGTTGCCATGGCGATGGAGCGCGCCGACCACGAGAACGGCACCGCCATGTATGGCGAGGCAATCGCGCGCGGGCGCGAGTGGATCATCGGCATGCAGAGCATCGATGGCGGCTGGGGCGCGTTCGAACCGGAAAACACGCACGAATATCTGAACAACATTCCGTTCTCGGATCACGGTGCACTGCTGGACCCGCCGACCGTCGATGTCTCCGCGCGCTGCCTGTCGATGCTCGCGCAACTCGGCGAGAGGCCCGCCAACAGCGAGCCGGCGCGCCGCGCGTTCGAATACATCGTGAAGCGTCAGAAGCGCGACGGTAGCTGGTACGGACGCTGGGGCCTGAATTACGTGTACGGTACGTGGTCGGCGCTGTGCGCGCTGAACGCGGTGGGCATGGGCCCGGACGATGCGCGGATGAAGCGCGGCGCGGACTGGCTCGTCGCGATTCAGAACGCGGACGGCGGCTGGGGCGAGGATGGCGACAGCTACAAGCTTGACTATCGCGGCTACGAGCAGGCGCCGAGCACCGCGTCGCAGACGGCGTGGGCGCTGCTCGGACTGATGGCGGCGGGGCGCGTAGACGATCCGGCGGTCGCGCGCGGCATCGACTGGCTGGTGCGGACGCAGCGGGACCACGGGCTGTGGGACGAAACGCGCTTCACCGCAACCGGTTTCCCGCGTGTGTTCTACCTGCGCTACCACGGCTATCGCAAATTTTTCCCGTTGTGGGCGCTCGCGCGCTATCGCAACCTGACGCGCGAAGGCACGACGCGCGTGACGGTGGGCATGTGAAAGCGCTGGTCGGCCGTCCCGCCGGTGCGCCGCGTCGCGACGCACGCGGCAACGCGCCCGTGATCGCCGTCACCGGCATGGCCTTCGAGGCGAAAATCGTGCGCGGCCGCGGCGTCGATGCGGTCTACGTCGCGCGCGCCGACTGGCTCGAACGCGCGCTGTCCGAGGCGCTCGCGCGCGGATGCTCGGGCATCGTCAGTTTCGGTACGGCGGGCGGTCTTGCGCCGGATCTGAAACCGGGCACACTGATCGTCGCGGACACGGTGAGCGGTCCCTTCGGGCCGCTGAAGACCGATGCGGTGTGGACCGCGCGCATGCTCGATGCGCTCGCAAACACGCCCCTCGCGCGCACCACACGGCGCGGCGAGATGGCGGGCGTCGCAGCCCCCGTCAAGAGCGAGGTGGAAAAGCGCTCGCTGCACTCGGCATCCGGCGTGCTTGCCGTGGATATGGAGTCGCATATCGCCGGGGCGATCGCGACGGCGCGCGGCCTGCCGTTCGCGGTATGCCGTGCGGTGGTCGACCCGGCGCGGTGCACATTGCCGCCCGCCGCCACAGCGGGTTTGCGCGACGACGGCACCACTGCCATCGGCCCGATCATTCGCGAACTAATGCGCCAGCCATCGCAACTGGGCGCGCTGCTACGCCTCGCCGGCGACGCCCGCGCAGCCAAATCGACGCTGGTGCGAGCGCGCCACGCGTTCGAAGTCGCCGGCGCATTCACATTTGACTGATCTTTTGGTCCTTGCTTTCTGCAGGTTAACCCTCATCTCGGTATAATCAGGGAAAATCCTTATGCTACGCGAGTACTATCTGTTATTGGCTGTGCGTCGGCAGGAAAGACCGAGGATCAGCAAATGAATTTTCATACCCGCAAATGGGTCAAGCCCGAAGACTTGAATCCGAACGGTACGCTGTTCGGTGGCAGCCTGCTGTGCTGGATCGACGAGGAAGCGGCGATCTACGCCATCTCACAACTGGGCAATCAGCGCGTCGTGACCAAATTAATGTCGGAGATCAACTTCGTCAGTTCGGCGCATCAGGGTGACATCATCGAACTGGGCATCACGGCGACGCAGTTCGGCCGCACATCGATTACGCTGCGCGCGGAAGTGCGCAACAAGATCACACGCAAGAGCATTCTCACGGTCGAAAAGATGGTGTTCGTTAATCTGGACCAAAAGGGCGAACCGGCGCCGCACGGCCGCACGCAGATTCGCTACGCGGACGAATTGTTCGAGCGTCGCGATCTGGGCGACGTCGAAGCGCCGAAGCTCTCCGTCGACGATCTGGCCGAGGAGCCGGCGCACTAAAACAAATGGCGCCTGAGGCGCCCGTTTTTGTTTGATGCTCATCACCCGCACGTCCATCGCGGCTTACTTCTTCGCCGCGCCCGGATCGTCGTATTGCGGCAGGCCCATCGCCTTGCTCGAACTCGGACTCGGCGCGCCGCTCGGCGCGCTTTCACCCGGCGCGGGCGATTTCCCGTTCACGCCGCCCGCCGCCGCGCCCGGATCGCTGCTATAGTTCGGCAAACCCTGCTCCGAACTGCCGCCGCCCGTGCTTCCCGGCGGCGCGCTCGCGCCTTCCGGTGCCAACGCACCTTCATCGCCATAATCCGGCAGCGTCGATGCGTCGCCGCCCGTCAGCAGATACTGCCGTCGTTGCATGTATGCGTTGCGCACGAAGGCGTACTTGTCCAGCGCGGCCTGCGAAAGGAGATCGGTCGCGCCGATCAGGTCGGCACGCGCGCTGATGAAGTTCAGGCCGTACAGCGGCCAGCGGATGTAGTCATCATCGGCATAGCTGATCGGATTGACGCGCCAGTCGACCAGCCACGTCGTCGAGTCGCGAATGGAGCTCGGGCCGAGCAGCGGAATCACCAGATAGGGTCCGGAAGGCATGCCGTAGTGGCCGAGCGTCAGGCCGAAATCCTGGTGATGCTTGGGCAAACCCGCTGGCGACGCGATATCGATCAGACCGCCGAGACCGAACACCGAGTTCATCGCGATACGCATCAGGTCTTGCGTCGCGTCGGTGATCTTCAGTTGCAGCAGGTTGTTCGCGAAGTTGCTGAAGTTGCCAAGATTCGAGAAGAAGTTGCTGACGGCGGTGCGGAACGGGCTCGGCGTGTAGTCGACATAGAACTGCGCGGCCGGCTTCGCCACGTAGGTGTCGAGCGTGTTGTTGAACTTGAAGACCGTGCGGTTCATCGGTTCGAGCGGGTCTTTCGGATTGCGATCCGGGCCGGTCGCACAACCCGTCGTCGCGAGCGCCGAGGCGATCGCGAGGCTCCATCCCAGTTTGCGTAACGCGCTTTTCGATAAGGCCGATCCCACGGTCATTCTTCAAGTCCTCTTAGGTTGTTAAGTCATTCGGCGGCCCGCAGCTTCGCCCGGTCGGCCGCGCGCACGCGGCGCGGCTTGCCCATCAGCACCGGTTGGAACACGACGGCGCCAATCAGCGTGCAGAAAAGCGAGAGCGCCAGCAACCCGCCCATGCTGGACGTGCCCGGATGATGCGAGAACCACAAGTTGCCGAACGCGGGCGCGGTGGTCGCCGCGCTGAACATCACATCACCGCGTGGGTGAGGCTCGATTGCAGCAGGCGCGTCTGGCCCGATCGCCAGGCCATCACGAAATAAATCTTGAACGCCACGCCGACCCCGAGCATGAGCGGCAACGCAATGATGTTCGTGAAGTTGAGCGGCATCCGGAACACGACGCACAACTCCAGCGTGACGATGGCGGAGACGAGCAACGGTACCAAAGTTCTCAGAACATTGCCGAAACGGCGTAGCGCGATCCACAGCGGCACGGCAATGGCGATCAGCGGGTAAGCCGCCGCCTGCTGGAACGCCTTGATGATCAGGTCCGCCGAATGGCGCACCGAGATCGGCCCGCCGATGGCGTTCGGCTCGGCACGCTGCACGGCATCGGCGAAATGGGCGAGCAGCGTGTCGTCGTTCGGATCGACGACGGCGGCGCTTTCGGCACGACCGAGATCAACGCCTGACCATGCGCGTTGACGAGATCGTCGACGAGCGCGGGCGGCAGAGTGTCGCGCGTGATCTCCGACGGCGTGAGCAACGCGCGCAACTGCGCGAGCGCGATGCGCAGCGGGTCGGACATCGCGTGTTCGGCGTGCTCGCGCGTGGCGGCATCGGCGGCGGCGAGTTTGGCGAGCGTCTCCGACAGATGCTTCGCTTCCTTCGCGCCTGCGCCGGGATGCTCGTCGGCCGCCAGCGACAACTGGCTCGACCCGCGCTTCAAGGTGGCGACGCGCACCTCGTCTGTCACCGGCGACGCGGTTTGCTGCGTGAGCGCGAGCATCAGCTGATCGGCGGCGGCCCGGATGAGCGCGAGCTTTTGTGGCTGATCGGCGGGAATCAGCGACGAGAGCGTCGTCGCGCTCGCCACTTGCGGCAGCGCGCGCAGTTTCGCGGCGATGCGATCGGCGTCGGCAAGCGTCGGCGCCAGCACCGAAACAGCACCGAAACGTTATTGACGGCCGCCTCGGGCGAGTCCTTGAGCGAAGCGAGCGTCGCGTCGCCATCGACTCCGTGTGCGGGTCCTTCAGATGCAGCGGATTGAAGTCGAAACGCAGTTGCGTGGGCAGCGGCAAGGCGCAGATCACGACGACGAGCGTGCCGATCAGCACCGGCTTGCGATGGCGGTCGAGGAATTCGTCGACGGGCGCGAGAGCACCGGAAAGCCCGGCGAACTCGCTTCGCCGGGCGGCGCGAACAACTTGATGAGCGCGGGCAGCAGCGTCATGTTGGTCACGTAGCCGACGAACATGCCGACGCCCGCGATCAGGCCCAGCTCGGACACGCCGCGATAGGCGGTCGGCAGGAACGAGAAGAAGCTCGTGGCGGTCGCGGCAACGGCGAGCGAGAGCGGCACGGCGACGTGTCGCGCGGTTTCCGCCAGCGCGACGTCGAGCCGCTTGTGCTTGTGCCGCTCCTCGCGATACTTCACGCCGAACTGAATGCCGAAATCCACGCCGTGCCCGACGAACAGTACCATGAACGCGACCGAAATCATGTTGAGCGCGTGGACCATCATGAGGCCGAGCGCGGCAGTGATGGCGAGGCCCACGAACAGCGTGATGAACACCGCAAGGATCATGCGTTTGGAGCGCAGCGCGACCCACAGGATCATCAGCACGATGAGAAAGATCAGCACGCCGTTGAGCACCGCGCCGTCCTGCACGGAGGCGAATTCCTCGTCTGCGAGCAGTTGCGCGCCAGTCAGGCGCACGCGTGCCGCATACTGTTTATCCAGGCCGAGTTCGGTGAATTTCGCGCGGATCGCATCGGATGCGCCCGCAGCGGCCTTCAGCGCATTGAAGTTAAGTTCGGGAATGACCGTCACGAACGCGCGTCCCGGTTGACCGTCCTTCGACGAATCGGCGATATCGTGCCACGAGAACGCGGCGGGCTGATTCGCAAGCACGCGGTCGAGCACGGTCGTGCTCGTGCCCAGCAAATGGGACATCTGGCCGAGATTGACCTGTCCGAGCATCAGCGGCACGTTGAACGTGGTATTCAGCGTCTGCGCGAGGCCGGTGAGCGTGAGATCGTGCGCAAGCTGGTTGACGAGCGGACACGCCAACTAGTTGATTCGTGACTTCATCGACCTTGGCGGTGGGTAAGTACAGCATGCCGTTGTGCTCGAAGAACGCGCCCCCTTCCGGTTGCGTGACCGATTTGAACTGCTCCGGCTCTCGAGCAAGCACGGCGGCGGCAAGTTCCGTCGCGGCGGCACTGGCGAACTCGGGTGCGGGCGCTTCGACCACGATCAAAAGCGTTGCGCCGCGCGACGGGAAGGCATCGTCGATGGCCTGATTGCGCGCGACCCAGTCCGGTTCGTTCTCGATCAGCTGACTGTGACGTCCGTGCTGATCTTGAAGTGATGGACGACATAGATGGTACTCAGCACGCCGAGCACTAGCGACAGCGCTATGATCCACGCCGGTTTGCGGATGGCGAGTGTGACGAAGCGAGTAATGTTGGACGTCAGCATGAAGACGCTACCTGGGGTCCCGATATTTTTTACGCACCGCGATGCGACGGCGGTGCGGACTACGTTAGGGCCGACGGCCGAAATTCGAATCATGGCTTCGGAGTCGTGATTTCGATTCGTATCGATGCAACGATGACGAACGCCGCGCAAGTATACTGGTCCGTTTCGCCAGCCGATGTAGTGCGATGACCGCCGACATGTAGTGAACTGTCACATGGTGTCGCTGTCGATATATTTGGCTTTTCAGCCTAGAAACGCGGCGGCCCGTACCGCCGGTGAACCATCCAAGAATAGAGAACGGGCAACATGAAACGCTATTTGTCGATTTGCTTCGCTTTCCTCGCAGCCACGCTGACTTTTTCCGGCACGGCGCTCGCACAAACGAGTCCCGATGCCGTAGTGAAAGGCGCGGCCGAAGGCACCGTCAATGCCATGAAGGCCGACCCTAAGGCGCGCGGCGGCGACATGGCCAAAATCACCGAACTGGTCGAGACGCGCTTCCTGCCCGCCACCGACTTCCAGCGTACCACGCGCATCGCTGTCGGCAAGGCGTGGACCAGCGCCACGCCCGAGCAGCAGAAACAGCTTTACGACCAGTTCCAGACGCTCTTGGTGCGTACCTACGCCGCGTCGTTGTCGCAATTGCGCGACCAGGACGTTACCTTCCGTTTCGATGTTCCCAAGGTCGATGCCAACGCCCGGGATACCGTCGTCGAATCGCACGTGATCTCGGCGGGCGGCGGCGACAATCCGGTGCGCTACCGCCTGGAGAAAACGCCTCAGGGCTGGAAAATCTACGACATCGACATGATGGATGCATGGCTCATCCAAGTCTATCAGTCGCAGTTCGCCGGCCAGTTGTAGAAGGGTGGCTTCGATACGCTCATCAAATATCTGTCCTAACACAACCCCCGCTCGGCGGGCTGATGGTTTACCCGCCGATGCTCGCTCAACCTCACTTCAAACGCGCTGGTGTTCGACCACGAACTTAATCAACTCGGCCTGACCGTTGATATCGAGTTTGCGCTTCAGATTGAGCCGGTGCATTTCCACCGTCCGCACGGATAAGCCGTGCTGCTGCGCAATCTGCTTGCTCGATAAACCGAGCGCCAGGGCATCGAGAATCTCGAGTTCGCGCGGGGGTCAGGCGTTCGATCGGCGTTCGCATCGATTGTGCCTGGATCATGCGCGCCGCCAGTCCCGCGCTGAAGAAGGTCTTGCCGGCCAGCACCGCGTCGATGGCGAGAATGATCTCCGTAGCCGGCGAATCCTTCAGCACATAACCGCTCGCGCCCGCGCGCACCGCTTGCGTCACGTATTCGACGTTGTCGTGCATCGACAGCATCAGCACGCGCCCGCCCGGATGCCGTTCGTGAAACAGCGCCGCGGGTTGAATGCCGTTCATGCCCGCCATGCCGACATCCATCAGCGCGAGATCGCGCGGATTCGCCTCGTCGGCAGCGAGCGCAAGCGCTTCGTCCGCGTTGCCCGCTTCGCCGATCACGCGCAGATGCGCCATCGCCTCCAGCCGCGCGTGCAAGCCGTCGCGCACCAGCGGATGATCGTCGACGAGAATGACACGGGCGGGTTCAGTGCGCATCGGCATGTCCTTGCAGGTTGGGTGCGGCGAGCGGCCACGGTACCGCCGCCGTGATGGCGATGCACCCGAGTTGCGAGTCGATGCGCAACTTTTCGCCCAGTGTGTCGAGGCGTTCGCGCATGTTGCGCAAGCCGAGGCCGCGTGCCGGATCGGACAGCACGGCGGGCACGTCGAAGCCCTGTCCGTTATCGACGATCTCCAGACTCACCGCATGTTTCGACACCTCGAGCGTGAGGACCGCGCGGGTAGCTTTCGCGTGACGCGTGATGTTGTTCAGCACCTCTTGTACAATGTGAAAAGCATCGTGTTTGCGGTGTCGGGCAACCTCGCGCTCCGGTCAGACGCCGTTTCGAATCTCACTTCGATGCCTTCCTGTCCGTCGAGTTCGCGCGCGAGCTGTTCGAGCGCGGGGCAAGACCGAGGTCGTCGAGCATGGTCCGACGCAGCGCGTGCGAGATGCGGCGCACTTCGCGCAGCTTGACGGACAGGCGGCCGAGGCTCGTCGAGAGCGCGGCTTCCGCTTCGGGATCGCGCGCGGCCGCGTTCGAAACGCAACAACACCGATTCGAGCAGCAGCTTGACCGACACCAGCATCTGGCTGGTGCCGTCGTGCAATTCGCGCGACAGCCGCGCGCTCCTGTTCCTGCGATTCCACCACCTGCCGCGCGAGGCGCTTGAGCTTGATATCGGCGCTGCGATGCTCGCTGATGTTGAGCACCGCCGCGCATACCGCGATGCTCGCGAGCGCCGCGAGCGCAATCGCGCCGATCCACATCACCTTACGATCGATGTTCGACGCTGCTTGCCCATCGATGCGCGAGAGCGTCGATTCGACATCTTCGAGATAGATGCCGGTGCCGATCATCCAGCACCATCGTTCGAGCGGAATCACGTAGCCGAGCTTAGGTGCGAACTTGGCGGTGGACAGCCGCCGCCACACGTAGCGCACATAGCCGCCGCGCGACGCCTGATTGATCAGCGCTTGAATTGTCAGCGCGCCGTTCGGGTCGCGCAGCAGCCAGAGGTCGCGGCCGACGAGATCGGGCTGACGCGGCTGCATGAGCGAGGTGCCGCGCATCGTGTAGACGAAGAAATAGCCGTCCTGTCCGAAGTCGAGCCTTTGCAACGCGTCGAGCGCGAGCTGACGGCGCGCGTCTTTGCTGCGCGGGTCGTTGGGCGGGGCATCGTAATACGGAGCAATGGCACTCCGCGCAATCTCCACGTAATGCCGCAGCTCCAGTTCCTTGCTCGACATGTACGCGGACTGCGTGGTCGCGTGCTGCGCCTGCGCGAGCGATGTCGCCTTGTTGCCGCACGCCGTATTCGATGCCGCCGATGGCGAGCGCGAACGGCACGATCGCCAGCAGAAAGATCTTGACCATGAGATTCCTGACACAGGGTTAGCCGCTACGTGAAGCTACGTAGCACCGCGTATATAGATAGTTATGCGCTTGTAAGCAAGCGGGCGAAAGCGAATACTACCGCCCAATGCGCCCTTGCGGGCGCAGTGTCCGCGCAGCGAACGATGCGGGCAAACCTTAACAGGCTGTTGAAATAGTTTTTTTGAATGTGCGCCTACTCATTCGAAAGAGCCAACGCGACGTTCAGACCCAACTAATTTAACGCCGGACTTCGTTGATTCAGGTGCTGCTAATGTCGCATTCTTTTCGGCGTTCGCTCTCATGCCGCCCGAGCGGCCAGCGTTCCCATGCGCGTCAGGTTGTAAGCTGCCTGGATCAGCAGAAAGAATTGGTCGACGCGCTTCAGTCCTCGATACATCGCCTGCCGAATCCTCCCGACTGTCTTGCTCCAACCAAACA
>LFLF01000037.1 GCA_001184395.1 Candidatus Paraburkholderia calva | reverse complement strand
ACCAATTCTTTCTGCTGATCCAGGCAGCTTACAACCTGACGCGCATGGGAACGCTGGCCGCTCGGGCGGCATGAGAGCGAACGTCGAAAAGAATGCGACATTAGCAGCACCTGAATCAACGAAGTCCGGCGTCAAATTAGTTGGGTCTGAACGTCGCGTTGGCTCTTTCGAATGAGTAGGCGCACATTCAAAAAGACTATTTCAACAGCCTGCTGAATGGTGGACTTAAATGGTGGACTTAATCAGCGTTGCCTTAAGCTTCATCGCCGAAACGAACCCGGATGCGCCGCAGACCGTCGCCGCCTTTCTCAAGCTTCTGTCTTACACGCAAAAGCTCATTCATGTGCGCTGGAGCGGCGAAGGCTGCTGGGTGCCGCTGAGCGAATTCAAGCTCGAGAACGACGGCGTGCCCGTGGGCTTCGAGAATCACACGAGTCATCCGTCGGTCGGCGATGTCTTGTTTTATCTCGGCGGTTACAGCGAAACCGAGATCATCGTCACATACGGTTCGTGCCTGTTCGCCAGCAAGATGGGACAGCTGGCGGGCAACCACTTCCTGACCATCGTCGAAGGCAAGGAAAGGTTGCGCGAGCTCGGCGTCAAGACGCTTTGGGAAGGCGCTCAGGATATTGTTCGAAGCGGCCTGAGACGCTCAGGCTCAGCGTCAAACTCAAGCGCCGGTGGCGAAGCGCTTTTCGATCGCCATCGCCTGATCGAGTCCGACGAAGCGGTTGTAGTCGCCGAAGCTGCTCATCCGGTCCGCGATCGCATCGGTCGAGCCTTTGCTCAGGAAGGTGACAAAGACGTCTTTCACCGCTTTGTGCATGGCAAGCAGGGATTCGATCGGCGCGAGCGTATAGGCGAATCCCATCTCATAGTCGTCCTGCATCGACACGAACGGCGCGCCTGATTGAACAAAATCGGTTTGCCGAGCGGCCCGAGACGGCGCGTCAGTTCGCGCATATGCTCGATGCTTTCCGGTGCGTCCGCACACAGGCCATCCGCGCCCGCTTCCGCATAGGCTTCGAGGCGCGCGATAGCGTCGTCGATGTCGGTGACCGCAATCGCATCGGTGCGCGCGACGATGAAGAAATCCGGATCGGTGCGTGCCTCGATCATCGCACGCAGCTTGAGCACCATCTCCTCTTTCGATACGAGCTGCTTGCCCGCATAATGCCCGCACTTCTTGGGCAAGGCCTGATCCTCCAGATGCAGGACCGATGCGCCCGCTTCTTCCCACAGGCGCATGGTGCGTTGCACGTCGAGAATACCGCCATAGCCGGTGTCCGCATCCGCGAATACCGGCAGCGTGGTCGTGCGGCAGATGCGGCGGATATGCTCGAACATCTCCGTTTGCGACAGCACGCCGATATCGGCCTCGCCGGCGATCACACCTGAGGCGACGAAGCCGGACACATACAGCGCCTTCGCACCCGCCTCTTCGGCAAGCTTGGCCATGATGGCATCGTGCGCGCTCAGGCAACAGAACGGTCCTTGCTGGAACAATTGACGAAAGCGTGCGGAGCGGATCAAGGTCGGTCTCCCGAGAGCGGGTTCAGTTACCGGTTGTGAATCGAACATCTTAGCGATAGGCCCACGGACGCGCGCCGCGATCGTTCGCCCTGAAGCGGTCGATGGTCTCGCGCAGTCGCAGCGTCTGATCGATTTCGTCGAATCCCGCGAGCAAAGCTTCGCGCTGCGCGGCGTCGAATTCGAAGGCCACCGTCGCGAGCCCCGGCGCGCGGATTTCCTGCTTGCGTAGATCGACGGCGATCATCGCGCCCGCGCTCGCCACTTCGGCGATTTGCGCGATCTCGCGCGCGTCGAGCCGCACTGGCAACAAGCCGTTTTGCAGGCAATTGTTGTAGAAGACGTCGCCGAACGAAGGCGCGATCACGCAGCGAATGCCCGCTTCTTCCAGCGCCCATACGGCCATTTCGCGCGAACTGCCGCAGCCGAAATTCTTGCCGCCGAGTATCGTGCAAGCCTGACGGAACGCGGGTGTGTTCAGCACGAAATCCTCCCGTTTGCCGCTCGCGGGTCCTTCGCCCCGGTAGTGAAGCGTCTCGAACAGATAAGGCCCGAGTTGCCCGCGCACGAGTTGCGAGATGCGTTCGATACGGATGATGAGATCGGTATTGACGTTATCGCGCAGCAAAGGCGCAGCCGGTCCTTCGATGAGCGTGACGGCTTTCATCGTGCGGCCCGGCGATGTGTCCGGCTAGCGCGCTGGCGGCCGCGATCGCCGGACTTGCGAGATGCGTGCGCGCGTCCGGCCCTTGCCTGCCGATGAAATTGCGATTCGAGGTCGATACGCAGCGCTCGCCGTGTCCCACGACATCCCCATTCGCGCCGACGCACATCGAGCAACCCGGCTTGCGCCATTCGAAACCCGCCGCAAGAAAGATCGCGTCGAGCCCTTCTTCCTGGGCCTGACGCGCGACGGTAAGGGATCCCGGCACGACCCACGCTTTGACGTTGTGCGCGACATGCTGCCCATCGACCACACGTGCCGCCGCGCGCAAATCCTCGATGCGGCTGTTCGTGCACGAACCGATGAATACGCGGTCCACGGCAAGCTCGCCGAGACGCTGGCCCGCGCGCACCCCATGTAGTCGATCGCGCTCTGCGCGGCGTTGCGGCACGATTCGTCCACGAGCGTCGCGGGATCGAGAACCACATCGTCGAGAGCGATCACATGTTCGGGGCTCGTGCCCCATGTCACTTGCACGCAAATGTCGGCGGCCTCCACTTCGACTTCGACATCGAAGTGCGCATGCGGACTCGTCGCAAACGTCTTCCAGTGGGCAACGGCTTCGTCGAACGCCGCGCCTTGCGGTGCACAGGGCTTGTCGCGAAGATAAGCAAGGTGGTCTCGTCCGGCGCGAGAGACCGAACTTCGCGCCCAGTTCGATGCTGAGATTGCACAAGGTCAGACGCGCTTCCATAGACAAGGCCTCGACCGCTTCGCCCGCTTATTCCACGGCGAAGCCGGTGCCGCCCGCCGTGCCGATCTTGCCGATCAGGAATAGGATCATGTCCTTCGCGGTGACGCCTTCGCGCAGGCGGCCATTGAAGCACACACCATGGTCTTCGGCCGCTCCTGGCGGATTGTCTGCGTTGCGAGCACATGCACGACTTCCGTCGAGCCGATGCCGAACGCGAGCGCGCCCATCGCGCCGTGCGTGCAGGTGTGGCTGTCTCAGCGCAGACGATCGAGGTACCCGGCAAGGACAAGCCGAGCTCAGGGCCGATCACATGCACGATGCCCTAACGGCCATCGCTGCCGATATCGAAGATCGGTATCAACAGATGCGACATCTGTCCACGCATGACCTCGACCATGTCGGTGCTCCAGGCGGCATTGCCAGCGCGGCGTCCGGGCACGGTCGAAATGACATGATCGAGCGTCGCGAAGGTGAGCGCGGGATTATCGACGCGCAGCCCGCGCTTTCCCAGCACGCGCACCGCCTCCACGCCGGTCAGTTCGTGCATCATATGGCGATCGACCTGGAGCAGATCCACGCCGCCCGTGAGATGCCCGATGGTATGCTCGTCCCACAGCTTGTCGAAGAGCGTTTTCATGAGCGTTCCTTGCCGTGCGAGAGATGCCGTTGCCATGCGAGAAACAGCATGTTGACGAGCGTGGCGAAGACGAACAGCATCAACGCGAGCGCCATGATCATGCTGGTCTCGTTGCGATTCGTTGCGATCATTAGCAAACGTCCGATGCCGCTCTGCGCCGCGAACATTTCGCCGATCAGCGTGCCCAGCAGCGTCAGCGAAAAGCCAATGCGCAGCCCCGCCACCACTTCCGGCACGAACGCGGGCAGCAGCACATGGCGCGCGAATTCGACCGGACGCATGCGGTAGGTGCGCGCCGCCCGCCCGTAAATGGGCGGCATGTTGCGCACTGCGTTCATCGTGAAAAGCGTGATCGGCACGATGCCGTGAATCACGCCGAACACGATCTTCGCCCACAGACCGAGCCCGCACCCGACCAGGACGACCGGATAGAGCGTGACCTTGGGAATCGAGTAGAAGCCCATCATGAGCGGTTCCATGACATCGCCCGCCAGCCTCGCGTACCGAGCAGCAGCCCGAGGTACACGTCCGCGACGGCTGAAATCACGAATGCGAAAGCGAACACGAGTAACGTCACATACAGGCTCTGCGGAAAATCTGGACCGCTGACGATACGAATCGCGCGCTTCACCGTGGCAATCGGCGTGGTGAGCACGTCTGGTCCGAGCACTTCGCTCATGCCCTGCCAGAGCGCGATCAGCATGACGATCAGCACGAGGGCATCCATCCAGTGCCGCGCGTGACGCGGCCTGGCCGTATGACTGACGACGACCGTGCTCATGCGGCCTCCCTTATGATCCGTCGATAAAGCCGCGCCTCCGCCATGCGCAGCAGCGCGTTCAGCGTGCCGACGAACACGAGCATCAACAGCATCAGCCCATACATGGTCGGGTTATCAAACGCGTTGTAGGCGAATGCGATCTGATATCCGAAGCCAGATCCCGACAACACGAATTCGCCCGCCACCACGGCGATAAAGGCATAGACCACCGTAAGCTTTATGCCAGTGAACACGCACGGCAGACTCGCGGGCAGCATGATGAGACGGATTTCATCGAAAGGACTCAGACGGCACACGCGCGCCGTGCGCAGCAGCACGCGCGGCACGCGCTCCAGTCCTGACCGCCTTGCCACCACCGCGAACAGAAAGCCGATGCCGATCAGCGGCCAGCGGCTCAGCCCGAAAATGACGATGAGAATCGGATACAGCCCGAACACCGGCACCGCGTAGTACGAAAGCAGCAGCGGGTCGAGCACGCGCCGCAGGCGTGGCAGCCTGAACAGCAGCACGCCGCCGATGAAACCCATGACGACCGCGAGTGCCACCGCCGCGAGCGCACTGCTCAGCGTCTGCACGATATCGATGGTGAACTGCCCCGAAGTGAGAATGTCTCATCCGCTCACCGCCATGCGCGAAGCCGGAATGAAGGACACGGGATTGATCCATGCGCGCCGCGACGCTCATGGGTGGCTCCCGAGCGCCTTGAGCGCTTCGCCGCGCAGCAGGCCCACACTTGCGCCGTCAGTTCGCCGAAGCGCGGATCGAGCGCGATGGTGCTGTCACGCAGGCGCGACCAGCCGGTTTCGATGGTGGCGATGAAGCGCCCCGGACACGCCGATATCACGCCGATGCGGTCCGACAACAGCACGGCTTCGTCGATCGAATGCGTGATGAGCATGACGGTCGCGCCGGTGTCGCGCCAGAGCTTGAGCGTCTCGTCGCCCATCAGGAGACGGGTTGGCTGATCCAGCGTGTTGAACGGTTCGTCGAGCAGCATGAGGCGCGGCCGCACGACCATCGCGCGGGCGATGCACACGCGTTGTCGCATACCACCCGACAATTGCGCCGGATACGCGCGCGAACGACTTGAGCCCCATGAACGACAACGCATGATCGACTCGTTCGCGCACTTCGTTTTCCTGCACGCCTGCGCAGCGCGCAGCAAAGGCCGCGTTGTCGAACACGTTGAGCCATGGAAAGCTCGCATCCTCCTGAAACACGACGGCGACGCCGTCCAGCACCTCTCGTCCGACCGCGCGGCCTTCGAACTCCACCGTGCCGCCGCTCGCGGGGTTGATGCCCGCGAGCATGTCCAGCAAGGTCGATTTACCGCAGCCGGACGGCCCGACCACCGAGAAGAACTCGCCCGCTTTCAGGTCGAGGCTCACCGGCCCGAGCGCGTGAAACGGCGGCTTGCCGGCCACGTCCGGGTAGATGCGCGTGACATCGGTCAGACGCGCCTGCACGCGTGGCGCGTCGGACTGCGCGGCATTGCGCGAGACGACGGAGATGCTGAGACGACGTGGCAACACGCTCATCGCGGTCTCACTTCTTCGTTTGGAGATCGGCGGGCAACAAGGACTCGTCGATGATCTTGGACTAGTCGAACGGGCCATCGGGAATGGCCTTAACGAGAATCAGCCCCTTGAGCACTTCGTCCATGCTCTTGCGATCGAAATTGCCTTCGCTCCAGCACTTCGGATCGGCATTGAGCATGTTATTGATCGCGGATGCCGCGACGGCCGGGTCCATCTTGTACTGCTTGGCCAGAATCTGCGCGGACTCTTCGCGATGCGCCGCGATATATTGCACGGCCTTGCGGCGTGCGGCGATGATGCCCTTGATCACGTCGGGATGCTGCTTCAGATTCAGATAGTCCGTGCGCACCACGATGCCGACCGTCTGCGTTTCGTTTGGCACGGTATCGGACGAGCGGAAGGCAATGCGAACTGGTCTTTCTTCTCGCTATACGCGGGCTCGATCATATACGCGACATCCACCTCGCCTTGCTGAAGCGAGGTCAGCATGCCGCGCGAACTGCCCACCGGCTTGCGCTAAACCTGCCCCGTGAGCCCCGCGCGATCGAGGACAATGGTAACGATGGTGTCTGTGGTCGACTTCGGGCTGGTATAGCCGATGATCTTGCCCTTCATCTGCTGGATATTGGTGACGGTGCCTTTTTTCGGTTCCACCCAGACGAGATCGGCCAGGCTCTGCACGCCACCGCCACCATGCACGATGGTCAGATCGACGCCCTGCTTGACCGCTGAAATCGCGGCGGGAAGCGCGACTTCCCCATACGGGATCTCGGAGGCCATCGCATTGCGAGCGGTTGTGCCGCCGCCTTCCGATGTGATTAAGCCGGTCACGTCCACACCTGCTTCCTTGAAGAAGCCCTTGTCCAGCGCCACCGCAAACGGCACGCCGTACATGCCGTCGCCCCAGTGCGTCACGGTGAGCGGCGCGCGTGGTGCCGGCGCACACGAACGCAATGGCCGAGGACATCAGAAAGACACTGCGTGCGAATCTCCGTATTCCAAACATGTAGGCGTCTCCATCCATGATTGGCGGTCTCACATCGTGCTTGGCGCATGCGGCCGCACTGTGGTTTTGGACCTTCTCAAACGTTGCATTTGTGACGCTTTGGCGACTACGGTCTAGCGGCTGCGCCAGGCGCGCCCGATTCTAGATTTTTGAAGGGCGTACTTACCCGCGTATGGACCTGCGTTACTGAAAAATCACGCTTGCTGAATGCCGTATTGCTGCAGCATGTTGGTCTGGTCGCACCAACCACGCTCGCGATGTGCGCAATACAGGTCGATGACTTTCGCTGCATCGCCACAACGCATTGCCTCGATGATGGCGCGGTGCTCCTGGATCGACTTGAGCGGTTGCGGATGCGGCTTGACCATCTGCGTAAAGCGCCGCACGCGAGCACCTGATCGCGGCAATTCATCACGACGCGCGCGAGCCGCGCATTGTCGCTCAACTCGACGAGCGTCTCGTGGAAAACTTCGTCATCAGCGGCCCACGTGAGCATGTCGCCGCGCTCCAGAGCGGCGCTCATGTTGTCGCACGCCCGATCGAGCGGCGCGCGGTCGACGTCGTCGCGCGCAGCCACCAGACCTGCCGCCATCGATTCGAGACTGATCAGCACCTGGTAGATATGCCGAATATCGGAGATGGAGGTGGGTACGATGCGAATGCCATGACGCGGTACGATCTGCACGAGTCCTTCGCCCTGCAAGCGAATGGCCGCTTCGCGAATCGGCGTGCACGAAAAGCCCAGCATCAATCCGAGTTTCTGCTCGAGCAGATACAAACCCGGCGTCAGTTCGCTCTCGATGATCCTGCGGCGCAACTCGCAATAAGCGAGTTCGGTGGTGTTGGCTTTGACCGGCTTGACGGTCTCGACTTCGTCCTGCGTCTTACGGGGCGTGCTCATGGTCAAGGCTCCTCGCTGCGTCGCGAATCGTGCGGCGATGGTAGCACCGCTTCATGCGCCGACGAGATGCGTCACGAGTTTTCTGCATGCCTCAGGCAAGGCATCGAGGGCACGTACGCCGATGAGCAATTCGCGCTCGGCCCATGCGTCCGTCAACGCGACGATGCTCAATTCGGCCGCGCACGCATGCTGGCGCACCACCGCGAGCGGCATGGCGCCGAGACCGAGTTTCGCTTCGATTATCAGGCATTGCGCGTCGTAGCTCGTCACCTGAATACGCACGCGCACCGCGCGCGCCAGAGCGTTCGCGGCGCGCATGTGAGACATTGGCTGATTACGGTATCGGCCGGCAAGGCGACGAATTCGTCATCGAGCGCGTCGGCGAACGCAATCGATTCACGCTGCGCCAGCGCATGATCGCGCGGCGTGACGAGCACGAGATTGTCGATGCGATAAGGCAGCGCCTGAATCGCATAGCCATGCGGCACCGAGGTGAATACGCCGATATCCGCCGCGTTGTCGGCTGCGGCACGCACGACTTGCGCGCTCGGCTTCTCGTCCAGTTCGATGCGTACGTGAGGGTGGCTCGCCGCGAACGATTGAATATCGCGCGGCAAAAACTGCACGATCGACGAGATGTTCGCCGCGATCCGCACGATGCCGCTAGTGCCGGTGGCGAAGTCGCGCATCTGCACGGCAATGTCGTCGAATTGATGCAACGCACGATGCGCAAGCGCAGCCAGCCGCTCGCCCGCTTCGGTGGGCACGACTCCTTTATTCGGCGCCGCAATAGCCGCGGCCTACACACGCTTCCAGCTCGCTGATACACCGGCTTACCGCCGCCGCGGCTATGTGATCGCGCTCGGCGGCGGCCGCGATGGTGCCGGTATCGGCGACCGTGAGAAACAGTCTCAGAGAAAGCGGATCGAGTGACGCCATGGATATGTGGCTCGCCATAGGTTTAGGGCAGTGTACTGAAGCCGCGCCGTCATCGCTAACCGCGATGGCGACATGACGAACGAGTGCTTTGCCCGAAGCGCGCGCGGCTTGCACAATGAAGGTGTCAAACAAGGAGCGTTCCATGGAAGTTCAAGCAGCTGCGCAAACCTCGACACGCATCCGGGTTTTCTGGCAACCGAGCTGTTCCTCGTGCCTGCACACCAAGGAATTTCTGACGCGTCAGGGAATCGAGTTCGAATCGATCGATGTACACAACGACCCGCAAGGACGCGCCGCGCTCGAAGCATTGGGCGCGCGCAGCGTGCCAGTGGTAGCACTCGGCCAGAAATACACCTTCTGCCAGTCGATCAACGATGTCATTCGCTTTCTCGACCTTAAGACCATACCGGCGCCGCCGTTGCCGCCCGAGGAACTCGTCATGAAACTGGCGCGCGTGCTCGAAGCCAACGCACGCTATGCGCGTCAATTTGGCAAGGACTATTTCCGCACGCCTTTCCGCAATCGCAACCGCACGCCGGCAGGTCTGACGTTCCAGGTGTTTCGCGTCGCGGAGATGGGCGTGCAGGCCGCGCATCAGATCGAGCTGCGCTTCGAGGGCTTCGACGATGCGTAGCCCGACGACTGGCAGGCCGACGACATCGCGCGATGGAGAGAAGACGTGCGCGAGAAACTGCTTGCATGGTGGGACAAGGAAAGCAAGGAAGGCGATCCTTCGCTTTCCTACGATGTGCCGACCTACTATGGATGCCGTTCGATGCATGAAGTGCTCGAGCGCACCGTATAGCACAGCGCGCAACACACGCGGCAAGTCATGCTGATGCTGGAAAGCGAAGGTGTGACGGTGGATCGCCCCTGACCGCGAACGACCTCGGAAGCTTGCCCTTGCCGGATGAGGTCTGGGACAAGTAGTTCGTCACGCCGCCGAACTGGCGGGCAAGCCCGTTTTGCAGCCGCCCTACCGTGGACGGCTTTTTTATTAAGGCTTTCTTTAACATTTAAGACGCCGAGCGCTAACGTATACGTTGAGCGATACGGCGAGCATGTTCTCTTATTCTTATAATCGATGCATTACTGCCTGGACGGTCAGCCCAGACGGTCACGTTTTCCGGAATGTCTCATGGCTCAAGCGCGTAGCGCTGAAGCGATCATCAAGCCTCGTGAAAAATCTCGTGAAAAAACCTCGTGAAAATCGGCCGATACAGTCTACCAAAAAATTCGCGAGATGATTTTGAACAACGCCTTACGTCCCGGCTCGCAAATGCTCGAGCAGGAACTGGTGCAGATGTTCGGCATGAGCCGCACGCCGGTACGCGAGGCGCTCATTCGTCTGCAGAACGATCATCTGGTGCAGATCGTGCCGCGTCACGGCGTGCGCGTATGCAACGTGTCGATGGCCGATCTCGAGGAAGTCTTTCAAGTGCAGACGAGCCTGGAAGCGACGGCCGCGTTGGCGGTGGCTGCGCGAAAGCCCGTCACAAGGGATCTCAAGCCGCTTGAAAGAGCCTGCTTGGAGATGGAACGCGCATTTGCCAAAGACGATCGCGAGGCATGGGCTGCGGCTTGCGAATCGTTCTATTCGCATCTCGTCACACTGAGCGACAATCCGCGCCTCATGCAGATCGTCGGCGAATGTGGCGATCAGGTCCGGCGCGTACGTGAACTGACACTCAGGCTCATCACCATTCCGGATTCGCAAGCAGGCGCGTTGCGCGATATCGTCGAAGCATTGAGAAGCGGAGACGGCAAGACAGCGCAGTCGCTATGCCGCCGGCATCGCACGGCCAATCTTGAGACGCAAATCGCCGCGCTCAAGCGATATCGCATTCTCGACGTGTGAGCGATGACCGCCGGGACCGCGCTCATCGCGCCGTCCATCCGCCATCGATCACCAGATTCGCGCCCGCCATGAAGCCCGATTCGTCGCTCGCCAGAAAACGGCGGCTGCGGCGATCTCTTCGGGTTTGCCGAGGCGGCGAAGACGGTGGAGTCCTCGAAGCGTTTTCGCAAGGCCGTGGGGTAGTCGCTGCTCCTGAAGACCTCGTCGAGCAACTGGGTTTCCACCGGGCCGGGACAAAGACAGTTGATAAGTATCCCTTGCGGGCCGTGATCGATCGCCATCGCCTTGCCAAGCATCACCACGCCGCCCTTCGATGCGCATACGTGGCTACATTCGCCTTGCCCACCAGACCGAGTTCCGATGCCACATTGACGATGACGCCGCTGCCCGCCGCCGCCATCACCGGAATGCACGCGCGCGAGCACAGGAACATGCCCCTCACGTTGACGGCGAAGAGACGATCCCACT
Source organism: Candidatus Paraburkholderia calva (assembly GCA_001184395.1). Taxonomy (GTDB): domain Bacteria; phylum Pseudomonadota; class Gammaproteobacteria; order Burkholderiales; family Burkholderiaceae; genus Caballeronia; species Caballeronia calva. The sequence goes on along the minus strand of LFLF01000037.1, from coordinate 18,848 downwards.
CCTCGACTGTCGTATCGACCACGGTCTTGGCAAACTCGATACCGGCGTTGTTGACGAGCACGTCGATGCGGCCGTATTGCGCGACCACTTTCGCGATCAGCGCGCTCACGTCGGCCTCGCGCGCGACATCGGTTTGGCGCGACATCGGTTTGAATGGAGCACGCTTCATGGCCCGCCGCTCTGAGCGCAGCCGCTTCTTTGCTCGCATCGTTGATATCGGCGATCACGACGATCGCGCCATCGGCCGCAAAGCGCGTTGCAATGGCATGGCCGATGCCGCGTTGCGCGCCGGTGACGATGGCTACCTTGTCCTTTAGTATCATCCTGATTCGTCCGTGTATTGAAAGTCGCGGCCACCGCGCGATGGCCACTGACGACGCTACTTATGAGACTTCACCCAGACCCCACCCGCCGACGGGACGTCGCCCTGCGTCCACCACTTCGCGCAATACTTCGCGCTCTGGTACATGACGCAGGTGCCGCCTGTGTACGAGGCTGCTGCGGACCACGCCGCCGTGTCGCTACTCAGCGGACTTCCAGACAGCGGACTGGCCCGGCACATCGCCTCGTGTCCACCACTGGGCCCAATACGTCGCGCCCTGATAGGTGACGGTCATGCCCGCCGTATAAACCTGCGATGACGACCATGCCGCGCCCGACGCAGGCGGTGCCACCTCCCGTGCCACCGGCGCTGCCGGTTAGCCCGCGTCCTGCACGACGCTCGCGCCCCAATGCCCGCTGACCTTCTTGAATAGCGATGCAAAAGCATAAGGCTGCTGAACGATGCCCGAGCAGGTCGGCGCAGTATAGGCGCCGTTGTTCGGGCAAGACTGATCGCGTCCGACCGACCAGTTCGCCAACATGCCGTAACCGTTATTCTGCGCGTTGGTCAGAACCGTCTGCGCGTTCGCCAGGGTGAAGGTCTCGCCCTGCACGTCCTTCATGCCGATCATCGGCATAACACCGACCAGTTGCCACAGTTGCGCGCTGCTTTTTGTTTGTCCCGCCGACTTGTAGGCCTTATCGAGTTGCGAATACAGCGCTTGCGCCGCGCTGATGCCGGACATGCCCATGTCGAGATTCGCGGGACCATAGTCCATCGCCATCACGTTCACGGCATTGAGCGTGGTCTTGTTCGCAAGCGCTGAATCGAGCACGGCAATGCCATCCTGCGTCAGTCCGCTTGGCATCACCGGTAGCGTGAGCGTCAAGTGCAGCGGTTTGCCTTGGGCCGCGTAAGCTGTCTGCAGTTGCGCAACCGCCTGAAAGTTGCGTGCGACGGATGCCGTGTCTTGCAGCGCCGCGCCTTCGATATCGAAATCGACGTGCGTCAGACCATACGTGTCGATGACCTTCTGATACGCCTTCTTCAAGGACGCGACGCTCGAACATGCCTGCATCAGCGGCACGCCGTTGGCGCCGCCGAACGATACCGACACTTCACCGCCCTTCGTGCGATAACTCGCGATCGAAGCCGCAAGCGATGTCAGCAGATCTCCGCTCGCCGAGCCGCCGATGCTTTGCACCCCGCCCCACGACGGCGTGCAGCCGCTACCGGACAAGACGAACGCCAGCGTGAACTGCTGAATGCCTTGCGTCACGCCGATCTTGTCGACTTGTGGCGTAGGGTAGAATGTGACGTCGACATACGGGGCATAGATGCTCGCAGCGTGCGCGTCATGCTGCATGACGCGCACGCTGCATACGACAGCGACACGGATGAAAGTCCTTTTTGCGGATTGGCGAACCATCCCATCTCCTTCGTTTGATGACGATTGTCGAAGACAGCACCTGTCCTCCCTCGATGCCGAAGGACGCGCGAAATCGTCCTACAAAAAGAAGTTGATGCCCACGTATACCGCTAATATGTCTTCGCGCCACAACGCTGCGCGAACTCGTTCCATGTTCGTGTGGTAAGCGAGGGTTCTTTCATAGCTGCCGTTTTCTCATACCGCGTCGCATTGAGTTTCGCTACGACGAAGCAGCGACATCCGCGATCAAATCGCTCAACCAGACTTGCGCGGCATGCCGGTCCTCGCGCCGATGCCAGATGAGATGAAACACGATCTCAGGCAAAGCGACCGGCGGCGGAAACATTACCAGCCTGCGGCTCGCGGGCGACGTCAGCGCGACGCGCTTCATCACGGTCGCGGTCAATTGCATGCGCGCGACGGTAGCCGGCAACGCGAACATCTGCGGCAGCGGCAGCGCAAGCTTGCGCGCCTTGCACTGCTGCGCCAGCACCTGATCGACCAGCCCATAGCGGTCGCCCTCGGGCGATGCGAGCACATGCGATAGCGAGAGATACGTCCGCATATTCATGCTTCGCCGCGCGGCGGGATGATCCTTCGTGAGGATCGTCACGAACTCGTCGCGCAGAATCGGGCGAGTCTTGATGCGGCCGTCCGTGCGTGTAGGCGGCACGCCGATGGCCGCATCGATCACGCCCGCATCAGCAGATCCACGGCCTTGTCGCGCCCGCCGAATGCACGCACATTGACCGGCACGCCGAGCACCTTGCGTGCGAGCGACTCCATCAACGACGGCAACAGCACGAACACCGGATAGTCCGACAAACCCAGATTGAAGGTGAGAGATGCCGCATCCGGCACGAACTCGGGCACGCGCACGAGCGTCGATTCGATCTCGCGCAAGGCGTTGGCGATGGGTTCGGCGAGATCGCGGGCGCGCGGCGGCGGCCGCAAGCCATCCGCGCCGCGCGTCACGTTGCGCTCGCGCATAAGGGCGTCGAAAGCGACCAGCAGATTCAGATCGATGCCGTGAAAATCCATTGGACGAGTAAACGTATATACAAATTATTTGTTGGACAGATTCTAAGGCGATTTGCAGAATGACGTCACTCCCTCCACTCTGACGTCACTCCCTCCACTCGGTGACATCACACATGCAAACAAGCGCTCAAGATCAACCCAGCCGCCTTCGCGCCGAACGCGCGGCCGTCGAAACCTTTTATCGCGCATTCAGCGATAACGACCCCGCACTCGTCGATAGCGTCCTCACTTCCGACTGGGACGATATTCCGCTTGGCCCGGGGCAGGCGCCGGGCCCGAAGGCATCAAGTCCATCATTCGCAGCTTTGCGCAGGCGTTTCCGGATGTGCGCATCACCGTGCACGACATGCTTCAGGAGCCGGGCAGGATCGCGGTCCGCGCGGAGATCACCGGAACGCATCGCGGCGAAATCTTCGGCATCGCGCCGACGGGCAAGCACGTGAGCTTCCGTCTGCACGAGTTCCATACGCTCGATGGCGAACGCATCACGACGACCTGGCACATGGAGGACTGGTTCGGCTTGTTCCTGCAACTCGGCCAGTTCCCGCCGCAAGCCTGACCGATTCAAACCGCTCAATCGCCAAACCGCCAAATCGCTCTTTCGAACATTCATTCCAATCGTCATGAAAAAACCTTCATCGAAACCTTCGGCGCCCCCGACGTGCTGACACTCAGCGATACGCAGCTGCGTACGCCCGATGCCGACGAAGTACTCGTGTGCGTCGAAACGGCAAGCGTGAATCCGCTCGACATCAAGACCATTGCGGATATATGCAGCAGGTGTTCCCTGTTTCGTTTCCCTATACCCGGGCAGTAACTTCAGCGGTGTCGTCGAGGCCGGCGCATGCGTGACGCATGTCGCCCGGCGTGGGCGGTGCGTTCGCGGAAAGGATCGTCATCGATGCACAGGCGCTGTGCGCGATTCCCGGCGAGATGAGCTTCGAACAGGCGGCCGCGTTGCCGACCGCTTTCGGCACCGCTTATCAGGCACTCTTCGAAACCGGCAAGCTGCGGGCCGGCCAGCGTGTGCTCATTCATGCGGGAGCGGGTGGCGTGGGCAGCATGGCCGTGCAACTGGCGCATCAGGCGGGTGTGCGGGTGATCGCTACGGCATCGGCGAGGGACGTCGAACTGGTGAAGAGCCTCGGCACGGACGAAGTGATCGACTACCGCACGCAGGACTTTACGGCGCTGCGCGACATCGACCTCGTCTTCGATCCGCTCGGCGGCGTGACGCTCGAGAAGTAATGGTCCGTGCTGCGTGCGGGCGGACGTATCGCGACGCTGGTCGAATTCGGCATTCAAGGACGGGGTGGACGCACGGACGAAGCGGTGTTCTTCACCGACGCGCGAAAGTATCTGGACGGAGCGATCCGCATGTTCCGCGCGGACCGCTTGCAGATCATCGTCGATTCGGTGTTCCCGCTCGACAACACGCGTGCGGCCCTGGAAAAGCTCGCGACCGGACACGTGCGCGGGAAAGTGTTGATTCGCATGGGCAATTGATTGCTGCGCTTTGTCGCTTCTTGCTCTCTATAAAAATTGCTTGTAACCAGATGCGCTCATTCAACGAACTATCGGACATGGTCATTTTCGCAAGCGTTTTCTCGTGACGATGCGCAAGCCTTGATACGAATACTCAAGATGAAAAAACTTCAACCCTATCTGTCGATGTTCCACCCCGCACGGCTTGCCACGCGACTGAGCGTCTATGCGCCCTTGCCCATCCGGTTCATCGTCGGCTACGGATTCATAGCGCACAGCTATGCCAAGATCATCGAGAACCCGGAGAATTTCGCGGCGATTCTGCACAGTCTCAACGTGCCCGCGCCGCACTTCATGGCGTGGGCTACCATTGCAATCGAACTGCTGGGTGGTCTCGCCGTTTTGTTGGGCGCGTTCGTTCCGTTGATCGCATGGCCAATGCTGGCCATGCTGCTGGTGGCGGCGCTGACCGTGCATCTGCCGTTCGGCTTCACGTCGATCAAACTCATGACCATGGTGAACGGCGTGCCCCAGTTCGGCCCGCCGGGATATGAGACGAGACCGACGCGCTCTACATCGCGGGACTCGCAAGCTTGGCTATGTGCCGGGTCCGGGCCTTTCGCGGTCGATGCGTGGCTCAAGCCTCTTTATGACCGCTGCACGGCCTGACCAAGGCGCGCGATCCGATGACAGAACACGTCACCCCGCCATGTCCCGCACGTGGCGCGATGCCGCGCGCATTCGTCTGCACTTTTGCTTTTCCAGCCATTGCAGCGCTTCCTGCACGACCTCCGGCGGCACACCGTTGAACGAGGCGCCGCTAATCAGCACTTCGCTCGCGGCGATATCGTTGAATTCGCCGAGCTTGTTTTGCACGGACGTCAGCTTCTTGATCGTGCGATCGTGCCCGCCATTGATGACCGGCTGAAAAAACTCGAGCAGATAGCGCAGCTTCTTGCCGGCCTTGCGGACGTCGTGAAGATCTTCCTCTTGCGGCGTCTCCTGACGAGCCGCATCCCGGCTGCGTTTCTTTAGCGCGCGGTGCGCACGCCGGACACGATTTTCCGCGAAATCGCGAATGGGCAAGTCCTGGCAACTCGACGCCAGGGCCGCTTGCGCACGCAGCAGCACATCATTGAGAAACGCTTCTACGTCATCGCATTTGATCTGGGCTTGGCTATTCACCACCGCCTGCGCGCGCTTCTCTTGCGCAGCGCTTACGAGCAAGCCCAGCGATGCGCGCGAGTTTTGCGCGGCTTTCAAAAGATCACCGGCGATATCCCAGTCGCGCGTGCCGCCGGCCACCGCGGCGAGCCGCTTGAATTCCTCGGTGGCTTGCGCCGTGGCCTCTTCGCCGAGGTAGGGCGAATAGGCCCAGTAAAGCGCTCTGAGCTTTCTGAATGCCACACGAAGCTGATGAAAACCTTCCGCATCGCAATTGGTCGCGAGTTCGCGCGCGCGGTGCACGGCTTTGGCGACGACCGGTGTCGCCAATGATGAGAAGGTACTTGCAATGGAACTTGTTTCTGAAAACAGCGCGTCGACCGGTCGCCGGTCCACGTCGAAGATTTTGACGGGCCGCGGCAAAGGCCAGTCGGCATCCATATCCACCATTGCAGCTCCGAGCCGAACAAAAAATATAGTTTGCTCAGACCTTAACACAGCGACCTGCCCCAACCCGTTTTCTGTGACGGTTTGATGAAGCACTGTTGTAGCTGTGGCGCAATTGCCGCCTTTACGTCTGAAGGATGCATGCTATTCGCGAGACTGCATTAGGATGCTAGGTTATATTAAGATTAAGAGCACGGCCCGATTAAGCACGGCCCGAAACGCGAGCGCGTCAAGCGCGCCTCGAATACACCTGCAAACAAGTGGGAGTTCGGTTTGAAGAAGCGCGCCACCGTTATTTGTCGTCGAGGTAAGCGGATTCTTTTGGTCGCACGCGAGTCGAAATGGGCCTTGCCCGGCGGCATTCTCAAATGCGGTGAAGACCGCCTCGACGCCGCGCTAAGAGAGCTCAAGAAAGAAACGCGTCTTCTGGGCAAATCGGCTAAACATCTCTTCGATTTTTGCGGCAAGCAGAAACATCATCACGTGTTCTCGTGCGAAATTCCGTCGAGCGCCAAGGCTCGCCCGAGCAACGAAATTTCCAAGTGCCGCTGGGTTCATCTCGACGATATCTCGCACCTCATGACGAGCGGTCCCATCACCGATATCGTCAAGCTCATGGGCCAGCGGCGCAGGAAATGACGCAGCGCCCGACGTGCGCGGATCATCACTGTTTCGAACGGGACGTGGGCAAACGAACCTCACGCGCCAGCGCCGCGATCGTGACCTTCGCGAATCGCTTGAGCAAAACGGTCTCGGCATCGCTGAGCACAGCCGACAGATGCGCGTTCACCGCCTGTTCGACCAGACATTTCGGATGATCCTCCGACACGGGATCCGAAAACAGCCGCGGCTCGCCTACTGCGCGATAGACATCCAGTAGCGTGATTTCCTCCAGCGGTCTGACGAGCACCCAGCCGCCTTCGTGCCCTTTCTCCGACGCGACATAACCCATATCGCGCAAGCCGCCGAACAGGCGTCTCACCACCACGGCGTTCGTGCACAGCATGTCGCCGAGCGCTTCGGACGTGAGCGGCCCTTCCGCCTGCTTCATGTGGATCAGCGCGTGCAGGACGCGCGATATGCGGCTATCGGTTCTCATTGTGATCGGCCATTTCAAGAAACTTTTCCAGTTACATGAGAGTTTAACATGGGACTATCATGAAACTCATCGGGTTTCTTGAGATGAAGGAGAGCAAGTCATGGACGCACACTACGACGTCGTCGTGATCGGCGGCAGCTTCGCCGGTCTTTCCGCCGCCATGCAACTGGTTCGTGCGCGGCGGCGCGTGCTCGTGCTGGACGGCCGGCGTCTGCGCAACCGGTTTGCGCCGCACTCGCATGGTTTCTTCGGACAGGATGGCAAGTCGCCCGACGAGATCATAGGCGAAGCCACGGTGCGGATCGTGACGGACGAAGCGCGCACGGCCGAGCGCATCGGGGATCGTTTTATCGTCACGCAACGCGATGGACACGCGTCGAGCGCGGATCGATTGATTCTTGCCACCGGCGTGAGCGACGAACTGCCGCCGCTGTGCGTTCTGGAAGAGCGCTGTGGCAGGTCCGTGCTGCATTGCCCGTATTGCCGGCTTCGAAGTTGCGGACCGAAAACTAGGCGTTCTGGCAACGCACGCGCTCTCGGTCCATCAAGCCATTCTGGTTCCCGACTGGGGACCGACGACATGGTTCACGCAGGGCATCGTCGAACCGACGTCCGAAGAAGCCGCGCTGCTCGCGCGCCGCAACGTGTGCATCGAGCGCGTCCCTGTGATCAACGCGCTCGGCGATGCGCCCGCCATCACCGGCTTGCGTCTAGACGATGACTGCATTGTCGAAATCGATGCGCTGTTCGTCGGGCTGCGTACACGCATGGCGAGCCCGCTTGCCGGACAGCTCGGCTGCGCCTTCGACGAAGGTTCCATCGGTCCGGTGATCCGCGTCGACGACTGGAAGCAGACGAGCGTACCGGGCATATTCGCCGCCGGCGATGCCTCGACGCCGTGGACGAGCGCGACCTTCGCATCGGCGGCCGGCGTCGCGGCACATCGCTCGCGGATCTTCGGCACGTAGCCGCGGCTCGACTGCAATCACAGTCTGTTAAGCACCTTCCAGCAGTCCGAGCCGCATCAGGCTTTCGGCGGTCGCTACGATCGCCTCCTCACTCGATCACGGCTGCCAGCCGAGCAGGCGGACGGCCTTGGCGCTGGTGACGTTCATGTCGATATTCAGCAGAAGAGCAAACGCCTTCATCGCGGGATGATTGCGCACTTCATCGTCCGGCCACATGTGCAAGGGCACCTTGCTCGCCGCCACGCCGAGACGCGCACGCAGCACCTTGGCGACGTCGATCATCCAAAGGCTTTCACCCGCCGTCGCAAGAAAGCGTTCGCCGTTGGCGGCCGGATCGGTCATCGCGCGCAGATGCAGGTCGGCCACATCGCGCACATTGACGAAACCCGAGTTGATGTTGAGGCAGCCGGGCTGACCGTCCAGCAGACTCTTGATGTATCCGGATCGAGTGCGAGAAGTCGGCGCGCAGCGCCGGCCCGAGCACCGCGACGGGATTGATCGCCGAATAGCTCCAACCCGCCGCCCTCGCGCGCGATGAAGTCCCATGCCGCGCGTTCCGACAGCGTCTTCGACTTCTGATACGGCGCGACGTCGCCACTCAGATCGCTTCAGTCCGTCTCGTCGAACGGGCGGCGGTAATCGGGCCGATGACCCACGCCGACCGCACCGAACGCGGCCGTCGGGGCCACGCGCTTCACACCCGCGTCGCGGACCGCGCGCAATACGCGCCAGATTGCCGTCGACGGCGGGCCTGATCCAGTCGTCGTCGCTCACCTGATCGCCCGATGGCATCGGCGATGCGCCGTGAAGCACGTAGGCGCAACCGTCCATCGCGTCGCGCCAGCCGGCGTCATCCATCAAGTTGGCGGCGGCAAACGACAAGCGGTCGCCCGTATCGGCTCCCCGACCGCGAGCTGCACGCGCACTTGTGCCTCGCGAGCAAGCAAACGCACGGTGGTTCGCACGCGATATCCCCTTTGCAGCAAGGCCAAAATACAATGCTGCGCGATGAAGCCCGAGCCTCCGATGACAAAAACCAGTTCGTCGCTCATGCAAGCGCTCCTTCCAATGTTCGTTGAGAGCCATCAGGTTAGAGTGTGCCGTGCGTACGCAGAATGCTTGAAAGTGCGGCTTACTTGCACGAAAGTACGGCAATGAGCGCCGATCCCTTGTCCGATATCCTCACGAATCGCTCGTCACGGGCGGCTTCAGCGCGGGCGGTGCGTGGGCCAATCCGGTTCCCGCCGCCAAGACCATCAAGTTCTTCGCCGTCGTGAAGGGTCAGTGCTGGTCTGCATCGACGGAGAGAAAGATCCCGTGCGCTTTGCGGAGGGCGATGTGGGACTGATGGCGATGGCGGCGTCGCGCGCTTTCGTGCTCGCGAGCGACCCGCGCCTCGCGCCCGTCGATGCGATGAGTCTCTTCTCCCGCAAGGGCAAATCGACGACGCGCATCGGCGACGACTTTGCGCATATCGGCGGACACGTGCTGCTTCGACCCCGCGAGCGGCCTGTTGCTCGCGGACGTGCTGCCGCCGTGGATACGCATCGATGGGTCCGCGCCGCAGGCGAGGGCATTCCGATGGCTGCTCGCCCAACTCGTGAACGAACGCGCGGATGCGCAGCCCGGCGCGCAATTGGCTTCCGCGCATCTGGCGCAATTGCTGTTCATCCAGATTCTGCGCGCGCATATGGAGAGCGCCAAAGTCCTCTCACCCGGCTGGTTTCACACAATGAGCGCCCGCCGGCTCGCGCCCGCTCTGCAACTGATGCACGGCGACCCGGCGCGCAACTGGCGTCTCGACGAACTCGCCGATGCCTGCGCCATGTCGCGCACCACCTTCGCGTTGCGCTTCAGGACCGCGGGGGCGTCACGCCTTTGAGCTACCTTGCGGAATAGCGCATGCGGCTGGCGGAGCGCGCCCTGCGCGAGGGCACGCGTTCCGTGGCGGTCATCGCTGAATCGATCGGCTATGCATCGGAAAGCGCCTTCAGCAATGCATTCAAACGCATGACCGGGCAATCGCCGCGAGATTTCCGCAATGTCGCGCGGGTCGTCAATGCGGACGATGTGGACGGCGTGGACGAAGCCAAAACCTTCGAGCTCAAGGCCGGTTGAGCACGCGAAGAAGGCTTACGCCGACAGTTTCTTCGTCTCGGCGATCAGATCCAACTTGCCCTCGAAGCCGATAACCGGCAGGTCCGGCATGGTGATGTAGCCGCCCTCCACCTTTATGCCGCCCGGGAAGCCGCCATACGGCTGGAACAGGTCCGAATACGACTCGTTGCTGCCGAGCCCGAGTCCCGCCGCGATGTTGAGCGACATCTGATGCCCGCCGTGCGGAATGCAACGGCTCGGCTACCAACCATGCTCGCGCAGCATTTCGAGCGTGCGCAGATATTCGACGAGGCCATAGCTCAGCGCGCAATCAAATTGCAGCCAGTCGCGGTCGGCGCGCATGCTGCCGTAGCGGTCCGCTAGCAACGGAAACAGCGGCTTGCCTTCGATCTTCGCGGTCGCGTCCCAGATCGCCATGTCGATGGTGCCCATCGCGACCGAGCGCTCGCCGTGACCGCCGGGCGAGGCGATGGACACGATGCAACTAACGCTCAGGCCAACGCACGGGCTGTACGGTCGCTATGTTGCCGCTGTGGCCGATCGAAGCCGGACAGAGGGGCGCGTATAGTTTCGGCGCAGGAAATCATGCTTGAAATTCTCGAAAAGGAGGCGGTATGAGCAACATTGTCTATGTTGGAGGGCAAAAAGGCGGAACCACGAAGACGACCACGTCGCATCTGATATGCCTTGGCGCGATTCTCCGGAAACAGCCGGCTGCCTATGTCCTGACCTATCCCCATCGCCGTATCAAGGCCGAAGGCCGCCCCTATGGCGCGCTGGACGGTCGGGACGGCAACGGGCTTGCGCAGATCATTACCGCAAGCCACAGCATGGGTAACGGCTGGCTGATCGTGGACGGCGGCGGAAACTGGCCGGCCTTCGACCAGGCAATGGCCGAGCAGGCACACCTCACCATCCTGCCTTTTCGAGCGTCGGAGGAAGACCTTGAAGCGGTCGCGCGCGATATGGAAACGATGCCTCACGCGCTCGCTGCCTTCGGCATGGTCCACGAACAAGCATGCCCAGGAGCCGCACAGCGCCTTATTGACGGGTTGAGCAAGGCGTTTCCGGGGCTCGTCATCGACACGCCGGTCTGGTTCGTCAATTCCACTGCGGAATTGCTTGGGGCATCGCTCGAAAACCCGTCTACAGCCGTTCGTAACGCAGCGCGCCACACGTTCGGCATTCTGACCACGGCCTTTGAATTACGCGCCGAGCTGGCCGACGAAGCAACGAGCGCGGCCCACGCAGGCTGATTTAACTATGCCCGTTTGCACGGTATCGGGCTTGAGTATCTCCTGCTTTTGTCCTACCTTTGCCATGTCGAGAGACGATCTGCGCTATCCGTGGATCGTCTCTCGACGCTCCCGGATGGCCTTTTTCATTTCGAAGGAGGTTCATTATGTTGACCGAAACCAGCCGTACTACCGTTGTTCTGTTCCCCGTTGACGAGGAACACGCCCGCGAAAATGGCCCGCTTTTTACGGGGTCTATCAAACTCGATGGCGAATCAGTCCCTTATGTAATCAATGTGACCAAACTGCAAACGACCGATATGCGCCTGTATCATTACGTGCTTCGCTCGTCTTACTTCGCTTCTCTCGCGAGCGCTTCGCACTATCTGGACAACCATGAACCATTCATTCAGTGAAGCAGAACGTAAGGCTGTCTATCGCGTAATTCACGAGCGGCGCGACATGCGCCACTTCGCGCGCGAAGCGGTTGCACCCGAGGTGTTGCAACGCCTGATCGACGCCGCGCTGCATGCGCCGAGCGTGGGCTTCATGCAGCCGTGGCGCATCATTCGCATCACTAGCGATGCGTTGCGCGCGCGTCTCCATGCCGCGGTCAAACGCGAGCGATTGCTCACCGCCGATGCGCTCGGCAAACGTCGCGACGCGTTCATGGAATTGAAAGTCGAGGGTATACGCGAGTGCGGCGAAGTACTCGTGATGGCGCTCATGGATAAGCGCGAGCAGCACGTATTCGGGCGGCGCACGTTGCCGGAGATGGACCTCGCATCGGTCTCGTGCGCGATCCAGAACATGTGGCTCGCCGCGCGCGCCGAAGGACTCGGCATGGGCTGGGTATCGCTATTCGATCCGCACGAGATCGCGACGCTGCTCGCGATGCCGCAGGGCGCGCGCGCGATCGCGATCCTGTGCGTGGGCCACGTCGAGCGCTTCTACGATGCACCGATGCTGGAGACTCAGCAGTGGGCCAAGCGCCGCGTCATCGATGAATGCGTGTTCGAGAATACGTGGCCCGTGGAGCCGCGTTGAACGGATCAGAACCGTTCGAGCATGCCGATCTGCACGCTGCGCACCGGCGCGCCCGCATACGACGGCGTGAGCCCGACCACGTTCACGCCAAGCAGCGTGAAGGTCGCATCGCCGCGATTGCGCAGCCAGCACGCGCTCGCATAGAGCAGCAGCGTCTTCGACATGTCGTATTCGCAGGCCGCACTGAACTGGTCGGCGTCGTTGTCGCCGCCGGAGCGGTCGTGAAGATACGTATAACCGAGCGATGCGCGAAAGCGCGACGTCACCGCATACATCGCGGAGACCGATGCGCCGTCGTTGTGATAGCGGGGCGTGACGCCATCGCCGTTGAGGAATGAAAGGTAGCTCGTCACCGGGCCGTACACGAAAAACACGCCGCCGAGATTGGCGCGCAACGCGCCGTCGCCGTGCGTCTGCTGATGCGCGTAGGAGAAGCACAGCGGCCCGTTGCGATAGTCGAAGGTTTCGATCGCGCCCGCAAGTCCGTTGCCGTCCGTGGTGCCATCGCGCAGCGAGGCCATAGATATCGGGCGACAGATACGTGATCGGATCGCATCGCTCTCGTAGGGCGTGATCTTCGAGAGATTGTCGAAACCGGAGGCGATGGTGCCCGCGCCGAACGCATCGAGATGGCTTTTGAACGGAATGTAGATGCGAATATTGGCGCCCTGCCCTCACCGTGCCCCACGGGCCGCCTGCGCCGATCCACGCTTGCCGGTTGAACAGCGTGCCGCTGGTCGCGAGCGTGCCGTCGGCAGAACTGAAGCCGCTTTCGAGTTCGAACAGCAGTCGGGTGCCACCACCCAGATCTTCCGAGCCGCGCATGCCCAGCGCGATCCGCGATCCGCGATCCGCGCCCGAGTCCATGCGCGCGACATAGCCCGCACCGGGATTGGTGACTTCGATGCTGGTATCGAGACTGCCGTACAGCGTGACCGAACTTTGCGCGCAGACCGGCAACGCATGCACGGCCAGCGCGGTGAACGCGACGCAAATGAAAGGGAAGCGAAAGCATGAGCCTCACTGGATGAAAATCGGAACCCATGCATTCCATTCTATTGGCTTCGCGCCTTGCATAAAACGGTTATTCCTATTCCGTATGCGCTTCGATGCCGTTCTCAAAGCGTATCGAGCTTGCCCAGCGAGATTTGCGCATGTTCGATGGCGGCGTCCACGAGGTCTTCCGCCGACCGCACGCCTTCCGCCGATGCCGCGAGCGACTTCAGACACCCGTCGATCAGCAGCATGACGAGTCCATGCACGAAGGCCCATGAGACCGTCATCGTGACGGCTTGCGCGGCGGGCATACAGCCGAAGGTGCCCTTGCCCGGCGGCGCTTCCGATGCATCGCCGAACACGCCCGCCAGCGCGCGGCCCGCGATGCGGCGCGACTCGATCAGTGCTGGACGGTCGCTGTCGAGCATCTCGTTGCGCGACATGAAACGCATGAGGTCGGGGTTCTTCAGGGCGAACGCCACATAACCTCGCGCCATGGCCTTACGGCGCACATTCGTGCCACGCGCGCCTTCGGCTTTTTCTGCCATTGTCGCGGCCAGGCGCAGATTGCCGAGCGCGGCGAGTTCGCTGAGCACGCCGGCCGTATTGCCGAAATGATGCTGCGGAGCCGTGTGCGACACGCCCGCTTCCCGCGCGATGGCGCGCAGCGTTAAAGCACCGATGCCGTCACGGCGCAGCACCGCTTCCGCTGCATCGAGAAGCGCGTGCGGCAGCGATCCGTGATGATAGGGCCTGGCTGCTTCGGCGGTTTTTTTCGCAGTCTTCCGGCTGGCGGTCTTTTCGGTCATCGGCATGTGTTGCGCTTTATCGCATGTGGTTGCGCTTTATCTTTCTAGTGTAAAATTTTGGACGAAGATAGCGTTTCGCGTCAATAGCGTTTCGCGTCAAGCCCGGTGTCAACGGCCAGGCATCATTCGATGGGCGTACCGTCTTTGTGCACGAAGCGGCCATCGGCGTTGGCGCTTTTCATATCGACGTAGGAACACGTCGTGAGATTTTCATGGACGCGCGAGCCGACTTCGAGATACAGCGCCACAGCGCCATGCGCGCCGATCGATTGATCATGTGATGACCGTTGCCCGTGCCCTTGCGAAACGCGGCACAATCGCCCGCCCGCAGAATGGTTTCGCCCGCGTCTTCGATCAGCACGAGCTCGCCTTCCAGCACGTAGACGAACTCGTCTTCATGCGAATGCCAGTGACGTTGACTCGACCAGTTGCCCGGCGGAAGCCGCATAAGATTGCGCCGAAATCCGCGAGGTCGCCCGCCTCGCCCAGACGCTGACGAATGCGCGCGGCGCACGGCTGGTCGAACGGCGACGGATAGCCCGAGCCTTCGAGCACTGGGACGGTTGCGAGGTCGATTTTGGGCATGGACGTGTTCGGCGCGCATCAGGGCGCGTCGGACGCTAGTTCCGCGCGCAGCTCGCCGATCGATACCGCATCGCCTTCGGCGCATTCGCGCCGCTCACGCGCACGAAGGAAACCACGAGTCCGTGCAGATCGCTCAAGCCGAGTCTGAACAGCAGATCGGTGACGTCGAAATCGATCGCATTCTTGCCCTGCTGTTGCGACGCCAGTTCGAACGCGCCGAGCGTGCCGACGAAGTGCGCCTGACCGACGGCATCGACATCGCCGGTGGCGGGCAGATCGAGATAGACGTTGTAGAAGAACCCGCTGCGTGTGGCCGCGGGCGGAATGTTCACGCGGTCCAGCACCAGCTTCATGTAACGAAACGCTTGCGCGGACGATGCTGGCGATGCGAGCGCATCGCGCAACTGTGTCGACGCAGACGTCTGCAATGGGATGTCGCGCTCACGGATGTCGTGAGCGCGACATCCGTGAGCGCGCGGCGCGTCGTGGAACCGGCGCGCGCCGCGCTCGTCCCGAAGTGGCCGAGCGGCGGGCGCGTGCCGATCGGCGCGGCCTGCGCCTGCACGCGGATCATGCCGCTCTGCTCGTCGTTGGCATCGTGCATGGGGGATAGACCGCATGAACGATGGGCGCGGCTGTAGCTGCCTCCACAGTATCAGCATCGATGCCGTCCCGATGACGAACGCGCATCGCCTTGCAGTAGCAGACAACATCTCTCACCTTCGTGCTGTCGGAGCGTCCGCATCCGTCAGACGAGTGCGCTCCGGATCGTCTCGAGCAACGCGCGTTGCGTGCCGTCGGCATCGAAATTGTCGTCGGAAAGCCAGCGTTCAAACGCTTGCCGGACCAGCGGCCAATCCTTGTCGATGATGGCGTACTACGCGGTGTCGCGGTTTCTTCCTTTATAGACGATCGTCTGCCGGAAGATACCCTTGAACTGAAATCCGAGACATTGGGCGGTCTTGCGCGACGGTGCCTTGAGGCTGTCGCATTTCCATTCGTAGCGACGATAGCCGAGCTGATCGAAGACACGACTCATTAGCAAATACTGGCGCCTCGGTCGAGATGCGCGTGCGCTTGAGCAGCGGCGAGAACGTCACGCTGCCGACTTCGATCACGCCGTGCACCGGCTCGATGCGCATCAGCGCGAAGGTGCCGACGGCCTTGTTGCGCGCGGTGTCGATCACCGTGTAATGCAACGGATCGACCGACGCCTGCGCTTTGTTCAGATACTCGCGGAAGACGTCGAAGTCGGCGAACGGCTCGGTGAAGAGATAGGTCCAGTCGCTGCCGTCGGTGGCCTTGCCATAGGCTTCGAAAAGACCCGCGCCATGACGCTCGGCATCGAGCGGCTCAATGCAGCAATGCGCGCCTTCTATCACCGTGCGCGCGGGACGCTCGCGCGGCGTCCATCCGATCACCGGCTCGCCGATGGGCTTGCTTGTATTCGTTGGTATTCGCCATTGCTGCGCAGACTCCCCTGTCCCGTTAAGTGAATGTGCCGTTGAGCTCAGTCCACTAACTTACCTCAATTGACGTTATTCGAGCCATCTCGGCACAAGCTTTTCATTAATTGACTGTTCAATATAAAAAACCTATCATGGCCGATGGATGCGGGCCGACTCCGGCGACTGCAAAGATTCACGAGGTTCACTCACGACCATGCCCAAGCTCGGAATGCGCGAAGTCCGCCTCGCGCAGTTGATCGACGTGACGCTCCTCACCATCGATCAGGTGGGACTGGGCGCGGCGACGCTCGCATCGGTGACGCAGCGCGCGAGCACGTCGACAGGCATCGTCAGTCACTACTTCGGCGACAAGGACGGCCTGCTCGAAGCCACCATGCGCCACGTGCTGCGCGATCTGTGGCTTGCGATCGCGCGCCGCCGTAAGGCCGCGAAGCCCGATCCGCGCTCGAAGCTGCGCGCGGTTGTCATGGCTAATTTCGATGTGGAACAGGTCAACGGGCCGGTCATGAAAACCTGGCTCGCGTTCTGGTCGGAGAGCATGCACAAGGCCGAATTGCGGTGCCTGCAGCATGTGAACACGCGGCGGCTGTTCTCCAATCTGTGCGCGAATTTTTCGCGCGAACTGACGAAACCCGCCGCACGCCGCGCCGCCAGCGGGCTCGCTGCACTCATCGACGGTTTGTGGCTGCGTGGCGCGTTGTCGGGCGAGCCCGACACCAAGGCGGCGCCCAAATCCGCGTATGACTATATCGATCTGATGCTCGAGCCGCGGGCGTAAAAAACGGCGCGACCGGCGCGCCGTTTCTTTCATGCGTCGTGCGTCGTCAGACCGCCATCACGGTGACGGACTTCGTAACGAGATACGGCTCGAGCGCTTCCGGGTCGCCTTCCGAACCGTAGCCGGAATCCTTCACGTCGCTGAACAGCATCTCCGGCCAAGGTGTCTCCGGCTGGTTGATCCACACACAGCATGCCGACTTCCACGCCGTGCGTAAGCAGATGTACGTTCTTGAACGAGCGCGTAAACGCGTAGCCCGCGAGGCCATACGGCAGACGATTCGCTTCCGCGATCGCGTCTTCCAGCGAATCGAATCCGCGCACCTCCGCGATCAGCCCGAACGGCTCAGCGTTGAACACATCCGCTTCCAGCGACACGTCGGTGATGACCGTCGGCACGAAGAAATTGCCTGCCTGACCGATGTGCTCGTACCGGTCGCGATGGTCGCGCCAGACTTGCGCGCGTTGTCGATGACGCTGCTCATCGCCGTGAGACGGCGCGCGTTGGCGAGCGGCCCGAGTTGCGTGCGGTCGGCGAGGCTATCGCCCACTTTCAGGCTTTCCGCGTGCTTCACGAGCGCCGCGATGAAATCCTGCTTGACGCTGTTGTGCACGAGGAAGCGCGTCGGCGAGATGGCAGACCTGGCCGGCGTTACGGAACTTGGCCGCGCCCGACGCTTTCACCGCAAGCTCGACGTCCGCGTCTTCTGCGACGATCAAGGGCGCGTAACCGCCGAGTTCCATCGTCGCGCGCTTCATGTGCTGCCCGGCCAGCGCGGCGAGCTGCTTGCCGACGGCGGTCGAGCCGTTGAAGGTCACCTTGCGGATATCCGGATGTGCGATCAGGAATTGCGAAATCTGCGGCGGATCGCCATAGACGAGTTGCACGACACCCTTGGGCACACCTGCATCGGCGAATGGGCGCACCAGTTCGGCGGGCGACGCCGGCGTTTCTTCCGGCGCCTTCACGATGAACGAGCAGCCCGTAGCAAGCGCCGCGCACAGCTTGCGCACGACCTGATTGACCGGGAAGTTCCACGGCGTGAACGCGGCAACCGGGCCGACCGGTTCCTTCACGACCGTTTGCTGCGCGTGGATATTGCGCAGCGGCACGATCCGGCCGTACACGCGGCGTCCTTCATCCGCGAACCATCCGATGATGTCTGCCGCCGAATTCACTTCGATACGCGCTTCGGCGAGCGGCTTGCCCTGCTCCTGCGTCAGCAGACGCGCGATGGCGTCCGCCCGTTCGCGGATGAGTCCGGCCGCCTTACGCATGGTCTGGGCGCACTCGAGCGCAGTGAGCTTGCGCCAGGTGGCAAAGCCGTGACGCGAGGCCGCGACGGTTCGCTCCAGATCGGCGACGCCCGCGCGCGCGACCGTGCCGATGGTCTCGCTGGATTTCGCGTCGCACCACTCGCCGTCGATATAGAGGCGCGTGTCGGTATAGTCTGCTTTTGCAATTGATGACCTCCGATAGGGATTCGATTCGCGCATATCCTTGTCCGCATCGCTGCTTGCAGATGTCGGCCGGGGATGCGCGGTTAGGCGGTTACAAAACCCGTCTATGGTGCCCTAGCAGGCTGTTGAAATAGTTTTTTTGAACGTGCGCCTACTCATTCGAAAGAGCCAACGCGACGTTCAGACCCAACTAATTTAACGCCGGACTTCGTTGATTCAGGTGCTGCTAATGTCGCATTCTTTTCGGCGGTCGCTCTCATGCCGCCCGAGCGGCCAGCGTTCCCATGCGCGTCAGGTTGTAAGCTGCCTGGATCAGCAGAAAGAATTGGTCGACGCGCTTCAGTCCTCGATACATCGCCTGCCGAATCCTCCCGACTGTCTTGCTCCAACCAAACA
>LFLF01000036.1 GCA_001184395.1 Candidatus Paraburkholderia calva | reverse complement strand
ATCTCGATCGTGTTCATCGTGTCAAGCAACTCGTCGCGTCGCGTGCGTTTGCGGCAAGTCTCGAACCCCGCACCTTGATCCGCGGCCATCGCCAGCGTCTGCTACTTCATCGTCGTTTGCCTTTCTCTTTGCACGTGCGCTCTATAACACCTGACAAGCACTAATGGTGGACTTAATTAGCGTTGCCTTAAGGATATCTCACGCGATTCCTATGTCTGAAACATACACGGGTCGATACCTTCGCCGAACGGAAGGGCGCAAGGTTAAGCTCAATTTTTTAGGAATTATGTTATATGATGGATTTTCCTTGCTGAGCGCGGGGACGGTTACCGAGGCATTTCATATCGCCAATGAATTGGCAGACTTCGCGTCAGCGGAACGGCGTGACTTATAGCGTGTGTTGGCCTGCGCGTAACCGGCAGCGCCACGCATCGCTGATGCCGAAGCCGTGCATGTCGCCATCGAGGAAGCGCGTGTGCGCGTGCGTGCTTTGCGGGCATCGGCGAGCGAACTCAGGGTGCTGCCGACCGAGGACGATCTGGCCGCGCTTGGTTCGCGCAGCGGTTATCTCGCGGGCGTGGTCGCGCGCTTGCGCGCTTCTTTGCAGCGGATGAGACCAAGGCCACCGCGGCATCGGAAGCGTTGCTGCTGGCGGGGTTCCAGCGCAAAAACCAACGTGAAGCGGGGGCTGCGTAACTCTCGAAAGCATCGCCATTCAGGACTTTCGCAAGCTCGCGGACCGGCTCGTCATCGACGGCTTCGAGCCGGGGCTGAATATCATCGCCGGTTCCAACGAAGCGGGGAAAGTACCATTGCCGAAGCCATTTGCACGGTGTTTCTGGAGCGCTACAAGGTCTCGACGCTCGGGGCCATCGTGCCGTATGTGCTCCACAAGGCCTTCGTACGCAAGAGCCGGTGCGAGTTGCGTATCGGCACGCAGAGTTACGCGGAAGACGAGGCCGAGGAAAAGCTCGCTGAACTGCTGGGCTTTTCTCGCACCGAGCGTGGCGCGAGCAAGCTCGAACATGCGGGCATTCCCGATTTGCTGTGCGTGCTCAGGAGCAGACCGACAAAGTTCGCGATTCCGGCGGCCACGCGTTCGCGCAATTGTCCGGCGGCGACGCGACCGGCGGCAAGGATGCGCTGATCCGCGCGGTATCGGCGGAGTGCGGCAAGCTGCTCACGCGCACCTCGAAGACCACCGGCGCGTTCGCGCGCGCAGGAGCGCGCGAAGGCATCGGCCGAACTCGAACGCGTGCAGCGCGAACTACTGCAAAAACTACTGCAAAAATGCGAACTCGCGCACACGCAGCACGCGAATCTGTTGCAGCCGGAACAGGCTGCGCGCGATCTGGAAGCGGCGGTGGCACAGGACCACTACGCGTCGCAGGCTGCACAAGCGGCGCTCGCTGTCGCCGATGCGCAAGCGCGTCACGACGAAGCGCATACCCGCACGATCTGGCGAATGCGGCGGTCACGGCGAACGATCTCGAGCAACACGTAACGCTGTATCGCGGCGCCATCGAGCGTCTAGACGATGTGCTCGCCAAAGCCGCCGCCGCGAACGCGACCATCCACGCGCTCACGGAGCAGGCCGCGCGCGTCGACGCGCGCGTCGAGAGATCGATGCGAAGCAACTCAAGCGTCTGCGCGCGCAGGCCGAGGCGATGCTGCCCTTGCAGGCGCGCAAGGACGCCGCGTCGACGCGCATCGAATACCGGCTGAACCGCGCGATCACCGTCGATGGCACGACCCTCGGAGGCAGCGGCGAATTGCTGCTGGAAAGCGAAAAGACCTTGAGCTTGCCGGGACTCGGCGAACTGGTCATCAAGCCGGGTGAAACGGATCTTTCCGCGCTCAGCGCTCAGTTGCGCGAACTGGAACGCGAGCATGCGCAGGTGTTGCGCGAACTCGGCGTGGCGAGTCTGGCCGAAGCGAACCGGCATCACGAAAAGTGGCAACAGCTCACGGCGGAGAAGTCGACGCATGTGCGCGTGCTCGAGCTTCACGCGCCGAAGGGAATCGAAGCATTGCGCGACGAACTGGTGGATGCACGCGCATGCCTTGCCGTCACTGACGAGCGTCGCGCAAAGCTGCCGGACGTATCGAATGCGCTGCCGCTCGCCGATGCCAAAAGCGCATTCGATACCGCGCGCCTTCAGCACGAAAACGCGCGCACGGCGCAAGCCGGCGCGTCGGAGAAGAAGGCCAGCGCGCTGGCCGCCGAACAGGCCGTGCGCGAACGCCTGCACGCCAATCAGGCGCGGCTCGCCGATCCCGCATTCGTGCGCGGCCGCGAGGAGCGGCAGTCGCAACTCGTCGAAAAGGACGCGCTGCTCAAAGGCTATGCGCGCGAACTCGATGCGTGCGGCAAGAAGCTCGAAGCCGCGCAACTGGACGACCCGGCGGCCGAAGGCGCTACGCGAGATCGGCGGACATCCTGCGTCAGGAACAGGCCGAGCGGCAGAACCGCATCGCGCAGTTGCGCGGCAGTCTCGAAGCGCGCAGCGGCGAAGGCATCGGCGAAAAGCTCGCGCTGGCCGATGTATCGGTGGAGCAGGTCGAGCGTCGCCGGCGCGAGCTGCGTCTGTGCGCGGCCGCGCTGGATCTGCTCGAAACCGTGCTCGTCGAAGAGCGCGATACCAGCATTGTCACACTGCGCGCGCCGCTCACGCAACGGCTCGGCCATTATCTGAAGCGCGTGTTTCCAGCGGGCGAGTTGTCGGTCGACGACGCCTTACGCCCGTATCGCTCGCGCGCGGCGAACAGCCCGAAGCGCTCGATTCGCTGAGCTTCGGCACGCAGGAGCAACTGGGCATTCTCGCGCGGCTGGCCTATGCGGATCTGCTTCAGGCGGCGGGCCGTCCCACGCTGCTACTGTTCGACGATGCCGTGGTCCATACCGACGACGCGCGCCGCGAAGGCATCAAGCGCGCGCTGCTCGAAGCGGCCAAGCGTCACCAGATTCTGATGCTGACGTGCCATCCGGCGCATTGGGACGATCTGGGCGTGAAGCAGCACCATCTATCTCGCGGACCTGAAGGCTGCGTCGCTCGCGGGCGCGTCGTGTTGATACGCGCCGGGCCGTGGACGCGGTCCGGACGATGCTAGGGTCCGAACTATGCTAGTCGTCGCACAAGACGTTTCATATCGAGATGTGACGCGACATGAGCAAGATCACGCTCCTGCACAACGACGACGAAACGCTCGATCCTGCCGATCCGGGTTTGCGCGAGCGCAGCTCGCTCAAGGTCGACGGCCACGAGCGCGGCACCTGGGAAGCGCATCGCGAGAGGCGTTGATCGCGCAGATCGAGACACGCGTCGGTTAGCGCGGTATTACGCTTTGCGCTTCGCTCAAAGCGCGCCGGGGCGCAGACGCGCGAGCACGATCACGGTCGCGATGCCGAGCGCGGTCATCGCGAGAGACGACGCCACGTGGATGCCGACTTCGCCGGCCGCCCAGCCATACTTTCCTTGCTGAAGGCTTGCGACAACTTCCGCCGAAAACGACGAGAAGGTGGACAGTCCGCCCATCAGCCCGGTGATGACGAACAGCTGCCATTCGATGGCGAGATGCGGCAGCCGCGCGAAGAACGCGATCGCCACGCCGATGACGTAGCCGGCGATGACGTTTGAAGCGAGCGTGCCGAGCGGCAGATCAGGGAAAAGTGCGTTCAACTGCAGGCCGAGCACCCAGCGAAGCAGCGACCCGACCGCGCTGCCGGCCGCGATCGCGAGTACAGAAGGGAACATCCGATGAGCCTCCGTTTGAACATGACAGCGCGCAAGGCGTAGCGAATAAACACGCCTTGCGTGTGGGTAGGTATCATCGGCTCATCGAGGAGCGATTAGCGGGAGAACCACAGGAAAATGCCATCTCCTATGTTACAGATATATACAGATTTAACATCGGCGCGCGGGCCGTCGCACGCGCGGCGGCGCTACTGCTGATGATTCCATTTCAGGATCACGCGCACGTCGCGCTCGAAGCCGAGCACGCTGACTGCGGCGGTAGCGGCGGTATCGAGCGCGAGAGGCGCGCCGAGCGCGGGCGAGCCCGTCGCCCATTGCACCGCGAAACAGCGCGATGCGGCTTGCGCCCGTCGCCAACAGGCGGTCGATTACGGCTTGCGCGCGTGCGCCGACATCGGCGAGATTCCCGCCCTCGGGAATCGGCGAATGCCACACCGACCAGTCCGGCAGTTCCTTGCGGATATCCACGGTCTTGTGGCCTTCATAGACACCGTAGTTCCATTCGTGCAGGTCGGGCGGCCGAACGCTCGCCCAGTCCGGCGAGGCGGCAGGTCTCGATGGCGCGCTGCATCCGGCTCGTCAGCACGAGATCGAAAGGTTGCGCGGCGGCCTGTCCGCGGCCGCGCTCGGTCAGTGCGATATCGGTCGTGCCGGTGTGCTGGCCGGACTTGCTCCATTCCGTTTCGCCGTGACGGATCAGCCAGATTTGCGTGGCGGGTTTCGAGGTCGTATCGCTCATGGCTCGGGGCGTTCGTATGATGAGTGGAGCGGCTCGCGAACCGCGCGCGGCCGCCCGGTATTGTGCGCCGGAACGTGGGATGACGCTTACCTGACACAGCGCTAAGGCTAGCGCAAATGCTTCGTTGCGGTACTCGCGCGGCGGCGGTAGATTGACAGACCACCGCACTGGATCATCGAATCCACTACGACTACCGTTGCCGATTTCACGGCGCATGAGGAGACCGCACCTCAACGTTTCGCCATTCGCACCTTCGATGCGCCGCTCGGCGCCGAAGTCGTCGGGCTCGATCTGAGCCGGCCGCTCGCCGCGGAGGATGTTGCGCGCATCCATCGCGCGCATCTCGCGCATCTCGATCATCACGTGCTGGTGTTTCGCGATCAGCGCATCACGCCCGCGCAGCAGATCGCGTTCAGCCGCCGCTTCGGACAATTGCAGATTCACGTACTGTATCAGTTCGCGCTGGCGCAGCATCCGGAAGTGCTGATCGTGTCGAACATCGTCGAAAACGGCAAGCCGATCGGCCTCGGCGATGCCGGCCATTTCTGGCATTCGGATCTCTCATACAAGGAGAAGCCGAGCCTCGGTTCTATGTTGCACCCGCAGGAACTGCCGTCCGAGGGCGGCGATACGCTGTTCGCCAACATGCACGCGGCCTACATGCACTGCCCGCGCATCTGCGCGACGCGCTCGCGGATTTGCGCGCCGAGCACACCTATCTCGCTTGCTATGCCGAATTGCAGAAGCGCAGCCCGTGGCGGCCCAATATCACGCCCGAGCAGATCGCGCAAGTGAAGCCGGTCGTGCGCACGCATCCGGAGACAGGGCGAAAGGCACTCTTCGTGAGCGAGCACTTCACGACGCGCATCGCCGGCATGCCCGAAGACGAAAGCCGCGCGCTGCTCGACGAACTGTTCGCGCGTGTGGCCCGAGTTCGTGTACCGGCATCGCTGGGCCGAGCGCGACATGGTCTTCTGGGACAACCGCTCGCTGATGCATTTCACCGCCGGCACGCCGGATCATCTGCAGCGCAAGCTGTATCGCACGGCCACCGAAGGCGATACCCGGTTCTGAGCGTGCGGTTTCGCATCGGTAAAAAGAGGGCAGCGCGATGCTGCATTTTTTCGCCTACGCGAAACGGCCGTCCGCAAAATTCAAGCTTTTGCCCAATGCTCCGATATCCCTAGAGCGGATAGACCGAGAATGTGCAATGTTACGACCAGACCGGAATCGGCCATGTGAGAGCCGGTAAGAAAGTGACGCCAGGCGGCAGGCTCTGGCAGGCAGCGCTGCGCGCCGAACTGCGACCCGGCAGCGTCAGCGTGAACGAACCGCAACTCGGCGAAATCGATGCGCGGTTCTATCAGACCCTGGAGAAAGTCGTCGAGATTCGCATGAACGCCGACACCGATCTGAATTCGACCGTCAGCAGCGCGACGTCGGACGCGCGGCGCATCTCGGACCTGCTCGCGGCATCGGGCATCGGCGCTGCGATCATGTTGCTGGCGCTGTTCGCGCGCACGCTGCATGAGGTGCTTTCCACTGCCGACAAGTATCAGGCGGAACTCCAGCATCAGGCGTGCTACGACTCGCTAACCGGGTTTCTGAATCGCGCGCAACTGGAAGAGCGCTCGTTCGAAAAGCTGCAACGGGCCGCGTGGTCGCGCGCGAAGGTGTTCGTGATCTTCGTCGATCTCGACCAGTTCAAAGAAGTGAACGACTTGCTTGGACACCGCATCGGCGACGCGCTGCTGGCGCAGACCGCGAACCGCTTGCGCGACGTGGTCGGCGCACACGGCCTGACTGCGCCCTATGGCGGCGACGAGTTCATCGTCGTCGTGAACACGCTCGACGACGACAGGCTTGATGCGTTGCTGAACGCGCTGATGGCGAGCATGGTCGAGCCGGATGTCGGCGAACACGAGTTGTTCATCGAGGCGAGCGTCGGCGTCAGCGCGTATCCGGCGGACGGCCGCGATGCGGACGCGCTCATTCGCAACGCCGATGCCGCGATGTATCTCGCTAAGAACAACGGGCGCAACCAGTACCAGTTCTATCGTCCCGAACTGAGCGATGCCATGGTATCGCGCTTGAAAATTTCCACGAAGTTGCGACGCGCGCTGAAGGAAGGCGCGTTGCGCGTGCTGTATCAGCCGCAGGTGGATATGGGGAGCGGCGCGGTGGTCGGTGCCGAGGCGTTGCTGCGCTGGAAGGACGCCGAGCTGGGCGACGTGCCACCGTCGCTCTTCATCTCCATCGTGGAAAAGACCGGTGCGATTTGCGCCATCGGCGAATGGGTGTTGCGCGAGGCGTGCCGCGAGTGCGCCGAATGGAATCGCCGTCGAGCGCAACTGCTGCGCATCTCCGTGAACGTTTCGCCGTCGCAACTGGAGCACACCGATCTCGTCGGTCTCGTGAAGGACACGTTGCGCGAATCGGGGTTGCCGCCCGACTTGCTGGAACTCGAAGTGACGGAAGGCGCGCTGATGCACAACGCGGAACATGCCGCGAAGGTGCTGGCGAGACTGCGCGCACTGGGCGTGTGGATCGCCATCGACAACTTCGGCACGGCTATTCGAGTCTCAGCTATCTGAACTGCTTCGGCACGGACCGTCTGAAGATCAATCGCACATTCGTCAGAGAGATGATCGGTCAGAATGCGCAGACGCAAGCTATCACGCTCGCCATCATCGCGATGACCGAGGCGCTGCATTTCGAACTGATAGCCGAAGGAGTCGAGACCATGCAACACTGCGATTTTCTGCTCCGGCACGGTTGTCACGAAGCGCAGGGCTTTCTCTATAGCCCGGCGGTGACGGCGGCCGAACTCGTGAGGCTCGCCGCCGTCGCGCACGACTTCGTCGACTGACCGCGCATCGCCACATGCGTTACGCTACTTTCTCCGAGCGCGGCGGCGCGTTGTTCATCGACTCGCTCTGGTGGACCATCATCGTGCTGTTCGTGCCGCTCGGGCCTTCGTCGGACGCGTTGCCGCTCGCCCGATGCGCTCGCCGCGACCCTGCTCTTCTGGATTGCGGTGGCGCAGAGCATTCCTATCTTCATCACCGGCGCGATGTGGGCCGTCTGGGGCACCTCGCCGGGCAAGCGCGTCGTGCATCTGCGAATCGTGGATGCGGATAGCCAACGGCCGATGACCCGCAAGCAGGCCGTCCTGCGCACGGCGGGCTATCTGCTCACGTTCGCGATGGGCGGGGCCGGCTTCCTGTGGGGTCGTGTTCAATCCGCGCAGACAGGCCCTGCATGACCGCATCGCGAATACAGTGGTCATCGTGGCCGCAAAGGACGACAGCGGCCGCTGAGACGTTCTGATACGCTCGTCGGACAAGGCACGTTGCCACGACTGGAGGCGCACGATGAACGTCTGACGATCAAAGGCCTTACGGCACGCGCGGTCCGCACGCCGTTGGAACGAAAGGTTCGCACGGCCTCGGGTGCGATCGAGGAATCCCTGCTGGTGCTGCTCGACGTGCTGACCGACGAGGGCGTCACCGGGTACGTCTGTCTGTTCGGCTATACGCCGATGACACTCAAGTCGCTCGTGTGCCTGATCGAACAACTCGCGCCGGAACTCGTCGGCAAGCGGGTGGTGCCGCTCGAACGGCTCAGGCAGTTGCAGGACCGTTATCGTTTGCTCGGCTCGCAAGGCTTGCTTGGCATGGTCGCGTCGGGGCTCGACATAGCTTACTGGGATACGCTCGGCCGCGCGGCCGATGCGCCGGTCGTTTCGCTGCTGGGCGGCGAACCCAGATCGCTGCGCGCCTACGACAGTTACGGCATGGTCGATCCGCTCAAGGATGAGAAGGCGCTGCGCACCTCGCTCGATCAGGGCTTCAAGGCCATCAAGATCAAGGTCGGGTATCCGGACGCGAAGCAGGACGTCGACGTGGTGCGCGCGGTGCGCGACATGATCGGACCGGACGTGGCGCTGATGGTCGATTACAACCAGCCTCACGCCCGACGAAGCGATTCGGCGTATCGGGCGCATCGAGCCGTTCGATCTGACATGGGTGGAAGAACCCGTAGCCGCCGAGGATTTGCAGGGCACGGCGCGGATGCGGCAGGCGGTGAACGTCGCGATCCAGATGGGCGAGAACTGGTGGTTCCCCGCGATGCCGAACGCGCGTTGAGCGCCGGCGCATGCGACATGATGATGCTCGACGTGATGAAGATCGGTGGGCATCACCGGATGGCTCGGCACGATGGGCATGGCGCAGATGCATTCCATGCCGATGTCGAACCATATCTTCGTCGAAGCCAGCGCGCACGCGCTCGCCGTTTCGCCGACCTGTCATTACCTCGAATATCTCGATTTCGCGGGCGCGATTCCCGCGGGAGCGGAACGTCGTCGTCGATGGATGTTTCGAGGCGAGAGGGCCGGGGCGCGGCATCGAATGGAACGAAGAGGCGGTGAAAAAGTTTGCGTTTTCCTGACATGCGATGACCGCGTCGGCGAGGTCCCGCAAAGTCTCACCTTTGCAAATACCGGTCGATACGCGAGCCTTTCACCGTCTTCGATCTTGCGTTAATACACTGCGCACGTGCGGTAACCTGTCCGCATACGATGGTGACTCGCAACAAATCGGGGTGACGCGAGATGAGTATCGAAATCGAACGGAAGTTTCTGGTGCGCGACGACTCGTGGCGAGAAGGTATCGTGCGGACGACACCCATCCGGCAAGGCTATCTTTGCACGGAAACCGGCCGCTCGGTACGCGTGCGTATGCGCGATGACGAAGCGTGGCTGACCGTGAAGGGCAGCCTTCGCGGTTTCGCCCGGCCCGAATACGAGTATTCGGTGCCGCTGCGGGATGGACTTGAGATGTTGGAAATGACCGTGGCCACGCTCGACAAACGGCGGCACGAAGTGCCCCACGGCGCGCACGTCTGGGAAGTCGACGAATTCGACGGCCCGAATGCGCTGCTCATCGTCGCCGAGGTGGAGTTGAGTGCGATCGACGAAGCCTTCGAGCATCCGCCGTGGCTCGGTGAGGACGAGTCCGAGAATTCTGCGTATTCCAACAGCGCATTGGCGCAGCATCCATATTCTACCTGGTCGGACGCGTAGGGCGCCTGAACGGACTTGCCATGTCAGAGGTTGCGCCGTCATTCCGGCCGATAGAAGCAATCGAGCGTGATTTCGTCGAAGTGCGCACGGCGACGCTGCCGCCGCAACCGGCACTCGACAACAAGTTCGAGCGGCTCTGGGACGAGCTAAACGGCGCGGCTGCACATCTCCTGCCCGATGAAAGCGGCATGCCGTACCTCGCATTGCTAAGACTTCTTCAGGACGAGTTCGACCGGCTCAAACGCAATCGCTATCTGGCGAAGCTGAGCGGAATCCGCTGGGAGCCGCGCGCATAGACGTCGTTTCAACGCACCGCCTATACCTTCGAGCCCAGCATGCCCGAGTACGAAAAAGAATACTGCTCGCTCGAGCCCGACGATGAAACCGCTAGCCTCTCGACCGATTCGGGCAAGCACGACGTGCCGCGTGTTGGGAAAAGCAAAGGCCGGCGCGAGATCGCGCTCGCGCTATCCGGCGGCGGCGTCCGCGCTTAAATGCCTCCGCCGGTTTCTTCGCCTTTCGCGCTCTCCGCGCTGTCGTCTCTGCTCACGCCGCTATTCACCATCATCCTGCCGATCTTCGGTCTCATCTTCGCGGGCTATGCGTGCCGCAAGTTCAACAAACTCGGCCCCACTGCCGCTTCCGAACTGAACTGTTTCGTCGTCTATCTCGCGCTACCCGCGCTGCTGTTCGACATCATGGCCAAGACGCTGTGGGAGTTCGCTCGATCAACCGGCGTTCATCGCGGCGTTCGGCATCGGCTCGGCGGTGGTGTTCATCGTGACGCTGGTCGTGCGGCTGATGCAGTCGCGTCATCTGGCGGATACGAGCATCGACAGACTCAATGCGTCTTATCCGAATACCGGCTTCGTCGGCTTGCCGCTGTGCCCGCTCGCGTTCGGCAAGGAGAGTCTCGCGCCCGCCGTGATCGCGACGATCATCACCGTGTGCGTGCTGTTCGCCGTCGCCATCGTGCTGATCGAACTCGGGCTGCAAACCGAAAAACGACTGAGCGCGACGCTCGGACGCGTTGGGCTGTCGCTCATGAAGAATCCTCTGCTGGTCGCGCCGATCGCGGGCGCGCTGTTCATCGGCTCGGGCATGCAGGTTCCCGAAGGCGATGAGGCATTGCTCAAGCTGCTGGGCGGCGCGGCGAGCCCGTGCGTACTGGTGGCACTCGGATTGTTCCTCGGCGCGAAGAGCGAAGCACAGAGCGTCAAGACGACCAGCGCGCTCGTCACGCTCAAGCTGACTGCGCAGCCAGTGCTGACGTGGTGGCTCGCGTTCCATCTGTTCGGCCTGCCGCCGCTGTGGTCGAAGACGGCGGTGATCCTGAGCGCGCTGCCGACTGGCACCGGCGCGTTCATGCTCGCGGAGTTTTACGATCGCGAGAGCGGCGTCACCTCGAGCGCGATTCTGTTCTCGACGGTCGTGTTGCTGATCACCGTCACGTTCTGTCTGACCGTGCTGATCTGATTTCGGAACGCGCAAAAAACGCCCGGCGACGGGGATCGCCGGGCGCAACCACCTATGTTTCGATGGTGGAGGAGGGATCGTTCTACCTGCAGTCCATCAAACCAGCCTGTTACTCAAACACGTTTCACTTGCTTACTGCGCACTGCGCCCGCCGTCTTCGCGTGCGCGAAGCTGCGCATGCCGTTCCTGGTAAGGTCGCAATTGCGGATAACTAAGCGAATTCACCGGATCGAGGTCGCCCGCGCGGCGCGCGCTCGCGAGTTCCGCCTTTACTTCCGCGCGCGTTTTGCCGCCGTAAGCGGATTGTGCGAAGGCCGGCGCGGCGGCAAGCAGCGCCGAAATGAGCACACTGCCGATTACTGCGTTTTTCATGAGAGCACTCCTGGAGTTGGGCTTGCGTCACGCGACGCCTGAAACCTAGTCTAGGAACTTTCCTATTGAAAAAAATACCGATTGAGCAAACATATTGTTGTCCAGACTGGTTGAATGCTGGCGCGTGCTTCGCTCTAGACTAAAGCAGCCAAAACGCATCGAACGGCCGTCAGCATGCAGCGAATGTTTTGCCGATGAATCATGAATCACAAATCGCCACTCGAAACGCGTTGTTGCAAAGTTATCCACAGATTCTGTGGATAAACGTGGGGATAGTTGCGCCCGAACCGCGCCGGGCCGCAGCGCGAACTGCAATGGTCTGACGGATGTTTCCCAGTGTGGCGTGTCGGCGGCGAGTCGCCTATCATGCGCGACTCACGCCGTCTTCCGGACGGCGATTGCAGAGCCGTTCATCGTTCGTGTCTTCCACCTTTGTTTATTCTTCGATGGAGCGTCGTCATGGCCTACAAGATCGCGGTGGTGGGAAGTCTCCGCGAGGGTTCGTTCAACAAGTAACTGGCGCACGCGCTCGAGTCGCTCGCGCCGGACCACTTTTCGTTCGAGTATCTGGATATCGGCGGTCTGCCGCTGTATAGCTAGGATTACGATGCCGACTATCCGCAGGTCGCACTCTACATTCAAGCAAAAGATCAAAAAGGCGGACGCGATACCGATCGTCACGCCCGAATACAACCGATCGATTCCCGGCGTGCTGAAAAACGCGCTCGACTGGGGTTCGCGTCCGTGGGGGCAGAGTGTATCGGGCGGCAAGCCAGGCGCGATCCTCAGCACGTCGATCGGCGCGCTGGGTAAAAGGCCATCGCGCAGACGCATCTGCGCGGCGTGTGCGCGTATCTCGATATCGCGCTGCGCGGCCAGCCCGAGATGTTCATCAAGCACGATGAGAGTCGCATCGACGCAAACGGAAATATCGTGAGCGAAGATACGCGCAAGTTCCTTCAGGCGTTCATGGACCAGTATGCCACGTGGGTGCGCAAGCTTGCCGCCTGACCTTTGAATACGGTGAAAACGACACGGCCCGCTGCGAAGCGGGCCGTGTCGTTTGAGGCAGCGTCGATTCACACGTGATGATGCCCCGTCACGCGATCCCAGCCGTGACGAATCGCTGCCTTGAAGCGATCCCACGTTTCCGCGCCTTGCGGATGCCGGCTTTCCCAGTCGCGGCATGTTTTGTATTCCATCTGGTCGTCCCACGCGCGATTGCGGAAGCGGTCGTCGTTGCCGAGTGTCGCGCCGTAGCGATAGGCGCTCTGATACGTTTCGTAAGGCTCGCCGCTCGCCGCGTAACACGTGGCGTAGTCGGCACGGAAGTCTTCTTCATACTCCATGTACTCGTTGGGCATGGTGTTCGGGCCGATCGGACCGTTGGCCTGGTGCCTTCCGACATCCGCACCGGATCGGGCGAGACGCTCATCTCCAATGTCCAATGCGCACGCGCTTTGAGACTGCGTTTGCATGCCGGGCGCACTCTGCATGCTCGATTCCGCCTGATACGGTTTGGCGGGTTCGTCGAGCGGACCGAGCGGGTTGAACACCGAGCGCCATTCGTCGGCCATATTGGTGCGCACGCCCGACAGCGGATAGAGCGTGCCGGCATTCTGGCGCGCGCGGGCTTCGCGTTCGATTATTTTCTGTGTCGGCGCGAGCGGCGCCAAGGGATCGCGGCCGGCCAGCGCATCGCGTTCCGATAGCGAATCGCCGGACAATCCGGCGTCTGCCACTCCGCGGCTCGTACCGGAGCGGGGCATCAGCGTGTCGTCGGCGGGATCGCTGATGTAATTGCGTGACGAGAGCGCCGCCGGATCGCGGCGCGCCAGGGAATCGCCGAGAGAGTCGGTAAGCAGATCCAGCAACGGGTTTGCCGCCGGGTCGCCCACATCGGCGCGCGGATACGCATGCGCGCGCCGATGTGGGCTCGTCGTTTACCGGTTCGCGGCCGGGCACGGCGCTGCCGCGTCCGAGGCTCAGTTCGTCGAGCACGGAGTGATCGCGGTCGTTTCCCATCGGCGTCGGCAGCTCGCGATGTTCCAGCGCGCTCCAACTCGCCGCGGCGTTCGCGGTGCCATCTGCCGTGCCTTCGCGATCGCCCGCAGCAGCGAATCGAGAAGCGCGATGTCGAACGGCTTGGACAGCACGTGCGCATCTACCTGACGCGCGCGGTCGAGTTCTTCCGCGTAGCCGGTCACGAGGATCGCCGGAATGTGCGGCTCGAAACGCTCCAGAAATTCGGCCAGATCGATGCCGTTCAGCCGCCCGGGCATATGGATATCCGAGAGCACCACGTCAAACGGGAAATCCGTCGATGCTCCCGCGCCTTCCCGCCACGCCGCACGCGCATCTCTCTTCCAGCACGTTCACGGCGGTATCCGCGTTGAAAACTGAAGTGGTGGCCCATCATCGTAAACAGCGCTTCGGTGCCGGCAGCGACTTCCTCGTTGTCTTCGACCAGCAGCATGCGCAGGCCCTGAATCTCTTTCGTCTGCGCCGCGCGCGGCGCTTCCTTGACCACCGCGCCCGCCGCAACCGCCGCCGCGCGCGGCAGATAGAGCCGCACCGCCGTCCCCGCGCCGATCGCGCTGTCGATGGTCGCAAGACCGCCCACGCGCTCGCAGAACGCGAACACCTGCGGCAGGCCGGGCCCCGTGTCCATGCCCTTGGGCTTGGTCGTGAAGAGCGGTTCGAACGCGCGGCCAAGCACTTCCTGACTCATGCCGACGCCGGTATCTTCCAGCGACAGTTGCACGAATCCGCCGGTGATCGGAAAGCCGTCCTCGTGACGGACGCGCACGTTGTCCGCGCGTACGGTGAAGGTGCCCCCGTTCGGCATCGCGTCGTGCGCGTTCACGGCGAGATTGATGAGCGCGAGCTCCAGTTCGACGGGATCGACGCGGATCGCTCACACGTCCGCCGCCACTTCCACATTCAACGCGACTTTCGCGCCGAGCGACGCGCGCCGCAGTTCGCGGCCCGCCGGCACCCATTTGCCGATGGCGATGGTCTCCATGCGCAACGGCTGCTTGCGTGCGACGCCGAGCAACTGGCGCGTGAGCAACTGGCCGCTCTTGAGCGCGCGTTCCATTGCGGTGAGTTCGCGGTCGAGCCCGGACACGCCGCGCCGACGCGCGATCTGCACGTTGGTGGAGACGATCATCAGCAGATTGTTGAAGTCGTGCGCGACGCTGCCAACCAGATTGCCGAGCGCTTCCATCTTGCGCACCTGCCGGTACGCGGATTCGATGGAGCGGCGCATCGACACTTCTGCCTGCCAGCGATCCCACGCCTCCTGTTCGGTGCGCAGCCGGCGCAGCGACTAGACGATCACGATCCACAGCACGATGCAGGGCGCGAAGATCGACAGCGCCAGCACGCTCAGATCTCAGATGCTTCCACCAGTCGGCCCAGATCGTGTCGATCGGGTAGCCGCTCGACACATAGACCGGATAGTTGCCGACCCGCCGGTACGCGACGATCTTCAGTTGCTGATCGAGTCCTGACACCATTTGCAGCACGCCCGCGCGATACGCGGCGCGCAGCGGCGAATCGCTCGATAGCGTCATGCGGTCGGGCGGACGCGGCGGATACCACGCGAGCACTTCGCCGTCGGTGCGCGTGGGGCCGAGCGACACGCTCGGCGCGTCGCCCAAGAGTTCGCGATAGAACGCGTTGAAGTACGCCGGCCGCAAGACGATCGACACGATGCCGTCGAATTTGCCGTTTGACGCGCGCCGTGTGACCGCCGTGTTGAACACCACTTCGCCCGCCACGCGGCCCATCATCACGCGCGAGACCTGTTCGATCGACCGTGCGTTGCGCATGCCGCTGAAGTCCTCGCGCGCGACGATGGTGATGTCGGGCGGGATAGGCGCAGCTGGTGATGAGCAGCTTGCCGTCCGGCCCGAACACCGAGGTGGCGGCAACCTGCTGATAGCTGCCGCTCATCGCCTTCAGACGCTGATGGATCGACGCGCCCTGAGCGGATGCCTTCGGCGTCCAGCCCGTCGAGCAGATCGACGATGCGTTCGTTGAGCGTCACTTTGAGATCGAACACCTTGAGCGCGTGTTTTTCGGCGACCCGCGCATTGCGTGCGACCGCGTTGCCGGCATCGGCTTCGCGGGCATGGAAATCGGTAAGGGCGGTAAGGGCGACCGTATACGCACGGCAGCACCACGGCTGCGACCAGCAACGCATACAGCGTCATGCGCTGGGCCTCGGAGTTGCGCTCGGGCACCACCGGAAACGGCGGTTCCTCTTGCCACTGTTTCGTGGCTTGTTCGACGTCGGACTCCTCGCGTGACGGCGTCAT
This sequence comes from Candidatus Paraburkholderia calva, assembly GCA_001184395.1. Classification (GTDB taxonomy): domain Bacteria; phylum Pseudomonadota; class Gammaproteobacteria; order Burkholderiales; family Burkholderiaceae; genus Caballeronia; species Caballeronia calva. The sequence goes on along the minus strand of LFLF01000036.1, from coordinate 14,425 downwards.
TTTTGGCGGAGATTGGAAGCTTTTACTCGTGCGCGGAGGTCTGAGCCCGTGCGTCCGTTCTGCCGCGGTGTAACTGCGATTAGCACGCACGAACGATGCCAGTGCGTGACCCGCACGCATCGGCGCGGCATGCGGACATGATAGGACGGAACTTAGCGAGAGATTCAAAAGCGCAAACGTATATAAAAGTGGGAAAAGATCAGACAAAAGGGAGAGGCTTGGTTCGTGGACACGGCTACTCCTTGATTTTTTAACGGAATGGTTAACCATAGTACCACAAACGCCACGCGAGCGAATATCATTGCGACGATTGCGGACACGCATCGGAACGCGGTTTCGATCCGCGTTGGCCGACAGGAACCTTGCAATTGTTCACGCGCTGCTCATCGCTCGCTTTGTCGCCCAGGCGCTCCTTCAGCGTCTTCGGTTCCGACGAGGCATTCCGGCGCGCGCCGTTTCGTCCGCGCGTGCGTGTATGCACGCGATCCACACGATAAATACCGATAGCACAAACGTTTGGCGTATGACGATATCTCTTGCGCAAAGAGAACAGCATCGCGCCGATCCGGCAACCCACGCAAGCCGCTTCTTGCGTTTTCATCGCAGCGATCAAGCGTGCAGATTGCTCGATGCATCTTTTAGGCGTGCCGCCGCGACGGCCGCGCGCAAGCCGCGCACCGACACCGTCAGCCCATTGACATCCTGACGGTTCTTCACCTCGAAGCTCGCGTGATGACGCTGCGCGACACGCAACGCGATCGCGAGGCCGAGTCCGTTGCCCTGCCCCGGCGTACCGACACATCGATAGAAACGGTCGCACACGCGTTCGATCTCGCTCGCGGGAATGCCGGTGCCCGTATCGAGCACCGTCAGCGCGATACTCTCTTTCTCGCGGCGCAAGGCGACGTCGACACGCCCGCCAGCAGGCGTGTGACGGATCGCGTTGTCGAGCAGATTGTTGATGAGGACCGCCAACGCGTGCATGTCGCCCATGATCGTGAAGGCATCGTGATCGCCCTGCACCTGTTCGAGTTCGAGTCCGAGATCGATCGACTTCGCCTCGGCGATCAGCGAGAAATCGCCCACCCGCGCCTCGCACACGGCACGCAGACTCATCGGCGCGATGGCCGCCTCACGCGCGGCATCCTCACGCGCCATGCTGAGCAATTGCTGCGCGAGATGGATCAGCCGGTTGAGCCGGCCGTCGATCTTCGCGAGCGTCGCATGATCGACGCGCAGAGAGTCGTCGCCTATCGCGCCTTGTATCTGCAACTTGAGTGCGGCGAGCGGCGTGCGCAGTTCGTGCGCCGCATCGGCGATGAAAGAGCGCTGCGCCTGCGATGCCTCGTTCAGGCGCGTGAGCAGTCCGTTCAACGCATCGACGAGCGGACTGAGTTCTACGGGCATGGGCGCGAGCGTGATTGGATCGAGCGACGACGGCGAACGCTCCGCGAGCGATTGCGATAGCCAGCGCACCGGCGCGAGTCCGCGCGCTACCACCAGCAGCACGATCACGACGATCACGGGAATCAGGAGCACGAGCGGCCAGATGGTGCGCAACGCGAGCGAGATCGCGAGGTCCTCGCGCACGGAGAACGGCTGCGCGACCTGTACATAACAACGGTCGGCCTGCACGACGCCGAACGCGCGCCAGCTATATCCTTCGCGCTCGGCGGAACGAAAACCTTCGCCGAAGTGTGGCAGCGACGGCTCGTGGGGTGAGTGATAGATGAGCTTGCCGGAGCGATCCCAGATATCGATGACGAGACGGTCGTCCGCAATGCCTTGCAGATCGTGACTGCGCCCTTCCGCGACATCTGATGCGCTGATGTTGAGCGGCAGCGACAGGGCCACCGTACGCAGTTTGTAATCGAACAGCTCACCCACTTCCGCGCGCGCCGCGCGAAAGATGCCGTAGCCCGCCACCAGACACGCGGCACCGAGTCCGCAGATGAGCCAGCCGAGCAGCCAGCGGCGAATCGATGTCATCCGACCCTCTTCAGGCGATACCCCACGCCACGCACCGTGACAATTTCTTCCGCGCCGATCTTGCGCCGCAGACTGTGCACATGAACCTCGATGGCGTTGCTGCCCACTTCCTCGCCCCAGCCGTACAGCTTCTCTTCCAGCTCCGAGCGACGAAACACGCGCGCGGGCTCTTCGATGAGCGCCTGCAGCAACGCGAATTCGCGCGGCACCAAATTGAGGGCGACATTCGCCTTGCTCGCTTCGTGCGCGACGGGATCGAGCGTCAGCTCGCCATGCGAGTACACCGGATGCTTGTGTCCCGTGCGACGCCGCAGCAGCGCGCGGACGCGCGCCGCGAGTTCGTCGAGATCGAAGGGCTTCATCAGATAGTCGTCGGCGCCGGCATCGAGGCCGCGAATGCGGTCATCCACCGCGTCGCGCGCGGTGAGGATCATGACCAGCGCGTCGCCGCCATTCTTGCGATACGCCGCGAGCACGTCAAGGCCATCGCGCTTGGGCAGGTTCAGGTCAAGCAGCACCAGGTCGTACACGCCGTTGCCGAGCGACAGTTCCGCCGCGCGACCGTCCTGCGCCCAATCCACCGTATAACTCGCGCGGCGCAGCACGGCCAGCACCGTCTCCGCGACCATCTCGTCGTCCTCCACCAAAAACAGGCGCATGCGTTTCTCCAGGTTCGATTCAATCTGCAGCCGATTCTCGAGCCGGTTTGCTTAAGCCTCACTTAAGCGTCAGCTAAGCTTCGCGCGCACGAGCGCAGGGCTTTTCGTTCGCCGCGTGGCACGCATCGTCGCGCTTAAGCGTTGCATAAGGTTCAACGCGCAATATGTCAAACGCGCGGCAACGCATCCGCGCCGCTTCGGAGAAACCGATGCAAGCGTCCACCCTGGTTTCACTGCGCGCCAACGCGGTATTGATCGCGCTGTGCGTCGCCGCTTCGGATGCGGCATGGCTCGCCATCTGCGGATGCTCCGGGCATCCGAATGCACTCGAATCGCCGATGGTGTGCCTCGCCATTATCGCCAGCGCCGCGCTCGTTTTGCTTGCGGTGCAGCGGCTCGCCAAACTCGCGTTCGACGTGGCGCGCCTGTCGCGTCGTATCTCTCCCGCGCGGGATGGCGCGTAACGGCTCGTCATTGCGCATCCTTCGTTGTGCAACTGGCTCGTGCAGCTACCTACACGTCGAATTGCATTCGGCGCAATCGTGTCACAGCGTCGCGCATGCGTGCGGCCACGCGGCATCATCTTGCAGAGTGCCATGCGATCGGGCGTAACCTCGGATTTCGCCAATTACCTTCGACCCGTCCTTGCGCCGGGTCTTTTTCTTGGTGCACGACCAAAGGTGAGAGGTTTCTGGAGGCGCGCTCCTCTGATATGCGCCCTCGAATCGGCACCTTGAAACGAGGGCTTTTTCTTCGATGAACACTCATGGCGACAGCGCATTCCTGCCCCAAAGGTGAGCGTTTTCGGGAATACCCTGCAAAGCTTGAAGAAGTTGCGAACCAGAACTAAATTGAAGCGGTACGGTTGCGCGTCGCAACCGGTGGAGCACGTCATGGACTTCATCGATACACCGCTCGAATCGCGCGACAAGATCATCCTCGAACTGCGCGAGTTCTCACGCCGGCTCGTGCGCGAGCTCAGCTTCATGCGCAATACGCTCGCCGATAGCAGGCTCGCGCCGTCGGCGGTGCACGCGATCATCGAGATTGGCGCGACGCCCGGCATGCAGGCGCGCGATCTCGCCACCATCCTGTGGCTCAATAAATCCAATGCGAGCAGACAGATCGCGCGACTCGAAGCGGCAGGCTATATGTTATATGTCGCGGAGGACATCGAGCGACGATGTGCGCTCCGCCGTACTGACGCTAACGGCGGCGAGACAGAAGCTGCGCAGAAAGATCGACAAGTTCGTGACCAATCAGGTGTCGGATGGGTTGCGGCGGCTCGTGCCGGAAGATCAGCAGGCGCTGGTGTGATCGCTCGCGCTCTATGCGGACGCGCTCGCGCATAGGCACGCGCGCAAGGCCGCGCGCACGTCGCACACCGAAAGCGCATTGATCGTGGAAGGCTACTGGCCCGGCTGTATCGGCGATCGCGAGTCTGCACGCGCGTTTCTACGCGAAGCACGCGGGCTTCGGCGTGTACTTCGAGCGCAAGGTGGCGAGCGAACTCGCCGCGTTCGCGGAAACTTTGCCTGCGTCCGGCAAGGCATTATGGCTGGTGAGGGAAGGCGAGCGCACGCAGGGCTCGCTCGCCATCGACGGCGACAGGAAGAAACGCGTCGCGCATCTGCGCTGGTTCATCATCGGCGACGCTCGGCGACGCACTGCCCGGCGCGGCGTGGGTCGCGCGTTGATGTGGCGCGCGCGATGGCCTTCGTCGATGCGCATACAACGAGACTTATCTCTGGACCTTCAAGAGTCTCGACGCGGCGTAGCATCTGTATGAATCGTTCGGCTTCGAACTCTCAGAAGCCGCGGAGGAGAATCAGTGGAGTGTGAAAGTGATCGAGCAGCGCTTCACCCGCCGCTCGTCATCTGTACAAGCGCCGAGGTGAGCGTCAATCGAGCATGTCCTGCGAGCGCTCATGCATGAACGCCACCGCGATCACGCTCAACGCGCCGCAACCGATCACATACCATGCGGGCGCCATCACGCTCTTCGTCATGACGATCAACGAGGTCACGAAGAACTGCGCGAGGCCGCCGAAGATCGCCACGCCCAAACTATAGACGATTGCCGCGCCGGTCGCGCGCACACTGCGCGGAAAGAACTGCGCGGAAAGAGTTCGCCGAGCAGGACCGTTTCCGCGCCAACGAGCCGGGCCATGTGCTCGACGTGCGTATCGATGCGCCGGGCGACACGCCGGTGGTCGAGCGCGTGCACACAGGCAAATACCGGTGTAAGGACTGGACGCCGGAAATCGCCGTCTCGAGCAATGTCGAACGATTGCGCGAGCAACTACGTGCGCTAGACGAAAACGATGCCTTCCTGCAGGATGCCGCTCACGCTGCCATGCGCGATGCCGATACGCAAACAATCGGCGGGGGGGGGGAGGTCGATCGCATCGAAGAATTCGGTGGTGTCGTCGTAGGTGTTGCGTTACGTGAGCGGTGCGTGCAGCAATGAGGCAGGCGCCGCTCCATTCGCGGTGTCGAGCGGCGTCACGCCCGCTTCGAGCAACAGCTTCACGTTGGCGGGCACGCAGCCGAGCCACCGCGCGCGCGTCCAGCCACTCTCGGCAAGCGCGGCGTCGTGATTGCCCGGCAGCATGAACCACGGTCCCGTGTAACCGGCGAGCGCCGAGAATAGCTTGCGGATGACCGTGTCGGAGACCGTCTGCTGATCGAATACGTCGCCCGCCACCAGAACGGCGTCAAACTTTCGTTGGGTGGCGAGCGAGACAATGCGCCTGACCGTCTCGAAACGCGCTTCAGTCAGGTGCGTGGCTTCCTCGGCGGTAAACTGTCCGAATTGCGTGCCGATTTGCCAATCGGCGGTATGCAGGAATCTCATCCCGGTCCTTACCGTTCCTTTGTTGTCAGGTCGCGCGAAGCTTGCTGCGAAAGCGTTCGATTCTAGCGGAGCGTCCATTTCATCATGCGATCGGGACATTTCGCGCCTCGTTTTCCGCAATGGCTCGGGTTCCTTCCCCGCTTTGGGGCACGTCCATTGCCGCTCGACCCAATGCCGCATCCGCCCGCATTGAACTAACATACTGCTTCGGATCGAAGTCATATGGGCCGCCGCCCGAACGCGACACTTTCAACCTCATACCCGCGCGATGAAACTCGAAACGATTTGGCCCGAGGAGTCATACGGCTGTGTAGGCTGGTCCGGCGAGATGGCCCGGCGCATCGCCGGCTTCGACTGGTCGCAGACCGCGCTCGGTCCGATCGGGCAATGGTCGAAGAGCCTCCAGGCCGCTGTGCAACTGCTGCTTGCCTCGCCGGTGCCGCTCGTGATGCTGTGGGGCCGTCCCGGCACGATGATCTACAACGACGCTTATTCTGTCTTCGCGGGCGGGCGTCATCCGTTTCTACTCGGCAAACCGGTCGAGGAAGGCTGGCCGGAGATCGCCGACTTCAATCGAAACGTGGTCGGTACGTGCCTGTCCGGCGCCACGCTATCGTACTCCGGCAAACGCCTGACCCTGCATCGCAACGGGCAGCCCGAAGATGTGTACATGGACCTTACAGTCCGGTTGCCGAGGATAACGGACAGCCCGCGGGCGTCATCTCCATCGTGTTCGAGACCACCAGATCCTCGCGGAGCAGCGGCGCGACGCCGCCAAGCGCGCCTTTCGCGAGGCCAACCGGCGTCTATACGTGCGGCTCGCCGTCACCGACAACGGCGCGGGCATGCCGGACAGCGTGAAGGCACGCATGTTCGAGCCGTTCTATTCGACCAAGGCGGAAGGTCAGGGCACGGGACTGGGCTTGAGCATGGTGTTCGGCTTCGTTTCACAGAGTTCGGGCTGTGTCGATGTGCAGACCACGCTCGGCGAAGGCACGACCGTCGCACTGTATTTTCCGCGTTGCATGCAAGCCGAGACGCGCGATACGCAGACGGCCCGGCCGCGCGCATCGAAAGGCGGCGAGGTGGTGCTCGTGGTCAAGGACGATCCCGACGTGCGGCTCGCCGCCATCGACATGCTCGCGCAACTCGGCTATACAAAGTGCTCTCCGCACAGGATGCCGACACGGCGCTCGCCGTGCTGCAGCGAAACGAACATATCGACCTGCTCTTCACCGATGTCGTCATGCCCGGCACCATTCGGGCAAGCGAGCTTGCGCGCATCGCGAGCGCGCCGCCGCACCAGGCGCGCGTGGTGTTCGCGTCGGGCTATACGCGCGACATCATCTTCCATGAAGGCAGGCTCGACGAAGGCGTCGTACTGCTGAAGAAACCGTACAGCTTCGACGATCTGGCACGCACCATCCGGCAGACACTGGATGCGCGCGCGTGAAGTCGGGCTTTTACGTTGGCGTTGGCGCTCGATCCGGCGAAATCGGCCTGAAAACGGCCGCTGACCGGCCCATTGAACGCGCGGGAGACAGCTATGATTCTCCATGTCTCCTTGCTCTGCCATCCCGATGCACGAGCACTTGCGGCATCGCACGATTCTCCTCTCGTGCGACGCCTTTTCTTTTTCCTTTTCTGTTTACCCCTCGACTCCGCGCGTGCTCGCCGGATCATGCAAAATGATCTGGGCGCACGCCGTCGCCTGCATCCGGCACGCGGTGCGCCTGACGGCCATGTCATCATCGATCAAACAGGAGATCTCTTCCATGACTCAACCCGCCACCTCGTCCACCGCGAAACCCCTCGCCGGCAAAACCGCCCTCGTCACCGGCTCCACCAGCGGTATTGGCCTGGGCATCGCGACGGCGCTGGCGAACGCGAGCGCGAACCTCGTGCTCAACGGTTTCGGCGACGTGAACGGCGCGCTCGCGCAGATCGAAGCCACAGGCGTGCGGCGCCGTCCATCACAACGCCGACATGACCAGGCCGGCCGAAATCGAAGCGATGATCGCCTTAGCCAAGGAGAGCTTCGGCGGCATCGACGTGCTCGTCAACAACGCGGGCATCCAGCACGTCGCGACCATCGACGAATTCCCGGTCGAGCGCTGGGACGCCATTATCACGATCAACCTCAGTTCGGCGTTTCACACCATGCGAGCCGCGCTGCCGATCATGCGCGCGGGCGGCTGGGGACGCGTGATCAACATCGCATCTGTGCATGGGCTGGTGGGCTCGGCCGGCAAGTCGGCTTATGTGGCGGCGCTCGAGAACGCCCGGACCGGCGTCACGGTGAGCGCGATCTGCCCGGGCTTCGTGCATACGCCGCTCGTGCAGAAGCAAGCAGATCGACGCCATCGCCGAACGCGATTCCATCGGCAACGACGCCGCGCGCGAAACTGCTCGGCGAGAAGCAGCCGTCGGAACAATTCGTGACGACGAAGCAAATCGGCGAGCTGGCCTTGTTCCTCTGCTCGGACGCCGCGAGCGAAATGCGCGGCGCGGAATTGAAGATTGACGGCGCCTGGAGTGCTCAGTGAGTCCGCTCAGTAAGCGTGTAATGACGGGCGGCACATGCCGCCCGGTCAAGATTAAACCAAACATTGCAGTGCTGCGTGGGCAGGCGTCGCGCAAGAGCTGGAAGACGCCCAAGCCGCCTTCGACAACATGCTCAACGACCTACTGGACGGCAACCGCTGAACCGCGCGCGTTCGCTTCAGGCGTCGCGCAACGCAGGCAAATCCTCGGGCGACGCCTCCGGCGGGCGGACCGAGCAGCGCAGACTCGCCATCGGCTACGGCCAGACCGGCCCACGGCACGCCGTCCGTCGATTGACGGCACGCAGCCGCCACGCACGCATCGACCAGCTCCTTGAACGACACCGCCGCCGAACTCGTGCGCACCAGCACTTCACCCTGCAATTCGTTTTCGGCGAAGACCAGCCCGACGATCAGCTCCGCGCCCGGTGCGCGCTGATGCAGGCGCCGCAACAGATTGCGAAGATACGGCGGCGACTCGGCGGCATCGAACGACACCACACAGACAATCGATACGCCCGTGAGATCGACCTCGCCGAAGCGGCCGCGCGAGAAACGCTCATAGCCCGCCAGATCGGCAAACAGGCCGTGCTTGCGGAACAGTTGCACGGCGATGGTCGCGGCGAGATCGTCGAGTTCGCTGCGCCCCGCGATGCACAGCACCGATGCCGTATGCCCTTCCTTCGCGGCATCGAAATGCGCGGGCGGCGACTCGGGCGGCAGGCGCATCGCTTCATCGGATCGCTCGAAGCTCGCCGGCAACTCCTCGCGCGCACGCATAGGTACCGGGACGTCGTCGGTATCCTTCAGCCCTTGGATGATATCCAGCGCTGACTCGTTGATGCGCCGCAACTGGTCAGCCGTCACCACGCCGCGCAGCACATCGTTATGCGCGAGACGCAGGCCTTCGAGCGCGACTTCATCGTAATAGGCGATCAGCGAGCGCTCTTTCAACAGCGATTTGGCCTGCACCAGCGCTTCGTCGGGATCGTTGGCGAGCAGGCGCTGATAGAAGTTTTCCGCAGGTGTGAGCGCGGGCCGGTCGCCGAACAGCACATCGAGAAATTCGAGGCGGTCCACGTGGCGGCCGAGAATCACGAGGCACAACGTCAGCGGCGTCGACAGCACGAGGCCGATCGGCCCCAGATCCAGAAGATCGCTGCGACGATCACCGCGAACGGCGACAGCCCGGTGCTTTACCCGTACAGCAGCGGCTCGACGACCTGGCCCGCGATGATGTCGGTCGCACCGAATAGCACCATGGTCCACACCAGCATGCTCTAGCCCGGACCGACCGCCGCCGCGAACACGACCGCGACGAGCGTCGCGATCCAGGTGCCGACGTAGGGCACGAAACGCAGCAGCGCGGTCATCACGCCGAACAGCAGTGCGTCCGGCACACCGATGATCGCAAGCCCGATCGAAATGGCAATGCCCACACCCAGACTGATGCCCAACTGCGCGAGAAAATACCGCGACAGGCAGCGCGCGGCTTCGTCCATCACGGTGGTGGCGTGGTGCAGGTCGCGCGAGCCGAACAGACGGATCAGCCGGTCGCGCAAATCCTCGCGCTGCAGCAGGATGAAGATCGAGACGACCAGCACGATGCCGGTCGTCTCCAGCGAGCTGATCACCGGCGAAAGAAAGCGCTGCGCCAGTTCCAGCGGCGACGGCTCGTGCACTTCGACCGGCATCGGCTGATCGATCGGCGACGAACTCGGACTGTTCTCGTCCTTGCGCGGCTCCTGCTCGCGCGCGGGCGACAGCCGCTTCAGCGCGCTCGACGTGCGGCCGAGAAACTCGCCGGCGCGGCCCACCGTCAGGTTCTGCACGGTGTCGATCTTGCGCTCGATGGCCACCTGGTACTTCGGCAGATCACCCGCGAGTTGCGCGATCTGCACGCCGATCAGCGCGCCGACGCCCGTGAGCACGGTGAGCGCGAGCGCCACGGCGACGATCACCGATGGCACCTCCCGAGCTTGAGCCGCCGCAACATGTCGACGAACGGGGCGAGCAGGAAGCTCAGCAGAACGGCGAGGATGATGGGAATCGTCACCGCGCGGCCAAAGTACAGCGCAGATGACGATGACGCCCGTCACCAGCGAGGCGAGCGCGCGCAGACCAGTCGCCTCGGGCGACAGGATGGGCGGCAGGATCTTCGCGGGGGGACGACGTGGCCGGGGCTTGCGGCATGAATGCCTCGCTCGGTGAGGCCCGAAGGGACAAGCGTGGATATATGCATGATACCACATCGTGTCTGGCTAGCTTATGTCCGTCAAGCAAGGCGCATGCCGTCGGACGTGACTAAGGTGAGCGGGTTCGGGATGCAGCGAAACATCGACTGGTGAGAAGGTTTGGGACCGCACGCGCTTCTATCGCGCCAATCGAAACAATCAGTTGGCGATGCGGGCACGGCGCATGCGAAATTGCTTGTCCGCCTCATCCTCAGACGATCACGAACGCCATCATGGGAATGGAATCGCCCTGCATCAAGATTTGCGAGTTCGACAAGAAGACCGGGCTGTGCATCGGCTGCCTGCGCACGAAGGACGAATGCAAGCAGTGGAAAAAGCTGAAGGACAAGCAGCGCGTGCGCATCATCGACGAACGGGCCGAGCGCAATGCGCGCCTCAAGAAGCGCAAAAAATAACGACAAAGGCTGGACTGGTCGGCAGTAGGGAGATGCCGGCGACACGCGCAGCGCGGGACTACACTCGAACGGTACGGGCTCTTTGCAAGGAGTCAGCCATGACAGTGCACTTTCCTCTTCGCGCCGCTGTGCTCGCATCATCGCTGCTGGCAGCGTCCACGGCTCTCGCGCAACTGGCAACTACACATCCGCCCACGCCCGAAACCGACATGCACGCGCAGCAGAACAGCACGCAACTCATGCCGGATGCGCCGATCGGCAGCCAGTATCCGTCGCACGGCAACGTTCAGGCGGGCGAGCTGAATCTCAATCCGACCGATCCGCGCGCTCAAATGGTCAACGGTCTGCCGAACAACGCGGGCGATGGCGGTTACGGCGCACCGCTGGCGGGCAGCAAGGCGAACGTGCCGCGCCAGAACTGATTGCCGCAAGTACGTGAGTCGTCGTGATCAGACTGGACTCACCATTCTCGAAACGAGAACAGTGATTTGAATATCTCCGCTATTCAACTTCGTTGAGTAAGATCCCATACTGGTCCACAGAAGCCGGGATGTCCCCGGCCGACACCAGAACCGGACCTTGCTATGAAGCTCTACCACCATCCGCTGTAGGGCCATGCCCATCGCGCACGCTTGTTTCTGCATCTGCTCGGCATCGAGCATGACGCGATCGAAGTCGATCTCGCCACCCGCGATCACAAGACGCCCGACTCATGGACGACGGCGCGTCCATCAGCATGCTCGGCATCGAGTTGCATACGCGGCGGCGCAATCGAATGAACGGCGCGGTGCATCGGCGCGATGGCGATTCGTTTCATGTCGCGGTCGAGCAGAGTTTTGGCAATTGCCCGCAGTATATCCAGTTGCGCGACTTCGCCTTCGTGCGCGATCCGGCCGAGCCATCGCCCGCGCAGCCGGTCGTCTTAAATGCGCTCACGCCGCGCACCCACGCGATCGTCGAGCGCGCGGATACATTCTTCGCCGCGTCGTATTTCGATCGCGAGGACGGCCAGCGGCAAGCGGATGTGTCGCATCGCGGCGGGCGTGCGGGTTTCGTGCGCGTGGCCGACGATGGCTCGTTCACCGTGCCCGATTATTCGTTCTTCAACACGCTCGGCAATATCCACGTCAACGGTCGCGCAGGCCTGCTGTTCGCGGACTTCAAAACCAGCGACATGCTGCAACTCACGGGCGCCGCCGAGGTGCTGCTCGACTCGCCCGAAACCGCCGCGTTTCAGGGCGCGGAACGGCTGTGGCACTTCACGCCGCACCGCATCGTGCTGCGCGAAGGCGCGCTGCCCTTGCACTGGACCTTTCGCGAAGACGGCTGGTCGCCCAACTCGCTGATGACCGACGACTGGCACAAGCCACCGAACGCATGAAGGCCGCGTCGCTCGCGAACGCGTGGCGACCGTTCCGCGTGAGCCGGATCATGGACGAGAGCGACGTGATCCGCTCCTTCTGGCTCGAACCGGCGGACGGCGCGGGTATCATGCCGCATGCGGCAGGTCAGCATTTGCCGATCCGCGTGACGCTGCCGGGCGAAACGAAGCAGTCATTGCGCACGTACACGCTGTCGGGCGCGACATCGGACGGCGCAGTGCGCATCAGCGTGAAGCGGGAGAGACGCGTGTCCGCGCATCTGCACGATGCGTTGACGGCCGGCGACTTGCTCGAAGCGCGCGCCGGCGGGCAACTTCACGATCGATGCACGCGAGCAGCGGCCGGCCATGCTGCTGGCCGCCGGCGTCGGCATCACGCCGATGCTCGCCATGTTGCGGCACATCGTCTACGAAGGCTTGCGCAAGCGGCGGGTGCGCCCGACGTGGTTGATCTTCTCCGCGCGCACGCTTTCGAACCCCGCGTTCTCCGACGAGATCGACGAACCCGTGCAACGCGCGGGCGGCGCAGTCAACGTGGTGCGCGTGTTGAGCGATCCGCCCGGCGCGGTGTTCAAGCGCGACTACGACGTGTCGGGGCGCATCGACATGGATTTGCTGACGAGCTTCCTGCCGTTCAACGACTACGACTTTTATCTGTGCGGGCCGGGCGCGTTCATGCAGTCGCTTTACGACGGCCTGCGCAAACTGAATATCGCCGACGCGCGGATTCATGCGGAAGCGTTTGGGCCTGCGTCATTGCTCCGCTCGGTAGAAAGTGGCGACGCAGCGAAGAAACCGCAGAAGCCCGCGGCGAACGAAGCGGTCGTCACGTTCGTCAAGTCAGGCAAGGACGTGCGCTGGCCGCCCGCAAGCGGCACGCTGCTGGAACTCGCGGAAGCGCAGGATATTCCGGCGGAATTCAGCTGCCGCGGCGGCACGTGCAGGACATGCAGGACACGCATCGTGCAAGGCGCGGTGTCGTATGCGAGCGAGCCTGAATTCGAGGTCGGCGAGGACGAAGCGCTCATTTGCTGCGCGGTGCCGGCAGCCTCGGATGACAAAGCGGCGAAGCTGAAACTGGAGCTGTGATTGCGCCCCGCTCCCGCATCCCCGAAAATGCACGGCATCGACAATTCCACGCATTCCTCGCGCTTCGACATGGACCGATTCCAGGCAATGGCGCCCTTCGTCACAGTGGTCGAGACCGGCGGCTTCGCAGCAGCGGCGCGCAAGATGGAGGTGTCGCCGTCGGTCGTGAGCCGCGTCGTCACAGAACTCGAAGAGCATCTCGGCGTGCGGCTGCTCACGCGCACGACGCGCGTCGTCCGTCTGACCGACGCAGGCAGCGGCTACTTCGAGGACTGCCGCCGCATTCTCGGCGAGGTCGGCCATGCCAAGTTGTCCGCCGCCGGCCCACATTCCGCGCCGCGCGGCCTGCTTTCGCTCACGGCGCCGACCATGTTTGGGCGCTTGCATGTCACGCCGGTCGTACTCGACTACCTGCGGCACTATCCCGAGGCCGACGTCAACTGCTGGTTCGTCGATCGCGTGGTGAATCTGGTGGATGGAAGGCATCGACATGGCGGTGCGGATCGCGCAATTGTCGGACTCGACCTTGCAGGCGATTCCGGTCGGACGCGTGCGGCGCGTGCTGTGCGCATCGCCCGCGTATCTCGCCGAGCACGGCATGCCCGAGCATCCCGACGCTCTGCTCGAAAGCCATGCCGATCATCGCCAACACCGGCTCGTCGTCGCCCGCCGAATAGCGCCTGCATGACGGCGACAAACAGATTCTCGTGCGCGCACATCGCGTCTTACGACCACCACCAACGATTCGGCCATCGCCGCCGCGCGCGCCGGCTTCGGCATCGCGCGGCTGCTGTCGTATCAGATCGTGCAGTACGTGAATGACGGCAGTATCGTCATCGTGCTGGACGATTTCGCGCTGCCACCCGTGCCGATCCATTTCGTGCATCGCGAAGGACGTCATGTGACGCAGAAGGTGCGCGCGTTTCTCGACTTCGCAGTCGCGATGCTGCGCGCCGAACAGGCGCTGAATTGAACGCACGCGTTTCACTCGGTGCGCTAAGGCAATGCTGATTAAGTCCACCGCTTGTGCTTGTCAGGTGTTATAGAGCGCACGTGCAAGGAGAAAGGCAAACGACGATGAAGTAGCAGACGCTGGCGATGGCCGCGGATCAAGGTGCGGGGTTCGAGACTTGCCGCAAACGCACGCGACGCGACGAGTTGCTTGACACGATGAACACGATCGAGATTCGCCTCGAGCAGCGCCGTGGACGTCGGCGCGGATCTGGTGGAAATCTCTTCGCCGAGGTGGGCCGAGTG
>LFLF01000035.1 GCA_001184395.1 Candidatus Paraburkholderia calva | reverse complement strand
CAGGGGTTTGCTGTTGTCAAACGCCTGTGGGGCTTCACGAAGGTGCGCTATCGGGGCCTGGCGAAGAACGCCAATCGGGCTTTCGTCGCGCTGGCGTTGACCAACGTTTATCTTTCGCGCAAGCGATTGATGGCACAGGTTCGCCCGTAATGGGGGAAAGCGGGCCGCAGGCCCAGGCGCAACACCCTGGTGGACCGGAAATCCAGGCGCAAAGCCTCACTCACGATGAATCTGCCGCTGTTTGCGCCTAAATCGATGAATACAACCGGCTGCTTCAGCGTTGCCTTAAGAAGAAGGAACGCGCGTGTTGCAATGGTTCAGCGTGAACTTGCTGAACGGCGTGAGCGTCGGGCTGCTGCTGTTCATGCTGTCGGCGGGGTTGACGCTGATCTTTTCGATGCTCGGCGTACTGAACTTCACCCATGCGAGTTTTTATATGCTCGGCGCGTACACAGGTCAGGTGCTCGCCGCATGCATCTACTGGCCCGCGCTGATCGCGGCGCCGACGATCGTAGGCATAGCGGGCACATGTTTCGAACGCCTGCTCTTACGCCGAGTCTACTCGCGCAGCACGCTGGCCGAGTTGCTGCTGACCTTCGGCGCGGCCATCCTGATAGGCGAGGGCGTCAAGCTGATATGGGGCTTGGGCCCGGTGCCCACACAGATCTCCGCCATGCTCGACGGCCCGCTCTTCACGCTCTACGGTACGGAATTCCCCCGCTATCGCCCACGTTCATGATGACGCTCGCCATCCTGATGCTGGGCGCGCTATGGCTCGTGCTGTGTCTTTCAAAGACCAGCCTGATCGTGCGCGCGGCGCTCACGCATCCGTCCACGGTCGAGACACTCGGCCACGACGTGCCGCGCGTATTTTACGACGGTGTTCGCCATCGGCATCGCACTGGCGGCGCTGGCGGGCGTGATCGGCGCCGCCGCTCGCCGTCGTCGAACCCGGCATGGCGGATGCAATGGGCCCGATCGTGTTCGTGGTCGTCGTGATCGGCGGAATCGGCTCGTTATCGGGCGCGCTGATGGCGTCGCTGCTGATCGGTTGCGTGCAGACGTTCGCGGTAGGCGCGACGGCATCGGTGGGCAGCATGGCCGCATCGCTCGGCGTGACGCTGCCGCCCGCGTGGGCCGCGCTCACCGTGACGCAGCTCGCGCCGGTATTGTCGTATCTGCTGCTCGTCGCGATGCGCGCAATACGCCCGCGCGGCTTCTTCGGCGAGCGCGCGTTCGATGCCTAAATTCATCGTCCGGTTCTTGGTGCTGATCGCGGCGCTCGCTCTGCCGCCCATGCTCTTCGATCAGTCTTGGCTGCTCGCTCGCGTGGCTCGCGCAGAATGCGACGCTCATCGTCTTCGCGCTGTCGTACAACCTGCTGCTCGGCGAAACGGGCCTGCTGTCGTTCGGGCACGCGGTGTATTCGGGACTCGGCACGTTCGCGGCGGCGCATGTGTTCAACGGCTTCGGCGTTCCCCTGTTCGTGTTGCCGCTCGCGGCCGTCGTCTTCGGCGCGATCTCGACGCAACGCGGCGGCACGGCCTTCGCGATGATCACGCTCGGCATCGGCGAACTCGTCGCGGCGAGCGTGTGGCTGGTGCCGGGCTGGTTCGGCGGCAAGGGCGGCGTCACGATCGATCGCGCGAGCGGACCGATGCTGCTCGCGTGGAGTTTCGGTCCGTTGCGGCAGGCGTATGCGCTGATCGCGTGCTGGTGCGCGCTGTCGTGTGCCGCGATGTTCGCATTATCACGCACGCCGATGTGCCGTCTCGCCAACGCCGTGCGCGACAACCCCGCGCGCGCCGCTGCCATCGGTTTCACGCCGCGTCGCGTGCGCTGGATCGTGCTGTGCGTGTCGGCGCTGTTCGCGGGCATTGCGGGCGTGCTGTCGCTGATCAATGTCGAACTCGTGTCGTCGGAGAGCGTCGGGCTTGCGCGTTCTACCAGTACGTTCGTGGCAACGGTGATCGGCGGCGCAGGCTCGTTCTTCGGGCCGGTGCTCGGCGCGGTGCTGCTCACGTTTCTGAGCACGGTTGTCGCGAACGTGTCGGCCGCATGGCCGATGTATCTCGGACTGTTTTTCGTGTGGGTGGTCATGGCCGCGCCCGAAGGCGGCGCGGGCCTGCTCACGCGCGATGCCCGCACGCTGTGCCTCGGCGTCGTCGGCGCGCTCGCGTGGGGCGGGGCGGCGGTGGCTATTGTCGAGACTTTGTATGCGCGTCAGGCGGACGCGAGCACGCTGCCGCGCGGTGTCTGGCTCGTCGCCTTGCCGTGCGCGCTGCTCGGGTTGTGGGTTGCGCGCATTGCCCGGCGCGGGAGGTGGCCGCATTGAGCACGGCGCTCGAACTTCACGGCATCGCCAAACGCTTCGGCGCGACATACGTGCTGCATGGCGTCGATCTGCGCGTCGAGGCGGGCGAGTGTCATGCGCGCTGATCGGGCCGAACGGTGCGGGCAAGTCAACGCTGTTCGATCTGATCTCGGGACGCACGCGGCCGGACCAGGGGTGCATCGTCGCGAGCGGCGTCGATATCACGGAAAAGCCGCCGCCACGCGTGAGCCGCATGCTCGCGCGCAGCTTCCAGACCACCAACGTGTTCGCGGGGCTCTCGGTACTCGACAATCTGCGTTGGCGCCGCTGGGCGCGGCTTGGTCGCGAGCGGTGGATTGCTGGCTTCCTTTGCGCGCCATCGACCGCAAGGCCCGCGCGATGCTCGATGCGATCGGTCTTGCCGCACGCGCCGACGAACCCGCGGCGCAACTGGTCTACGGCGAAAAGCACGCGCTCGATCTGGGACTCGCGCTCGCCACCGACGCGCCGCTCATCCTGCTCGACGAACCGATCGCGGGCATGAACCGCGCGGAGGCGGCGCGCGCGCTCGCGCTGATTCGCGCGACGACGGCGGGCCGCACGCTGCTCGTCATCGAACACGATATGGATGGGATGCGGTCTTCAGTTTCGCGGATCGCGTTTCAGTGCTGGTACGCGGGCGCGTGATCGCTTCGGGCACGGCGGATGCGATCCGCGCGAATCGCGCTGTGCGCGAGGCGTACCTCGGAGACGAGTCATGAGCGCGCTCTTGCATATCGCGGATTGCGCGCGTGGCACGGCGCGGCGCAGGCGCTGCACGGCGTGAATCTGACCATCGCCGAGGGCGAAGCCGTCGCACTGATCGGCCGCAACGGCTCGGGACGCTCGATACTCGCGAAGGCCGTCATGGGTCTCGTGCGATGCGAGGGTGAACTGCGTTAGCGCGACGCGTCGATCATCGGCATGCGGCCGTTCCGGATCGCGCGGATGGGCATCGGCTACGTGCCCGAAACGCGCGATGTGTTTCCCGCGCTGAGCGTGCGGGAAAACCTGCTGCTCGGCGAGCGGAGCGGATCGCGCTTTACGCTCGACGATGCCTACGCGCTATTTCCCGCGCTGCGCGAACGCGCGGCGGTCAAGGCGGGCGTGCTTTCGGGCGGCGAGCAGTAGATGCTGTCACTCGCCCGGGCGCTCGCCGGCAATCCGGCATTGCTTGTCGTCGATGAACCGGGCGAAGGACTCGCACCGCAAATGGTCGCGCAAGTGGGCGCGTGTTTCGCGACGCTGCGCGAACGCGGCGTCGCGATATTGCTGATTGAGGAACGACTGACGATCGCGCGCATGCTGGCGGCGCGTGTGGCGGGGCATGGCGTCGTCCAGTTCGATGGATCGCTCGCGTCGCTCGATGCGAATGAAGCGGTGCGGCGCGAGTGGTTGTCCGTCGGCTGAATCAGGTAGCTTTGCTATCCCGCTCCACGATCCACTCATGCTTCGGATCGTTCTTGAAGTGCCACGTGCGTTTATCGCCCGCCATTACATTCAGGTAATAGTTGCCGTAGCCATACGGCACGACCACCGGGTGATACCCGCGCGGCACCATCACCACGTCGTGATCTTCCACGGCCATAGTTTCGTCCAGATCGCGCTTAATCAGTATACACGCGCTGATACACGCGCTGAAACGCGAACCCTTGCGGTGGATTCAGCCGGTGGTAGTAGGTCTCCTCAAGCGAACTCTCGATCGGCACATTGTCCTGATCGTGCTTGTGCGGCGGATAGCTGACGCATGTCCGCCCGGGATGCGCATCTCGACCACGAGCAGCGACTCGGCCGTTTCCGTTTGCGGAAGGATGTCGCACACATAGCGCGTATTGGCGCTCTTGCCGCGCGTCGAACGCTATCTGCGCAGACTCGATCAAACGCGGCGGATACAGGCCACGGGCAGGCGTGCTCGCCACACCGATCTCCGCATCGCGCTCCGCGCGTACGATGGCCGCGAGCTTCGGCGGCATATAAACCGCATGCGGCGCGGCATCCTCGAACACGCTGTCGCGCGAACCGATAGATGCCCACTGCTCGTCGCCGGCTTCGACGCTCACCGTGTCCGTCAGCACGACGATGCAGCTTTCGCGATCCGCATCGTAGATATGGATGACATCGCTCGCGCCGAGCCGGTACGCCACGAAGCCGACGTGCTTCCAGCCCGCCGACTCCGGCGTGACGCGCGAGATGGTTTATCCTTCGGGCGATGCTTTCACTAACAGGGTCATGCCGCCTCCTTGAAGGTTCCGTCGACGAGCGCACGCAACGTGCGGTAGCCCTTGTCAGCATATTCGTAACTCGGCGCGATTACCGGGTCCTGTTCCGCTTCGACGACCAGCCAGCCGCTGTAGCCGTGCTCGGCGAGACACGCGATGATGCCCGGATAATCCACGCAGCCATCGCACGGCACGCTGAACGCGCCGTTGATGACCGCGCCCAGAAAGCTCCAGTTGCAATTGTGCGCGAGCTTCACGATCTCCGGCCGCACATCCTTATAATACACATGGCAGACTCGCGCGATATGCCTTTGCAGCACGTTCAACGCCCGCCGCCCGCGAAGGTGATGTGGCCCGCATCGAACAGCAGGCCGACGGCTTCGTTGGTCAGCGACATCAGTCGATCGACGTCGGCAGGCGTCCACATACGCGCCCATATGATATGATAGCTCACGCGCATGCCGGGCGAGAGCGTGTATTCCGCGAAGCGGTTCAGACGCTCGGCAATACCGGTTCCACTGCGCGTCCGAAAAGAATCGCGGTCGCTGATACAACGGCTGCGGCGCGCCCTGAATCGAATTGGCCACTTCGCCATAAACCATCACGGTCGCGCCGTTTTTGGCGAGCAGATCGAGATGCGGACCGACCGCTTCTGTCTCTTCCTCCACGCTGCGCTCCGCGAGCCGTCCCGAATACCAGCCGGACACCAGCGACAGCCCGTACTGCGCGAACAGCGTCTTCAACGCTTGCAGCTCGCGCGGAAACTTTTTGCCGAGTTCGAAGCCTTCATAGCCGATCTGCTTTCCTTCCGTCAACGCGGTCGACAAAGGTGTCTCGCCGCCGAGCGAGGGTAGGTCGTCATTCATTCACGACAAGGGGTTGATGCCGATGCGTACGTTAAATGCCATGTTCGATCCTTATCCGTTGTTGCGGGCTTTCACGGCGTGTTCGTAGGCCTCGCGCGCCTGGTTCACCGACGCGCGGTCCGATACTTCCGGCACCGCGACTTCCCACCACCAGCCGCCTTCTTCGGTGGGGCGCGCGGGATCGGTGTCGATCGAGATCAGATAGCTGCGATCGGCGGCGCGCGCGTTTCATCGCGGCCTCCAGCTTGCCGATGTTCGTCACATGCTCCGACAATGCGTCCATTGCCTTGGCATGCATCGCGAAGTCGATATCGGGCGCGCCTTGCCGGCTATCGGCGAGAAGATTGTTGAACGGCGCGCCGCCGCAGGCCTGCTGCAAACGGTTGATGCAGCCGAAGCCGCGATTGTCGAGCAGCAGGACGATGATCTTCGCGCCGAGCATGACCGAGGTGGCCAGTTGGCTATTCATCATCAGATAGCTGCCGTCGCCGACGATCACGACCACTTCCTTCTCCGGATGCGCGAGCTTCGCGCCGAGCGCGCCCTCGATCTCGTAGCCCATGCACGAATAGCCGTATTCGACGTGGTAATCGCCCGGTGCGCTCGTGCGCCACAGCTTCTGCAAGTCGGCGGGCAGCGTGCCCGCCGCGCATACGACGATATCGTTCGACGGCGAATTCGCGTACGAGCGCTGCAGCGCGCCGATCACATCGACCTCGCGCGGCAGCATGCCGTCGGCAACCGGCGTGTCGGTCACGTGCGCGGCGGTATCGCGCCAGTCGTTCGCGAGACGATGCGCGTGCGTGGTCCATTGCGGCGATGCCTTCCAGTCGTCCAGCGCCTGCGACAAGGCCTCAGCGCGAGCGCGGCGTCGGCTTGCACGGCGAGCACGTTGCGCTTTAGTACATCGAACGGATTGGCATTGATCGCGACGAGGCGCGCCTGCGAGAACAACGAGTTCGAGCCGATCGTGAAGTCCTGCAAACGCGTGCCGACGGCCAGCACGCAATCGCTCGCCTGCGCGAGTTCGTTCGCCGAAGAGCCGCCCGTCACGCCGATGCCGCCGACGTTCAGTACATCGTCCCACTTCAGCGCGCCTTTGCCCGCCTGCGTCTCCGTAACCGGAATGCCGTGCTTGTGCGCGAATTCGTGCAGCGCATCGGCCGCGAGCCCGTACAGCACGCCGCCGCCGGAAACGATCATCGGCTCGCGCGATTCGCGCAGCGTCGCAGCGGCGCGTTCGATTTCGCGCGCTATCGGCGCAGACGCGTGAAACTCGACGACGCGCGGCTCGAAGAACGAGGTAGGGTAGTCGTATGCCATCGCCTGCACGTCTTGCGCAGGGCGAGCGTGACAGGGCCGCATTGCGCGGCGTCGGTGATGAGGATGCGGATGGCGCGCGGCAAGGTTCTCAGCAATTGCGCCTGGTGCACGATGCGGTCGAAATAACGCGACACGGCCTTCAGCGCGTCGTTGTCGTTAGTGAATACGCCGCCGTCATGCGCGTCCTCGACTTGCTGAAGCACCGGATCGGGCGCGCGCGACACGAAAATATCGCCCGGCAGCAACAGCACCGGCAAGCGGTTCACATGCGCAAGCGCGGCGGCGGTGACGAGATTCGTCGCGCCGGGTCCGATCGATGTCGTCACCGCCATCATGTGGCGGCGCATATGCGCCTTGGCGAACGCGATCGCGCTATGCGCCATCGCCTGTTCGTTATGCGCGCGATAGGTGGGCAATTCCTCGCGATGCCGGTACAAGGCCTCGCCAATGCCCGCAACGTTGCCATGCCCGAAGATCGCGAATACGCCGCCGAACAAGGGCTCGCCGTGCTCCGTGCGTTGCGCGGCGAGATAGTGCACGACGGCTTGCGCGGCGGTCAGGCGAAGCGTCGCGTTCACGTTCATCTCTGTGTGAGTTGCACGCTGATTCATGAGGCTTGCTCCTGTGTGAGGCAATGAACGCGCGCATCGGCGGACGGTGTACGCGCATCGTGCCACGCGCCGATCAGCGTTTCGAAGGTGCGGCGCGCGATCAGTTCGGCGTCGTCGATCTCGCCGGCAAGCCATGCGTGGCTCGGCTCGTAGAAGATCGTGCGGCCGACGGGTAAAGCCCTTGCATGTCGTCGATGTCGCCGCCGCCTTGAAGTCTTCGCGCAATTGTTCGACCGCCGCCGACAGGCCGAGCAGCACGACACCGCGGCAATACGCATCCCGTTCGGCGATGAGCGCATCGACGGCTTGCCATTGCTTCGCGCTCGTCGGCTCCAGCCTCCACACTCCGGATAGATGCCGAGGTTGTAGAGACACTTCAACGCGCGGTACACCGTGTCTTCTTCGACCGGCGGTCCATTTTTTTGCACGATGATCTCCAGCAGCAGTTCGTGGCCGCTCGCCTGGCACGCATCGTAGAGCCCGCGGATCTGCGCTTCCTGTTCGATACGCAGTTCATGCGGGTGATCCGAGTGATACTGCACGAGATACTTCACCACTTGTTGGCGCGGCCACTCAATCAGCGTCGTGCCGATCGAGCGGCCCTGATCGAACACGAGCGGCAGGGAAGCGGGCAACTCGACCGGGCAGCCGACCCACCAGCCACGGTTGGTCGCTGCGTTCAGCGCGTCCTGTCCATAGTGGCCGTCGATCAGCACGCCCATGCGACCTTGCAGGCCGTGCTCCTTTTCTGTTTGCGCCACGGCTTCGACGAACAATTGCTTGAGCTTCGAAATACGCGCTTCGCTCGCGCCAGTCTGCTGCGCGAGCTCGAAAAACTGCGGACGATGATCGAATGCGAAGCCGAGCACTTCGTCCCACTGCTTACGGTTCGGGCTGACCCGATGCAGACGCGCGAGCGTCATGTCCTTGTCAGGACGGCGCATGCGAGCGGGGTCCTTGTTTGCAGCGTCGAGGAAGTACTCGAGTTCAGCGGACGTGGGCATTGCGGGCGCGCAGCCATGCCACGACACGACCAGCGCGCCGCTCGCGTTGGCCGAGTGCGCGCAGGCTTCGAGCGGTGCGTCGCGCAGCCAGGCCGAGAGAAAGCCCGCGCCGAGCACATTGAGCACTTCGACCTACACGCCGCCGTGGACCGGCGCATAGTCAATGGAGACAAGCACTGCGCCTTCGACGATCGAACAGCCGAGCGGTCCGCGCTTGACGACGAGCGTCACGCTGGCGACCTTGCGTACCATCGACAAGGCATCGATCAGGCGGTCCTTGCCGCCCGCGATACGAAACTCCTCTTCCGTGCCGATGACGAGATCCATCAACAGCAGAATGCGCTGCAAATGCGCGGTGACGCTTTCGTTCGCGATGAAGCGCGTTTCGCCGTCCGCCTTGCCGGTGAGTCCCCACAGCACCGGACGATAGTCGATGTCGAGAATCGTGCGCACATTGTTGCGCCGTGCATATTCTAGCGCGCGGCGGCTGGTGCGATTCACCTGTTCCGTGGAAAAGTGCGTGTCGGTGATGAGAAGCGCTTTCGACGACGCGATATGCGCTTCGTCGAAGTCGGCTTCGTCGACTGCCATGTTCGCGCAGTTCTCGCGATAGAACACGAGCGGAAAACGTGTCGAGATTCTTCGAGACCCAGCAGCACGAGCGCGGGCGAGACGGTCGTGGTCGACGCGCACGTGGCTCACGTCGCAGCTTTCGCGCTCGAGCGTTTCGATCAGGAAGCGTCCCATGTGATCGTTGCCGATGCGCGCGAGCATCGACGACTTGAAACCGAGCCGCGCGCAGCCGAACGCGATGTTCGCCGACGAGCCGCCGAGATAATTCGAGAAGATGGAAACGTCTTCGAGCCGCGCGCCGACTTGCTGCGCGTACAGATCGACGGCGAGCCGTCCCAGGCACACGATATCGCGCGCGTGGTCCGGCGCGAAACGGGAGTTGTTTTGTGTTGGCATGGTTATCGTGTCCTTAGATCGTCGCGCCTTCGAGTTCGCTCATCATCTGTTGCATTTCGGCGCCGCCCGCTATCATGTCGAGCACTTCGTTTTTGCTGATGGTGTCCTTCGTGTATGTGCCCATCGAGCGGTCGCGATTAAGCAGCGTGAAGAAATCGCCGATCGGATAGGCGTGGTGCACGTTGTGCGTGATGAAGATCACCGAGATGCCTTTCCTGCGCGCCTTGTGGATCAGCTTGAGCACGTTGAAGCTTTGCTTCACGCCGAGCGCGGCGGTCGGTTCGTCGAGGATTAGCACGCGTGCGCCGAAGTGGATGGCGCGCGCGATCGCGAGGCATTGTTTCTTGCCGCCGGACTGCCGATCGGCTGATGCGCGTCGCGCACGTTGATGCCCATCTCCGCGAGCTTGGCGCGCGAGGTTTCGGCGGCGAGGTCGAGGTCGAGGTCCATCACGGTGAAGCCGAAGCGCTTCTTCTACGATTCGCGTCCCATGAAGAAGTTGCGCGCGACGGACAGCAGCGGGACCAGCGCTAGATCCTGGTACACCATCGCGATGCCGAGATCGAGCGCCTCTTTGGGCGACTCCAAATACACCGGCTTGCAATCGACGAGATACTGGCCGTCTGACGGTACATGCACGCCCGCCAGCGTCTTGTCTTGATTAGCGTGGACTTGCCCGCGCCATTTTCGCCGAGCAGGCAGAGCACTTCGCCGCGTCTCAGCCGCAGCGTGACGCCGTTCAACGCAATCACCTTGCCGAAGTACTTGCTGACGTTTTCCAGCGCGAAGATGTTTTCGTCGTTCATATCGTCTCTCCTCTCATTGAGCCTGCGAAACGCGGCGGCACACGTAGTGATTGAACAGCACCGCGATCAGCAGCATCACGCTGAGGAACACGCGGAACCAGTCCGAACTGACATTCGTATAAGTGATGCCGATCTGCACGACACCGAAGATTAGCGTGCCGAAGCATGTGCCGACCACCGAGCCATAACCGCCGGTGAGCAGCGTCCTGCCGATGATGGCCGCGATGATCGCTTCGAATTTCTTTTGCAGCCCGCGGTCCGCCGCCGTCGAGCCGATGTCGCATACCTGCAGCACCACGAATAGGCACGAGCAGAACGCAGTCAGCACGAACAGCGCGATCTTCACGCGCTTGACCGGTACGCCGACATTCTTGGCGGTATTTGCGTCGCCGCCGACAGCGAGAATCCAGTTGCCGTAGCGCGTCTTGGCGAGCACGAACGTGCAAACCGCCGCCATCGCGAGCCACCAGAGAATCACTTTCGGAATGCCCGGCACGAGCGGTTCGCCGCTATCGAGCAGCTTGCCGATGCCCATATGCGCGAGCGAGGTAAAGAGGCCATGAAACGCCACGCCATGGAACAGCGCGTTCGATACCGGATCGGCTTGCGCGAGGTCGCCGACGCCGGAGATGATGGTGCGGTCCGCGAACATGATCGACACGATGGACAAGTCGAACTCGCCCGCGATCATCAAGAGACAGGCGTCGACCGCGAGAATACCGAGATACACGGCCACTTGCGACCAGTTTATTACGCCGTCGAGGTTGAACATGCCCGACGACCCCGCGCCGAAACCGAACACGATGAACACGAGCACGGTGCCGGAAATGGCGGCGAATTCCGGGCGGTTGAGCAGATGGCCAAACCACGAAGTCTGACGGACGCGCTCGTCGGCGGGCTTCATCTTGTCTGTTACTTCAGCGCTATCTTGCTGAGGGTTCGCGTGAGGAGGGTAATGCTTGCCGGCTACGCCCATGATCGCTCCTTGAGACCTGATATGTCGATGCAGTACCGATGTGCGCGTCCCCGCCGCATCCGCGCAGGGACGCAGCAAGAGACGTTCGTAGCTTGATAAAAGCGGGCGGTGTTAAGGCAGGCGCCCGAAAGAGGTCACGCGAGGATCAACGGTACCGACCCGCGTACTTCACGACCTTGTCGAGATTGTCTTTGGTGATGAAGCACGGACCCGAACGAATGTTCTTCGGTCCGTATGACGGCGCGAGTCCGTAGGTGTCGAAGCGCACCTTGAACTTCGGATTCGCTTCGAGCATCTGTCGGATCTTCGCCAGATCGTGGTGTGCTTTTTCTTCGCGATGGCGAGCACCGCGACCGGGATATAGCCCTGCAGATACGGCTGCTGATCGATCGCGAACTTGATGGTGCCGATCCTTGATCGCCTTGGCGATTTCATCCGAAAAGTCGAAAGTCACGAAATAGATCTTGTTTTACAGGCCCATTTGCGTGACGGCATTGAACGTCGCGGCGGCGGGCACCGATCCGAGCGTCAGGATCGATTGCGTATCCGGACGATTGCGAAGATACACCGACACCTTCGACTGGATCTCCGTCGGGTCCTGACCGGAATCGATGGTCGATGCCTTGTAGTCGATGCCGAGCGCATCGGCGAAACCCTTGCAGCGATCGAACGAAACCGTATTGGTCGCGATGTGATTCACGCACAGGAACGACTTGATGCCCGCGTCTTTGGCCTTCTTGCAGGCCTCGTTGCCCGCGACATATTCCGGCTGCCCGATATGCATGATCGCGCCCAGTTGCGCACTCTGTTCCTCGGTGCCCGAGTTGATGGTCACGAGAGGAATCTTCCTCACGGTGACCTTGCCGATCGAGCTTTTCAGCACGTCGAAGTCCGCGATGGTGGTGACCACGCCATCGTAGTTGCGCGCGGTGGCCTGCTCGATCAGACGCGACATGTCTGCAATATCGCCGTTGGGCGGATTGCGGTAATCGGTCTGCACGTTGAAGTCTTCGTCCGCCTGCTTGATCGCATTCTTGATGACGTTCCAACACGAATCCGAGTCCGGCGCGTGGCTGATCAACACGAATTTCGCGTCGGGCGCCGCCTGCGCGGGACTTGCCGCCATCATCGCCGCGCAGCAGAATGCAGCAGCAACCACCAGCGCGCGCAGCGCGGCCCGACCGTTGCAAATGGTCATTGTCTCCACCTATCTCGGTTTGTTGTTTGGTGTGATGTTTTCGTGAGCGGACGCCTTCAGGCGCCTCGTTCAGGACCAAAAGTAGGCCAGTTTCGGGTGGTCTGCAATAGAAATTTTGCCCGTGCGACAAATGGAAAATGCATTCCAATTTGCCTGCGAGGTTCCTACAATCGGTTGCACGGTGTTCGCACTGGAACGTCACGAACCAGGCTCGAACATGGATGACACCAGCACCGACGTGCAGAGCGTCGACGAACTCATGCAGCGCATCACGGATACATACGATTCGCTGCCGCGCCAGTTGAAGAACGTGGCGACGTATATCGAGCAGCATCGCACCAGCGTGATGATGGATCGCACCAGCGATATCGCGACTTCGTGCGGCGTGCATCCGTCGGCGGTGGTGCGCTTTGCGCAGCGCTTCGGCTTCTCGGGCTTCTCGGATCTGCAGGCGGTGTTCAGGGCCTACGCGGAGGCGGGCGGCTCGCAGCAGACGTATCAGCAGCGTATCTGCAAGCTGATCGACGAGAAGGCGGGCGAGACGTCGGGCGTGTCGGTGGCGCGCGAGTTCATCGCGGCGAGCCGCACGGGTCTAGACGAACTCGAAGCCGGTCTCGACGACGAGCAGTTCGAGACGGCCATCGACATGCTTTCGCAGGCGGAGAACATCTACGTGATCGGCGTGCGCCGTTCGTTCGCGGTGGCGAGTTACATCGTGTATGCCTTGCAGCATACGAAGAAGCGCGCGCATCTGATCTCGGGTTTCGGCGGCATGTTCCGCGAGCAGGTCCGCAGCGTCAAAAAGGGTGATGTCGTGATCGCGATCAGCTTCGCACCATACGACAAGGAGACGCAGTATTGCGTGCGGGCAGCGCAGCATCACGGCGCGAAGACGCTCGTCATCACCGATTCCCAGCTTTCGCCGCTCGCGCGACATGCGAGCGCCAGTCTGTTCGTAAAGGAAGGGAGCGCGTTCGCGTTCCGTTCGCTCACGAGCACCATCTGCCTATGCCAGACGTTGTTCATCGCGCTCGCGTACCGGCTTGAGTTGAACGTCGAAGAATCCAAGGAGACAGGTGGCTATGACGATTGATGTGACGGTTTTCGGAGCGGGACGCATCGGCAAGATTCATGCGGCGAATCTGGCGCGGCAGCCGGGCGTGCAGCTCAAATACGTGGTCGATGTGAATCGCGAGGCAGCGTCGGCGCTGGCGTCGCTCCATGGCGCGCAAGTGGCCGACGTCGACGGCGCGATGGGCGTGCGTCGGTCGGCGCGACGGTCGTGTGCTCGAGCACGGACACGAATGCGGACCTGATCCTTGCGTCGGCGGCGCAGAAAAAGCATATGTTCTGCGAGAAGCCGGTCGATCTCACGCTGGATCGCGCGCGCCTGCGCCGATGCGGTGAAGTAGGCGGGCGTCATGTGCATGATCGGTTTCTAGCGGCGCTTTGATCCTACTTTCTCAGCGCTGAAGGCGCGCATCGAGGCGGGCGAGATCAGCGAACCGGAAATGCTGGTCGTCACGAGCCGCGATCCGGGCGTGCCGCCGGTCGAGTACATCAAGCATTCGGGTGTCATATTCAAGGACATGCTGATCCACGACTTCGACATCTTCCGCTGGATTCTCGATGACGAAGCCGACACGCTACATGCGACGGGAAGCTGCCTGACCGATTCGGCCATCGCCGATGCGGGGGATATCGATTCGACCGCCGTCACGATCCGCACGAAGCGCGGACGCCTGTGCCAGATCAACACGTCGCGGCGAGCGGCGTATGGCTACGGACCAGCGCTTCGAATTGCTGGGCAGTCTCGGCATGCTGCAGGCGGGCAACGTGTGTCCGACGGAGGTGACGGCTTATTCGAAGACGGCGTTATCGAGCGACGTGCCCGAGGCGTTTTTCCTCGAACGTTATCGCTCAGCGTATGCGGCCGAGATCGCGCATTTCTTCGATGCGGTCAATAGCGGCAAACCGGTGCGCACCACCGTCGCCGATGGCCTCAAGGCCCTGGAACTTGCCGAAGCCGCGACGGTGTCGTGGAAAGAGAAGCGCATCGTCAGGCTCGGAGAAGACGCATGAAGGCGGTATGCTTCGGGATCGTCGGATTGGGGCGGCTCGGGCGGCGTCACGCGGAAAATCCTGCGTGGCGCGTGCCGGGTGCGCAGCTCGTCGCCGCGTGCAGTCCCGTGAGCAAGGAGCGTGAGTGGGCGTCGTCGTATTGGCCCGAGCTATCGTTCTATGCCAAGTCGGTCGACGCCGTCTGGCTCGTCACGCCGACTTCGCTGCACGCGACGCAGATCATCGCGGCGTTGCGCGTGGGCAAGCATGTGTTCTGCGAGAAGCCGCTGTCGCTCGATCTCGCGGAATGCGATGCGGTGCTCGAAGAGCATGCGTGTCATCCGCATCTGCAGGTGATGATCGGCTTGGTGCAGCGTTTCGATGTGAGTTATGGCGATGCGTTCGAACGCATCGAAACGAATGCGATCGGCAAGTCGTTCATGGTGCGTTCGCAGACCTGCGACAAGAACGACCCGGACGGTTTCTTCGTGCGGTTCGCGCCGACGTCGGGCAGCCTGTTTCCTCGATTGCAGCGTGCACGATATCGATCTCGCGCGCTGGCTGCTCGGCAATCCGCAACCGAAGCGGGTGTATGCGAGCGCCACGATCGCGATTCACGAAGGCTTGCGCGCGTGCAACGACATCGACAATGGTCGGGCGTGGTCGAGTTCGAAGGCGGCCAGCTCGCGGTGTTCTTATGCATCGCACACGATGCCGCACGGACACGACACGCAGACCGGGGTGATCGGCACGGCCGGGATGCTGTCGGTGAGGCGCAATCCGCGCGCGAATCGCGTCGAGATCGCGGACGAGCACGGCATGTGCAACGCGTGCACGCGGACGTTTTTCGAGCGTTTCGAGGATGCGTTTCTGCGGGAAGCCCAGGCGTTCGTGGCATCGCTGCGCGACGGCAAGCCGACTGGACTCACGCTGAACGATGCGCGGGAAGCTACCCGCATCGGCATCGCGATGCGGCAGGCGTATGAAAGCGGACAGCCGGTCGACTTCCGGCCACTGCGATAAAATCATCCCTTCACATCGCCGCAAAAAACAGGCAAAGGGAAGGTCAATTGCAATGGAAGTTCATAAGGAAGTCGATGCGCGCGGGCTCAATTGTCCGCTGCCGATTCTGCGGGCGAAGAAAGCGCTGGCCGATATGGCGACCGGCCAGATCTTAAAAGTGTTGGCAACCGATCCGGGTTCGCAGCGCGATTTCGCGGCGTTCGCCAAACAGACCGGCAACGAGATCGTGGAAACGACGACGCAGGACAAGACGTTTATCTTTCTGATGCGCCGCCGCTGATCGCCGGCAATCACGCCGTCACGCAAGAAAGCAAAACCCCGTCACATCACGGTGACGGGGTTTTTTAAAGCTCGCGCAAAAACCGCTTCAGCCTTCGAGAATCGGCGAACGCGTACGCAGATACTCTTCGAACTCGCCCTTGACTTCCGGGTGACGCAGCGCGAATTCCACCGTCGCCTTCAGATAGCCGAGCTTGCTGCCGCAGTCGAAACGCGTGCCGTGATACTTGTACGCAAGTACTTGTTCGTCCGACAGCAGCGATTGGATCGCGTCCGTCAGTTGCAGTTCGCCGCCCGCGCCCGGCTTGAGCACGCGGATATGATCGAAAATGCGCGGCTTCAGCACATAGCGGCCGACCACGCCCAG
Source organism: Candidatus Paraburkholderia calva (assembly GCA_001184395.1). GTDB lineage: Bacteria > Pseudomonadota > Gammaproteobacteria > Burkholderiales > Burkholderiaceae > Caballeronia > Caballeronia calva. The sequence continues at coordinate 14,668 of LFLF01000035.1, read as the reverse complement.
ATTCGACGGCGCGACCGCCGGTTCCGGCTTCTCGACGATGCCCGACAGCTTGAAAATGTTGTCTTCCCATTCCTTGCCGTCGATGATCCCGTAGGACTTCGAGTCTTGCGGCAGAATCTTTTCGACGCCGATTACCGACGAGTGATAGTGGTCGAAGACTTCGATCATCTGCGACATGACGGGCGGCTTGCCGTAGAGCAAGTCGTCCGCGAGGATCACGGCGAACGGGTTGTCACCGACCAGCTTCTCCGCGCACAGCACGGCGTGGCCGAGACCCAGCGCTTCGGCCTGACGCACGTAAAAGCAATCCACGTGGCTCGGCTTGATGCTGCGCACGAGTTCGAGCAGCTTGTCCTTGCCGCGTGCCTCAAGCTCCGCTTCGATCTCATAGGACTTGTCGAAGTGGTCTTCGATGGCGCGCTTGGAACGCCCCGTCACGAAGATCATTTCGGTGATGCCGGCCGCCATCGCTTCCTCGACCGCGTATTGAATCAGCGGCTTGTCCACGATTGGCAGCATTTCCTTCGGGCTGGCCTTGGTTGCGGGAAGAAACCGCGTGCCGAGACCCGCAACCGGGAATACCGCTTTGGTAACTTTTAGCATGTTTTGGTAACTTTTTAGCATGTGATAACCCTGATCCTCTTAGTCATTCAGAACAACGGGTGACGCGGGGTCAGACAAATACGCGAAACACCGCTAAACGTTTCGAATTCCCCAAATCAAGCAGGCATCCGCAATAATTGTGCCTGAAGCTTCTCGATAGTGTTTTCGTACTCTGCCAACCTTTTACCCTCCTGTTCAACGACGGACGGCGGCGCTTTTGAAACAAAGCTTTCGTTTTTCAACTTCGCGTTACATTTGCCAATTTCCGCGGTCAGCCGATCCACTTCCTTGCTCAAACGCTCGCGCTCGGCCGCCACATCGATCTCGACCTTCAACACGAGCCTTGCTGTGCCGAAGATCGCGACCGGCGCGCCTTGTGCCTGCGCATCCAGTTCCGCTTCGTCGTCGATGACCTTCACCTCCGACAGACGCGCCAGCGCCGCGACATAAGGCGCGAACGACGCGAGTCGCGCGGCGTCGCCGTACGCCAGGAGCGGCACTTTCACCGCGGGCGAGAGGTTCATCTCGCCACGCAGATTACGACATGCATCGACCACTGCTTTCAGTTCGGCGGCCCACTGTTCAGACGATTCGTCGATCTTTTTCAGTTCGGCGCGCGGATACGGCTGCGTCATGATCGACACGTCGCCTTCCTTGGCGCCTTGCGGGAACGCGTCGGTCAGCGGCGCGACCTTCTGCCAGAGCGCTTCCGTGATGAACGGAATGATCGGGTGCGCGAGGCGCAGCACGGTTTCGAGCACGCGCAACAGCGTGCGGCGCGTGCCAGTCTGAATCTGCACCTTGGCGAGTTCGAGATACCAGTCGCAGTACTCGTCCCACACGAACTTGTAAAGCGCGCTCGCGACGTTGTCGAAACGATAATCCGCGAAGCCTTTTTCCACTTCCGTTTCCACGCGCTGAAGCAGCGACACGATCCAGCGATCCGCCGCCGAGAAATCCGTGTAGCCGCCCGGGCGGCAATCGCCAGGCTTGCATGCACCCGGATTGGCGAAACCGCAATCGTGGCCTTCGCAGTTCATCAGCACGAAACGCGTGGCGTTCCAAAGCTTATTGCAGAAGTTGCGATATCCCTCGCAGCGTGCCAGATCAAAATTCACGTTGCGGCCGAGCGTGGCCATCGAGAACATCGTGAAGCGCAGTGCGTCTGTGCCGAAAGAAGGGATGCCTTCCGGAAACTCCTTGCGTGTCTTCTTCTCGATCTGCGCGGCGGCCTTAAGATTCATGAGGCCCGTCGTGCGCTTGGCGACCAGCGGCTCCAGCCCGATGCCATCGACGATATCGATCGGGTCGAGCGTGTTGCCCTTGCTCTTCGACATCTTCTGGCCTTCGGCGTCGCGCACGAGGCCGTGCACGTAGACCGTGTGGAAGGGCACCTTGCCGGTGAAGTGCGTGGTCATCGTCACCATCCGGGCGACCCAGAAGAAGATGATGTCGAAGCCCGTCACCAGCATCGTGGACGGCAGGAACGCGTTCAGTTCGCGCGTCTCGTTCGGCCAGCCGAGCGACGAGAAGGGCACCAGCGCCGACGAGAACCACGTGTCGAGCACGTCTTCGTCACGCTTCAGGGCGCCTTTGTAACCTTCCGCGTCGGCTTCGGCACGGGCTTCCTCTTCGGTCTTCGCGACGAAGATTTCGCCGTTCTCGCCATACCAGGCGGGAATCTGATGGCCCCACCACAACTGGCGCGAGATACACCAGTCCTGGATGTTTTCGAGCCACTGGTAATAGGTCGTGGTCCAATTCTCCGGCACGAACTTGATCTGGCCGCTGCGCACCACGTCGAGAGAGGTCTCGGTGATCGACTTGCCCGGATTGAAGGTGCCTTCCGGTGCGGCCTTGCTCATCGCGACGAACCATTGGTCCGTGAGCATCGGCTCGATCACGACGTTGGTGCGGTCGCCGCGCGGCACCATCAGCTTGTGCGTCTTGACGGATTCGAGCAGGCCGAGCGCTTCGAGGTCTTTCACCACGGTCTTGCGCGCATCGAAGCGGTCCATGCCGCGATATTTTTGGGGCGCGTTTTCGTTGATCTTCGCGTCGAGCGTGAGGATTTCGATCATCGGCAGCTTGTGGCGAAGGCCCACCGCATAGTCGTTGAAGTCGTGTGCGGGCGTGACCTTCACGACGCCCGTGCCGAACTCGCGGTCCACGTAATCATCGGCGATGACCGGAATCTCGCGCTCGCACAGCGGCAGCGTGACGGTCTTGCCGATCAGATGCCAATATCGCTCGTCGTCCGGATGCACCATCACCGCGGTATCGCTCAGCATGGTCTCGGGCCGCGTAGTGGCGACGGTCAGATACCCCGAGCCGTCCGGCAACGGATACTTGATGTGCCACAGACTGCCGTCTTCTTTTTCGCTCACCACTTCGAGGTCGGACACGGTGGTGCCGAGCACCGGGTCCCAGTTGACCAGCCGCTTGCCTCGATAGATCAGCCCTTGCTTGTAGAGCGTGACGAAGACGTCGCGCACGGCGGTCGACATCTTGTCGTCCATCGTGAAATATTCGCGCGACCAGTCGATCGACGCGCCCAGACGGCGCACCTGATTCGTGATGGTCGAGCCGGAATGCTGCTTCCATTCCCACACGCGCTTCAGGAATTCCTCGCGGCCGAGGTCGTGACGCGACACGCCCTTGGCGTCCAGTTGACGCTCGACGACGATCTGCGTCGCGATGCCGGCGTGGTCCGTGCCCGGCACCCACAGCGTGTTTTCGCCGAGCATGCGGTGATAGCGCGTCAGGCCGTCCATGATGGTCTGGTTGAACGCGTGCCCCATGTGCAGCGTGCCGGTGACGTTCGGCGGCGGCAGTTGAATCGAGAAATTCTTCGCGCCATCCTTGAATACCGGGGCGGCGTAGCCGCGTTTCTCCCATTCGGGACCCCAGTAGGACTCGATGTTCTGAGGCTCGAAGCTCTTCGCCAGCGTGCTGTCGCTCATTGTGAAATCTGCCGAAAAATGCGTGAAAAGATGCGGATTAATCCCTGATTATAAGGTTCGATACGCGTCATCGGAGGAAAGGGGCAGGCGCGCCCGGCGACGCCATCGGCGCGGTCTTATAATGGTCGGCCCGCCTTTGCGCCGTTTTTCCGCCGTCTCCTACGTTCCCATGCCCGATTTGCTCGCCAACCTGAATCCCGAACAACTCGCCGCCGTGACGCTGCCAGACGAGTCCGCGCTGATCCTCGCGGGCGCCGGCAGCGGCAAGACGCGCGTGCTCATCACCCGTATTGCGTGGCTGATCCAGCATGGGTACGCGTCGCCGCCGACTGTGCTGGCCGTGACCTTCACCAACAAGGCCGCGCGCGAAATGCTGTCGCGTCTGTCGGCGCTGTTGCCGATCGACACGCGCGGCATGTGGATTGGCACCTTCCATGGCCTGTGCAACCGCATGCTGCGCGCGCATTACCACGACGCCGGCCTGCCGCAGACCTTCCAGATCCTCGATACGTCCGACCAGCTCTCGGCCATCAAGCGTCTGATGAAGGGCCTGAATGTCGACGACGAGAAATATCCGGCGAAGAACATGCAGTATTTCATCAACAACGCGAAAGAGCAGGGCTTGCGGCCCAAAGACGTCGATGTTACCGACGACTTCAACCGCAAGTTCGTCAAGCTTTACGAAGCCTACGACCAGCAATGCCAGCGCGAAGGCGTGGTCGATTTCCCGGAACTGCTGCTGCGCTGTTTCGAGCTGCTTTCCTACAATCCGCCGCTGCGCGCGCATTATCAGGCACGTTTTCGCAATATTCTGGTCGACGAGTTTCAGGATACCAACAAGCTGCAATACGCGTGGCTCAAAATGCTCGCGGGCGAGCACAACGCGCTCTTCGCGGTCGGCGACGATGACCAGTCGATTTACGCGTTCCGTGGCGCGAACGTCGGCAACATGCACGACTTCGATCGCGAATTCCGCGTGCGCAAGCTGATCAAGCTCGAGCAGAACTACCGCTCGCAAGGCCATATTCTCGATGCCGCGAATTATCTGATCGCCAACAACTCGCGCCGCCTGGGCAAGAACCTGCGTACGGACGCGGGCCACGGCGAGCAGGTGCGCGTCTACGAAGCGGCGACGGATTCGCAGGAAGCGGGCTGGATTGTCGAGGAGATCAAGGCGCTGATCAATACGGGCGCGGCGCGCGGCGAGATCGCGGTGCTGTACCGGAGCAATGTGCAGTCGCGGACCATCGAACATACGCTCGTGAACGCGAGCATTCCGTACCGCGTGTATGGCGGCTTGCGGTTCTTCGAGCGGCAGGAAGTGAAGCATGCGCTCGCGTATCTGCGTCTGATCGACAATCCGAACGACGACACCGCCTTCGCGCGCGTGGTGAATTTTCCGACGCGCGGCATCGGGGCGCGGTCCATCGAGCAACTCGCGGATGCGGCGCGTCTCTATAATTGTTCGATGGCCGCCGCCGTGCCGTACGTGACCGGCAAGGCGGGGGCAAGCCTAGGTGCATTCGCGACGCTGATCGCCAAAATGCGCGGTGAAACGCAGCAGATGAGTCTGCCGGAGACGGTCGAGTACGTGGTGCGCGCGAGCGGGCTCGCGGCGTTCTACGAAACAGAGCGTGAAGGTCAGGATCGGCTGGAGAACCTGCAGGAACTAGTGAACGCGGCAACAGCGTTCGTCAGCGAAGAAGGCTACGGGTCCGGCACGCCCGCGCGTTTCATTCCACTGCGTCCGGGCGCGACGGCCGCGCCGGAGATCGCGGCGGTGGGCGAGGAAGGCGAAGTCGAAGTGCTGGATGCACCGGGCATTGCCGATCCCGCGCAGAATCCGGACACCATGACGCCGCTCGCCGGCTTCCTGTCGCATGCCTCGCTGGAGGCGGGCGACAATCAGGCGCAGGCCGGACAAGACGCTGTGCAACTGATGACGGTGCACGCGGCGAAGGGTCTGGAATTCACGGCGGTGTTTATCAGCGGGCTGGAAGAGGGGCTCTTTCCGCACGAGAACAGCCCGCAGGAGTCGGATGGGCTGGAGGAAGAGCGGCGTCTGATGTATGTGGCGATCACGCGCGCGAAGGAGCGACTTTACATCTCGTTCGCGCAGAGCCGCATGCTGCATGGCCAGACGCGCTACAACGTGCGTTCGCGCTTCTTTGACGAGTTGCCCGAAGGCGCGCTCAAATGGCTGACGCCGAAGATGGAGCCGGGCGCGCGCTGGGGCGGCCGTGCCGACAACGCCGGCTGGAGCCGTGACTGGTTCGCGCGTCCGGGGCAGGAGCGGGGCGGCAGTACCTATTTCGAGGCGGCGCCCGCGCCTGCGTTGTCGGCGTTCGCCAATCAGCAGCGTGCTACCGAGACGGGCTTCAAGGTGGGGCAGGCGGTGTTCCATACCAAGTTCGGCGAGGGCACCGTCACCGCGCTCGAGGGCTCGGGCGGCGATGCGCGCGCGCAGGTGCGATTCAAGCGGCATGGCGAGAAGTGGCTCGCGCTTGCGGTGGCGAAGCTGCAGGCGGTCGAATGAAGCGTCTGGGCATCATGGCGGCGCTGCCGCAGGAACTGGGCGATCTGCTCGCGCGCATGCGCGCTGCGGGCGCGGTCGAAACCGTCACGCTCGGGGCACGGGATTATCACCTTGGTTTCGCGGATGGCGTGGCCGTGGTGGTGGCGCTGGCGCGAATCGGCAAGGTGGCGGCGGCGGCGACCGCCAGTGCGCTCATTCACAAGTTCGATGTCGAGGCGATCGTTTTTACCGGCGTCGCGGGCGGGGTGCGGGCGGATATGCGCGTGGGTGATATCGTCGTCGGGGATGCGCTGTTGCAGCACGATCTGGATGCGTCGCCGTTGTTTCCGTCTTATGAGGTGCCCTTGCTTGGGCGGGCACGGTTCGATGCAGATCGTTCCTTGTCTGGCGCGCTTTTTGTTGCTGCGGATGCGTTCGTCGCGCACGAGGGCGATGCGCTCATGGCGCGGTTTGCTATCGCACGGCCGCAGGTGCATCGCGGGTTGATCGTCAGTGGGGATCGGTTTGTCGCTAGCCGCGAGGTCGTGCAAGGGTTGCGGGATGCATTGCCCGATGCGCTTGCTGTCGAGATGGAAGGAGCGGCTATTGCACAAGTCTGCTTCGAGCACGAGGTGCGTTGTGCCATTATCCGTACTATCTCCGATACCGCCGATGGGCATGCATCTCACTCTTTTACTGCGTTTCTTGGAGATGTTGCAGAGGCTTACTCTTCTGGTGTGCTTTCGCGGTTTCTTTCTTCTCTTTTGTGATTGGGGTTCGTTTTTGGTTTGGGCCGTGGGCGTCTTTAGTACTCGTCGTCGGCACAATGGGTCCGTTGTCGCGCTTTTATTGCAGTAGCCGTCTTTCCGGCGGGGGTAATTCTCTTTGCGGCGGCAAAGAAAGTCACCAAAGAAAGCCGCTTCTTGCACAGCAGTTACTTCTTGTCTCTACCGCACTTGCGATACGCGCGTGACCCAGCAGTAGCGAGCGCCCTCATGCGCCGAGCCGTTCCGGGTACCCATCCTACCCATCCGATCCGCAACCTCTCGCCTACCTTGCTAGCGGTCCCCTTCGACTTCCTCCGGCCCCACTGCGGGCCGGAGGAAGTCCGTACGGGCAACCGTCAGACAATTGCGGAAACGACCTCGAATACGTCATCGCTTATTCGCTATTCGGCCCTAATTCGGTTAGCCTTCGACAAACTTCTCGCTCCCTCGCGATTCAAACGCCGCCATGCTTAGATCCAGTTACGCGATAGGCGGAGCTCAAGCAAGAGTCATGTTTACAAGCTGCGGGGCTTTGCGCGCAGCGGTGGCGCCTAAAGCATTTCACGCCTTTATTCGCTTTGCGCTGGTTTGCTTGGTGTTGCGTTGCGGATGCGTACTTATTCATCGGAGCGCTGACCGAGGTAGGGCCGAATAACGGTATGTGCGATGACGTGTGCGAGGTCGTTTCCGCAATTGACTGCCAGTTGCTTATGCGGGTCGACACCGGCCGTGCATCGGGACCGGAGGACGCCGAAGGAGACCACTGGGAAAGAAGGCGAGGGGGCTCGGATCGCATGGGAGCCCGTACCGGTTCAACCTAAGAGGGCGCTCGCTACTGCTGGTCCACGGAGCATCGCAAGCGCGGTAGAGACAAGAAGGACCCTGAGGCGGCAAGAAGCGGCTTTCTTTGGTGACTTTCTTTGCCGCCGCAAAGAAAGTTACCCCCGCCGGGGAGGCGGCTACTGCAATAAAAGCGCGACAACGGGACCATTGTACCGAGGAACCATACTAAAGACGCTTACAAAAAAGAAGCCACCTCAAATAACCTTCCCCTCAAGCAAAGCATCAATACGCGCAGCGTCATATCCGAGCACATCGAGAAGTACCTGCCGGGTATGCCCCCCAAAGTAGGCGGATGAACCCGCGCCTCGACCGGCGTAGCACTCATCTTGATAGGACTGGTGACGAGCCGAACAGGCGGCCCACAAGGATGAGTGAGATCGATCTGCATAAGCCGCGCAACAACTTGAGGATCTTCGAAGACCTCGCCGAAGTCATTGATCGACCCACAGGGGACGCCCGCGGCCTCGAGTGCCGCGAGCCATCGTGCTTGCCCCGCGCCCGAACCATATCCGCGAGAATCGACACGAGCACATCCCGGTTCCGCACTCGCGATGGATTGGCCGCAAACCGCGGATCATCGGCGAGATCGGCCCGCCCACCCGCTTCGACGACTTGCGAAACTGCCCATCGTTGCCCACGGCGACGATGATCCATCCGTCGCTGGTCTGAAACGTTTGATAAGGCACGATGTTCGGATGTGCATTCCCCCAGCGCACCAGTGGCTTGCCACTGGCAAGAAAGTTGGTGTTCATGTTGGCGAGCATCGCGACCTGCACATCGAGCAGCGCCATGTCGATGTATTGCCCCTCGCCCGTGCGATCCCGATGCGTCAACGCCGCTAGCATACCCACGGTCGCGTACATGCCGGTCATCAGATCGGAAATCGCGACGCCGGCCTTCTGCGGGCCGCCGCCCGGCTGACTATCGCGCGCTCGCCGGTGATCGACATGAATCCGCCGATCCCCTGAATGATGAAGTCATACCCCGCCCGATGCGCATACGGCCCCGTCTGCCCGAAACCCGTCACCGAGCAATAGACGATATACGGCTTCACCGCCTTCAAGGACTCGTAGTCGAGCCCGTACTTCTTGAGCTGCTCCGACCTTGTAGTTCTCCAGCGACATCGCTTTGCACGGCCAGTCCGCGCACGATGCGCTGACCCTCGGGCGAGGCGATATCCACCGTCACCGAACGTTTGTTGCGATTCGCCGCCAGGTAATACGCGGCCTCGCGGGTGTCTTCACCATCAGACTGTTTCAGATACGGCGGCCCCCAGTGACGCGGGTCGTCGCCGACTTCCGGCCGTTCGATCTTGATGACGTCCGCGCCGAGATCGGCAAGCGTCTGCCCGCACCACGGACCCGCCAGCACACGGGTCAGGTCCATCAGGTCCAGCACACGGATATGACTCAAGGCCTCCCATTCGTCGTTTCTCGCTAGCGAAGTGGCTCAAGGTTACGGAATGTCGCACAGAACGGACGCCGTGCGCACCGACGCCCGTGCGCACCTGTCCAGTCGCGAATTGTGCTTTTGCGGGCAGCAGCAGCGTCTTTTCCACGCGACACCGCACGGGCCGCCGTCTGCCGCATAGGGTCGCCCAGGGCCGAAGCGCCCGGCTCGCCGCACCGAATCCCATATAATCAAAAATTACCTCAGTCTGTCTGGAAGCCCCACCGTACAAGCGATCGCGCGCGCATCGGGCACATGGCAGGTGAAACCAAAACCGCAGAAAAAGTCCCGTACGCCATGAAAGCCGCCGAAATTCGCGAGAAGTTCCTGAAGTTTTTCGAATCGAAGGGTCACACGATCGTCCGTTCGTCGAGCCTCGTACCCGGCAACGACCCGACGCTGCTCTTCACCAACTCGGGCATGGTCCAGTTCAAGGATGTGTTCCTAGGCAGCGAATCGCGGCCGTACAAGCGCGCGACCACCGCGCAGCGCAGCGTGCGCGCGGGCGGCAAGCACAACGACCTGGAAAACGTCGGTTACACGGCGCGGCATCACACGTTCTTCGAGATGCTCGGCAACTTCTCGTTCGGCGACTACTTCAAGCGCGACGCCATCCACTATTGCTGGGAACTATTGACCAAGGTCTACAACCTCCCGGCGGACAAGCTCACCGTCACGGTCTACAAGGAAGACGACGAAGCCTTCGACATCTGGGCGAAGGAAATCGGCGTGGCGGTCGAGCGGATCATCCGTATCGGCGACAATAAGGGCGCACGCTACGCATCGGACAACTTCTGGCAGATGGCCGACATCGGCCCCTGCGGCCCGTGCTCGGAAGTGTTCTACGACCACGGTCCGGAAATCTGGGGCGGCCCGCCAGGATCGCCCGAAGAAGACGGCGACCGCTTCATCGAGATCTGGAATCTCGTATTCATGCAGTTCAACCGCGACGCGCAAGGCAACATGACGCCGCTGCCCAAGCAGTGCGTCGATACGGGCATGGGCCTCGAGCGTCTCGCCGCCGTACTGCAGCACGTGCACAGCAACTATGAGATCGATCTGTTCCAGAACCTCATCAAGGCCGCATCGCGCGAAACCAAGACGGCGGATCTGGAAAACAATTCGCTGAAGGTCATCGCCGATCACATCCGCGCGTGCTCGTTCCTGATCGTCGACGGCGTGATTCCCGGCAACGAAGGCCTCGGCTACGTGCTGCGCCGAATCGTGCGCCGTGCCATTCGTCACGGCTACAAGCTCGGCCAGAAGAGCACGTTCTTCCACAAGCTGGTGGCGGATCTCGTCGCCGAAATGGGCGCGGCTTATCCCGAACTCGCCGAAGCGCAGCAGCGCATGACCGACGTGCTGCGTCAGGAAGAAGAACGCTTCTTCGAGACCATCGAACACGGCATGTCCATTCTGGAAGGCGAACTCGCCGATCTGGACAAGAAGGGCGTCAAGCAACTCGACGGCGAACTCGCGTTCAAGCTGCACGACACCTATGGCTTCCCGCTGGACCTGACGGCGGACGTGTGCCGTGAGCGCGGCGTGACCGTCGACGAACCCGCATTCGACGACGCCATGGCGCGTCAGCACGATCAGGCGCGCGCGGCGGGCAAGTTCAAGCTCGTGGCGTGCCTCGAGTACAGCGGCGAGAAGACGACCTTCCACGGCTACGAGCAGGAAGCTTTCGACGACGCGAAGATCGTCGCGCTGTATGTGGATGACGTGTCGGTCAAGGAAGCGCGCGACGGCCAGCAAGCCGTGGTCGTGCTCGATCACACGCCGTTCTACGCGGAATCCGGCGGTCAGGTGGGCGATCAGGGCGTGCTCGCGAATGCGTCCGCGCGTTTCGCCGTCGCCGATACGCTGAAGGTTCAGGCCGATGTGGTCGGCCATCACGGCACGGTCGAGCAGGGCACGCTCAAGGTCGGCGACGTAATGAAGGCGGAGATCGACGCCGTGCGCCGCGCCCGCATAGCGCGCAATCACTCGGCCACGCATTTGATGCACAAGGCGCTGCGCGAAGTGCTCGGCGGCCACGTGCAGCAGAAAGGCTCGCTGGTCGATGCCGACAAGACGCGCTTCGACTTCACGCATAACGCGCCGATGACGGACGACGAAATCCGCCGTGTCGAGCAGATCGTGAATCAGGAAGTGCTGGCGAACGCGCCGGGCATCGTGCAGGTCATGCCGTACGACGAAGCCTTGAAGGGCGGCGCCATGACGCTGTTCGGCGAAAAGTATGGCGACACGGTGCGTGTGCTCGACCTCGGCTTCTCGCGCGAACTCTGCGGCGGCACGCACGTTCAGCGCACCGGCGATATCGGCCTGTTCAAGATCGTGATGGAAGGCGGCGTGGCGGCGGGCATTCGCCGCGTCGAGGCCATCACCGGCGACAACGCCGTGCGCTTCGTGCAGGATCTCGATCAGCGCATCAACGCGGCGGCGAGCGTGCTGAAAGCGCAACCGTCCGAAATCACGCAGCGAATCTCGCAGGTTCAGGAGCATGTGAAGTCGCTGGAGAAGGAACTCGCTTCTCTCAAGTCGAAGCTCGCGGCAAATCAGGGCGACGCACTCGTGTCGCAGGCAGTCGATGTGTCCGGCGTGCAGGTGCTCGCCGCGCAACTCGAGGGTGCGGACGTCAAGACCTTGCGCGAAACCGTCGACAAGCTGAAAGACAAGCTCAAGAGCGCGGCCATCGTGCTCGCGGCGGTCGACGGCGGCAAGGTGAGCCTGATCGCGGGCGTGACGGCGGACGCATCGAAGAAGGTGAAGGCGGGCGAACTCGTCAACTTCGTCGCGCAGCAGGTGGGCGGCAAGGGCGGCGGCCGTCCGGACATGGCGCAGGCGGGCGGCACGGAACCGGCCAATCTGCCGGCCGCACTCGCGGGTGTGACCGGCTGGATGCAGCAACAACTCTAAGGACCCGGCACCGGGTTTTACGCCGGTTCGTATGATGGGAACGGCCCGATGACTCGCGCCATCGGGCCGTTTGCATTACAAGGCTGTCAGGCACATGCCGTGCGTCAACTCCCTCGTCGTTCGACATTCTTCAACTACAAGGGAGACGCAATCACGAATCGCAAACTCGTATCGAGAGTCGCAAACTCGTATCGATGATGCTGGCCTCGGCGCTGTTCGCGGCGGCGGGTGTAGCACAGGCCAAGGGGGGGCTGTATCGAAGGGTCGGCGGTGTGGCGGGGCACGTGGCGGGCAAGCACGGCACCGCGGGCGCGGTCGGCGGCTGCGCGATCGGCCATCACGAAGCAAGCAAGAAGGAAAAGAAGGCGCAGGAAGCTAACGCGGCGAGCGGCAAGTAAGCGTCCGGACGGGCGCGGGCGGACGCTCATTCGAGTCGACAAGAGCCGCTAGAAAGGGCGATCTTTCCGGGCGCGGCATGCTGCGCGTCCGGATCACCGCTCTCAGGCCAAGCCCATGATCGCGCCCACCGAATCCATCCAGCACTTCGCCTCCGACAACTACGCCGGCATCTGCCCGGAAGCGCTCGCCGAGCTCGTGCAGGCCAACACGAGTGGCCACGAGCCCGCTTACGGCGACGATTCGTGGACCTCGCAAGTGTGCGACCGTATCCGCGATCTGTTCCGGACCGATTGCGAAGTGTTCTTCGTGTTCAATGGCACGGCTGCCAATTCGCTGGCGCTGGTGTCGCTGTGCCAGTCGTATCACTCGGTCATCTGCCACGAACTCGCGCACATCGAAACCGACGAATGCGGCGGCCCGGAGTTTTTCTCGGGCGGCTCCAAGCTGCTCACCGCGAAGGGCGAGAACGGCAAGCTCACGCCCGACGCGATCGAGGAACTCCTCATTAAGCGCGCGGACATTCATTACCCGAAGCCTAAGGTCGTCGCGCTGACGCAGGCGACGGAAGTCGGCACCGTCTATACCGTCGAGGAAGTGCGCGCAATCGCGGCGATCGCCAAGCGCAGGCATCTGAAGGTGCATATGGACGGCGTGGACGGCGCGCGCTTCGCGAACGCGGTGGCGTCGCTGAACGTGCATCCCTCGGAGATCACGTGGCGCGCGGGCGTGGACGTATTGTGTTTCGGCGGCACGAAGAACGGTCTGCCGGTGGGCGAGGCGGTGGTGTTCTTCGACAAGGCGCTGGCGACGGATTTCGCGTACCGCCTGAAACAGGCAGGCCAGCTGGACGACGACGTCTGGCTGCGCAACGCGCGCCATGCGAACGCGATGGCTCCTCGATTGATGGCGGAGCGTTTGGCGGGACTATCGGGCGTGCGCCATGTTCCAGCCCGAGGCCAACGCGGTGTTCGCGGAGTTTCCGCCGCATGTGGCGACAGCGTTACGCGCGAGGGGCTGGCGTTTCGTTTCTACCAATCGGATCGGGCGGTTGCCGCCTGATGTGCGTATGGGACACGAAGCGCGAGACGGTGGAACGCTTCGCGGATGAGGTCCGCGCACTGTTGCGAGGGAACCTGAACGCGAGATTGATACGGCCGCGCAGCGGGCCGGAGCTAGCGTGTGGTGAACCGGTTGTTGAACGTCGCGGGGGAGGGGATCGCATGGGAACCCGTAACGGCTCGACGCATGGGCACTCGCACTTGCTATTGCCGGTCCACCGGGCATCGCAAGAGCGGTGGCGACAAGAAGTAACTGCTGCTGCAAGAAGCGGTTTTTCTTTGGTAACTTTCTTTGCCGCCGCAAAGAAAGTTACCCCGCCGGGGAGACGACTACTGCAATAAAAGCGCGACAACGGCCCATTGTGCCAACGACGAATCCAAGAGACGCCTACAAAAACACGAGATAACCAAAACAAAACCGCAAACCCGACCGTGACCAAGCCAACGCCGACAAAACGCACCGACTATCCGCACCAATCCGCACCATCTTCCGATCACGACCCCGCTGGTCGGACAACGACGTCTCTCTATGGCCACATCAAAAACAGGATATATTACAGCTATTTCGACACGGTAGTCAACGAGTACCTGCTACGCCACGGCGTGCTCGATTTCAGCGAGGGCAAGACGATCGGCCTGGTGGTCGAAACCCACTGCAACTTCTTTGCGCCGCTGGTGTTTCCTGAGCCGCTAGAAGCGGCCTACGCGTAGAAAAACTGGGCAATACGAGCGTCCGCTACGAAGTCGGCATATTCGCAAGAGGCTCAAACGAGGCTACGGCGCAGGGCCATTTCGTGCATGTCTACGTGGACCGCGTGACGTGCCGTCCGGTGCCGCTACCTGCACCGCTCGTGGAAGTGCTGAAGCCGCTCGTCACACCTTAAGGCATGCTGATTAAGTCCACCCATTAGCCGGCTATTGAAATACCCTCTACGCGGGTCATCTTACGCGGGTGATCTGATTGGAAGGGGCAAACTGGGCGGGGCAAACGTTGAATCAAGGAATCGAACGACACTGAGACTGAAACGATGCGCAGAGCGGACGGCTACACCGAATTGATGTTCATGATGACCACGCTGGATAACTTCGTTCCGGCCAATCACCCGCTGCGACCGATTCGGCTGTGGTTGAACGAGGCGCTCACTCGCA
>LFLF01000034.1 GCA_001184395.1 Candidatus Paraburkholderia calva | reverse complement strand
TCCGGCGCGAAGCTCGGACGACCCCCCTCGCGGCGCTCTCATACATCCGCGAAAAGACCGCGTCCATGCGAGTGAGCGCCTCGTTCAACCACAGCCGAATCGGTCGCAGCGGGTGATTGGCCGGAACCAAGTTATCCAGCGTGGTCATCATGAACATCAATTCGGTGTAGCCGTCCGCTCTGCGCATCGTTTCGGTCTCAGTGTCGTTCGATTCCTTGATTCAACGTTTGCCCCGCCCAGTTTGCCCCTCCCAATCAGATGATCCGCGTAAGATGACCCGCGTAGAGATAGCCTGCTAGGCTAGACATCATCTACATCGGGAAGGGCGAGGCGTACGGCATCACGGAGCACGTGCCCGATAACGATCGTCATTACGCACAACTGGCCCGAGACCAAGGAGCAACTTGCAATGCTTCTGCGCATCGCGGAGTTCGAGGAACAGCGTCATGCTTTCATGCAGCGCCTGCAAACGCTGATCGACGGTTGGGACGATAGGTGTCGCGGAGCTCGTGGAAAAGGTCGATGCGCACTTTCTCTTACGTCCGCACACCAGTCCCGCGCCGCGCGGCGCCGATGAAGTCGAGATAGCATGACGCAGGACGTGGCGCTGCGCAAGGTTTCAGCAAGAGGGACAAAGGGGACAGGTAGACCAATCTTTGGCGCGCCCGGCTGGGATCGAACCAGCAACCCCTGCCTTCGGAGGGCAGTACTCTATCCATTGAGCTACGGGCGCATCGGAGAGAACCTTGTGTGGAGGAACGACCAAACCGGAAGCCAGCTGCAAGACCCATGCTAGCCTAAGAGGATACCGGGTTTTCGTGAAATCGTCCATCGCGTGGGCCGTTCCGGGTGAGCGCCGTCAGCGCCGAAACCAGTCCGCAAGCCTCACACGATTCGGGTAAACGCCCGTCCCGCCAGCGGATTGCCTCGCGCTTTCTATTTAAACGTTCCGTCTATAATCGACCGTGCCTTTTCCCCAAAAGCACGCGCCAAGCAACGCGGTAGCTGTCACACGCTGTCACTGAATCGACTCACATTAAAAAACGGGAGACGAGACAAGCATGAGCGAAGCACCCCACGGAGCCCCGATCAAAACACCCGGCCAACTCATCGCGGCGGTAATCGCGGGGTTCGGCGTTCCGGTCGCCATTCTCATCCTGCTGGCGGTGTACGTGAATAACTCGACGCGCACGGGCGCCGGCACGGACATCGAGCAATCGGTCAACGCGCGTATCACACCGGCTGCGCAGGTCGATATCCGCGACGCCAACGCCCCGCGCGTCTACAAAACCGGCGAGGAAGTTTTCAAGGCTGTCTGCTCGACCTGTCACGCGAGCGGCACCGCCGGCGCACCCAAATTCGGCGATTCCGGCGCATGGGGGCCGCGCATCAGCGAAGGCTACGACACGCTTCTGCACAACGCGCTCAACGGCAAGGGTGCGATGCCCGCGCGCGGCGGCACCAATCCCGACGATTACAGCGACTTCGAAATCGCCCGCGCGGTCGTCTACATGGCGAATCACGGCGGCGCTAGCTTCGCGGAACCGGCGCAGCCGAAACCGGGCGAAGCTGCCGATGCATCGGCAGCTCCGGGCGCATCCGGCACCGCAACGGCGACCGGTGCGATCGGCGCATCGGGCGAAAACACGCAGGCCGCGGCAGCGGTCGCAGCGCTGGCATCGGTGCCGCAAACGGCAGCCGCGCTCGCGGCGAGCGGCGCCGACAGCGCACAGGCCGGCAAGGCGCTCTACACGCAAGTGTGTCAGGCCTGTCACGCTGCGGGCGTGCTCGGCGCGCCGAAATTCGGCGACAAGGAAGCCTGGGCGCTGCGCCTCAAGGACTCGATGGACACCATCTACAACTATGCGCTGCACGGTAAGGGCGCCATGCCGCCGAAGGGCGGATCGAACGCATCGGATGCCGATGTGAAGGCGGTGGTCGATTACATCGTCAACGCGTCGAAGTAAGCGCGAGGCGCATCGAAAGAAAAAAACCTGCGTGCATGGCGCAGGTTTTTTTATGGGATGCGGAAGGCGTCAGCGCTTCTGCAACATCGCCTTCAGCATCGCCATGCGGTCCTTCGGCGACAAAGGCGCTTCCTCGACGGTCGGCGGCGGCGCATCGTCGAGCAGCATCTCGGGGATGAATCGCGACGGCTCGCACACCACCGTCTCGCGCGCGCGCTTGCGCTTCTTGCACCAGTTCAGATGCAGGCTGCGCTGCGCCCGGGTGATCGCCACGTACATCACCCGTCGCTCTTCCTCGATGCGCGCGTCGTCGATCGGGTTGTCGTCGTTCGAGCCGCCGTGATGCGGCATGATGCCCTCCTCGACGCCCACCAGAAACATGTGCGGATACTCCAGCCCCTTCGACGCATGCACGGTCGATAAGCACACCGCGTCGGGATCTTCATCCTTGCCTTCGAGCATCGACATCAGCGCGACCGTCTGGATCAGGCCGAGCAGGTTCTTGCCGTCGTCGCTGAGTCCGTCCGCGGTGTCGTAGCCCGTTTGCTCGACTTCGGCCCCGAGCGCCGGCTCCGGTTTTGTGCCCTTGCGCTTCAGCCATTCGAGAAATTCGAGCACGTTCTGCCACTTCGCTTGGGCCTGGCGTTCGTCGAAGGCATCGTAGAGATACGCCTCGTAGTGTATGGCTTCCATCATGTCGTCGAGCACGGTGGAGGCGGGATCGCGCGCCGCGCGGTCCGACAGACCCCGAATCCACTCGCAGAAGGTGCGCAGCGGCTCGACCTGACGAGCCGACAGATGAGCCTCGATGCCGCCCATGAACACCGCCTCGAACAGCGACACCTTCGCCACGCCTGCGAAGGCGCCAAGCGCTTCGAGCATCGTATTGCCGACGCCACGCCGGGGCGTGGTGATCGCGCGGATGAACGCGGGGTCGTCGTCGGGATTGGCGATCAGCCGTAGATACGCGCACAGATCCTTGATTTCCGCGCGATCGAAGAACGACTGCCCGCCCGACAGCACATACGGAATGCGCTCGCGCCGCAGCACCTGTTCGAAGGTGCGCGCCTGAAAGTTGCCGCGATAGAGAATCGCGTAATCGCGAAACTGCGTGCGCTGCTCGAACTTGTGCGCCGACAGCCGGAACACGACGGATTCGGCCTCGTGCTCTTCGTCGTTGCAGCCGGTCACGGTGATGGTGTCGCCCATGCCGTGCTCGGACCACAGCTTCTTCTCGAACAGTTTCGGGTTGTTGGCGATCACATTGTTCGCCGCCATCAGAATCCGCACCGTCGAGCGATAGTTCTGCTCCAGCTTGATCACGTGCAGTTTCGGGAAATCCTTGCCGAGCTGCGCGAGGTTCTCGATGGTCGCACCGCGCCAGCCGTAGATGGCCTGATCGTCGTCGCCGACGGCGGTGAACGCGGCGCGCGGGCCGGCCAGCAGTTTCACGAGTTCGTACTGACAGGTGTTGGTATCCTGATACTCGTCGATCAGCAGATAGCGCAGACGGTTCTGCCACTTGTCGCGCACTTGCTCGTTTTCAGCGAACAGTTGCGCGGGCCGCAGGATCAGATCGTCGAAATCGAGCGCCTGATACGCGCGCAGCGTCGCCGCGTAGCTGCGATAGACGATCGCCGCCTGATGCTCGTTCTCGTCGCCCGCGATCACGGCCGCCTGGTCCGGCGACACCATGGCGTTCTTCCACAGCGAGACGATCGACTGGATCTTGCGGATCAAACCCTTGTCCGTAGTGCCGAGCTGCTCCTGCACCATGCCGAAGCAATCGTCGGAATCCATAATGGAAAACTGCGGCTTCAGCCCGACGTGCTCGGCTTCCTGCCGCATGATCTGCACGCCGAGCGAATGGAAGGTGCAGATCGTCAACTGATTGACGGGAATCTTGCGGCCTTCCTTGCCGGGCATCGTGAGCGTCTTGCCTTCGAGAAGCTTCCCGGTACGCTCGCGCATTTCGAGCGCGGCCTTGTTGGTGAAGGTGAGCGCGGCGATGTGCTTCGGCTCGAATCCCTTGCCTTCGATCAGATGCGCGATCTTCTGCGTGATCACGCGCGTCTTGCCGCTGCCTGCGCCGGCGAGCACGAGACAGGGGCCATCCATATAGCGCACGGCTTCGCTTTGCGCGGCGTTCAGACCTGCGGACATCGTTCTGGGCGTGTTGGGCGGTTGAAGCGAGCGGCGAGCGGCCGCCGCGAGTGGATTGCGAAATCGAATTTACAATCTTAACATGCCGGAACGCGTACGGGGGGAACGCGTACGGGGTATACGGTTTTGGCCCTTGTTCGCATCGCCGGCGAGAGCGGCGTGCCACAATATTGGACCGATTCCACGACAGGATGATGCCCGCATGGACACAGCACTGAAAGTCGGCGTGATGGGCTACGGTCTCGCCGGCGCGACATTTCACGCTCCCGTCATCGAGCATTGCAGCCGTGCGCGGGTTGCGGCCATCGCGATGAGTCAGGCCGAGCGCGCGCAGGCCGATTATCCCGATGCGAAGATCGTCGCGGACTTCGACGCGCTCGTCGCGCAGGATGACGTCGAATGCATCGTCATCGCGCCGCCGAACGACACGCACTTCGATCTCGCGCAACGCGCATTGTCGGCAGGCAAGCACTTAGTCGTCGACAAGCCCGTCACGCTTTCCGCCACCGATGCACGCACGCTCGCCGATCTCGCGCAGCAAAGGGGTCTGCTGTTCGCGCCGTTCCACAATCGCCGCTGGAACGGCGATTTCATGACGGTGCGCGCGCTGATCAAAAGCGGGCGGCTCGGACGCATCACGCATTACGAATCGCATTTCGATCGTTTCCGCCCGAAGGTGCCGGTGCGCTGGCGCGAGGAAGCGGAGCGCGGCGGCGGTCTGCTGTTCGATCTCGGACCGCATCTGGTCGATCAGGCGCTGACGCTGTTCGGCGCGCCGCAGGCGGTGACGGCGTTCGTGAAGGCGCATCGCGATCATGCACATGCGCCGGATTATGTGCATATAGTGCTCAGCTACGAAGACAAGGAAGTGATCCTGCACGCGAGCGCGCTCGCGGCGCTGGAGCCACCGCGTTTCGCGATTCACGACACGCGCAGCAGCTACGTGAAGAGCGGGCTCGATACGCAGGAGGACTAGCTTCGTTCGGGCATGCGGCCCGGCAATCCGGAGTTCGGGAAGAACCCGCCGGGCCTGCTGCGCGAAGTCGATGGCGATCACGATCTGCGTCGTGAGTTCGCCACGAAGAATGGCGCGTATGTGGAGTTCTACCGCGCGCTGGTGGCATCGATTCAGGACGGCAAGCCCTTCCCGGTTACACCGCAGGATGCCGTCGATACGATGACGATCATCGAGCTTGCGAAGCAGAGTCAGGATGAAGGGCGGCGGCTCGACTTCGTATCCCGGTGATGTGCAAAAAGTGCTTCGTTTTGCGCAGTCTTTTGCCCATCGGCAATGACACAAAATTTCGCGTAAAAGGGGATTGACGCTCACTTTATCGCGAACGTTAGTATGCGAAACATCTGCAAGCAAACGTTCGGAGCACACACCTTTGAGTCTGCCGAAACCCACGTCACTCGACTGGCTGCGCGCGTTGATTGACATGATCACCACTACGCACGCGCAGCAACGAACTCGTCATCAGGCGAATCGAGCGAGAGGCGCTTACGCTTCTCAACCGCAACGCTGAGCAACCGGAAGTGTGCTGGCTCGTGCTGGCCTTCACCGCATTTCTGCGCGGCGACTGCGACGCTTGCGTCCGCGCCGTCAATGCCGCCTATGCACTGGCCAAGCAAGATGTCGTCATTGTGAGCAATGCCGCTTCGCTCTTGATCAATCTCGGACTGCCGCGACTCGCGGTGAACTACGCGCGCCGCCTCGCCGCCCTGAGCCACGGCGACATGCGGCAAGCTGTCAATGCCGTGAACGTACTGTATGCGGCGCTGCATGCGGAAGAGGCGGCGGACCTGTTGCGGGATGTCGGGCAGCAACGGCCCTGTGAGGGACAAGATGCTCTGGTGGCACAACTCGATGGCGTGTCGGCGCGTTCCGGGCGAGTCACGTGAGCGTCGAGATGCGCGTGGCGCTGATGGAAACGGCGGTATCGGCGATCGAATCGGAAGGCTGCTCGATTCGATATGCCGCGCCGGATTACTATCCGGATCACACGCTGGGATTATGACCTGTATGTGTCGATCAATCGGCCAGTCAATGCGCCAATCTGAGCTTCTCGATTGCAGAAGCGTTGACTGAGAAACTCGATGACGCGTTTCCCGAGTTGATCACCTTTGGCTACCGCCCGCTTACCTCATACGTTCCGGCGGGCAAATTCATCGAGTTGGCCCCATGAGTATCGACGCTTCTGATCTGATTGGCCTCGTGCAACAACTGGCGGCGGGCGATAGCGAATGCGAGTGGCGCTTCGGTGCTTCGCGCACGTACTACGCTGCGTATCATAAGGCATAAGGCGCTCGGCATAGCCGACGACGGCTTGCCGCCGAATAATGCTTCAACCGGTCTCCACCGACGACTCTCGAATCGGTTCGAGGCGGAAGGAAAACGAGGCGCAAGGCTGGCCACGCGCTGTTCGCATTGAAGCGTCTACGGACGCGGGCCGACTATCGTCTCGCGGCATCTTTCAGCCAGCGAGATGCCGCAGATGCCGTGGCGAAATCAATCGCTTTCATGCCGCAGGCAGACGCGTTCCTTGCGCGCATAAAAGCGAGCACGCCCGCGCCCTCCTGACCTCTCGAATCCCGGTACCCTATCGCCGGCTCATATTCCCCGACGCAGTTCTCACCTCACCGCCAATATCCCCGCAATTCACGTTGCCCGATGCCGTCCGCACCGATCCGCGCACGTCGCTGCACTGCACGTTGCCGGACGCAGTGGTGACGGAGCCGACTTCGCCGTGGATCATCGCGGTATCGCAATTGTCGCACTGCAAGGTTTCGATGTTGCCGTGCACCTCGATCGTGATGCGCGTCGCGTCGTCGACCGTCACATCCTGGCCGTCCACGATCACGCGTTTGCTGCGCACGGACACACTGTTGCCGGAATACGTGACACCGTTGATAGTGATGGTGGCGGGCATGGGCTTTCGTCTCGTGCTGATTCGTGTGCTCTTTCAGTGTAAGCGCGCGTGCTGCCGGGAATGAGGGCCGAATTGAAACAAATGATCCCACGGCTCGCACCACGGCCTGAAGGCACCGACAAGCGGCCGCGTCTGAATCCGTTTGACAAGGCAAATTCGGTCGCGTAAATTCTGCTGCACGCGTCGGGAGAGCGCGTGGACGCTGTTTTGTAGCATGCAAAGCCGCGTAAGCCACGCCGCCGAAGGGGCATACCCGCAAACTCTCAGGCAAAAGGACCGAACGCGTCGGGGAAGCATCCCCGCACTCTGGAGAGCGGCAGCGGCTTTCACCGGCAAGCTGCCCACCGAAGGGGCGCGTGATGAACCGTCGGCAACAAGACAGTTCGCGCAATCTCTCAGGTACCGAAGACAGAGGGGTCACGCATCGCATCCGCTCGCGGAACGCGCATTGCGTGTGGTGTCGAATCGATCGAACCCGCACGCGCGCACCAAATTCCGTCAGCGAGAAGTGCGCCGTGTGGCCTTTTTGTTTCGCGAACCGAGGACCCAATGACCAACCTTCAACACACGCCCCTGCACGCCGCCCACCTCGCGCTTAATGCGCGCATGGTCGATTTCGGCGGCTGGGACATGCCCGTCAATTACGGTTCGCAAATCGATGAGCATCGTGCTGTGCGCACGGATGCCGGCATGTTTGACGTTTCGCACATGCGCGTCGTCGATTTCGAGGGCGAAGCGGTGCGCCAGTTCTTCTGCCGCGCCATCGCCAATAACGTCGACAAGCTGACCACGCCCGGCAAGGCGCTCTATTCCTGCCTGCTCCAGAGCGACGGCGGTGTCATCGACGATCTGATCGTCTACTACTTATCCGAAACCAGCTTTCGCGTGGTCGTGAATGCCGGCACGGCGGACAAGGACATTGCCTGGTTCGGGCAGTTGAATGCCCAGGGCGAATTCAATCTGTCCATCACGCCGCGCGGCGACCTCGGCATCATCGCCATGCAAGGGCCGAACGCGCGCGAAAAGGTCTGGCAAGTGCTGCCGGACACGCGCGAACAGACGCAGGACATCAAGCCGTTCAATGCGGTCCAGTTCCCCGAAACGCATGCGTCGAAATATGGCGAATTGATGCTCGCGCGCACCGGCTACACCGGCGAGGACGGCTTCGAGATCGTCGTCCCGGCAACGCATATCGAAACGCTGTGGAACGTGCTGCGCGAAGCGGGCGTCAAGCCCGCCGGACTCGGCGTGCGCGATACGCTGCGTCTGGAAGCCGGCATGAATCTCTATGGTCAGGACATGGACGAAACCGTCTCGCCGCTCGACGCGGGTCTCGCCTGGACCGTCGACTTGAAAACGCCGCGCGATTTCGTCGGACGTTCGGCGCTGGAGGCGAACGGCTCGCAGGCGAACTTCGTCGGCCTCGTGCTCATCAAGGAAAACGGCCGTGCGTGCGGCGTGCTGCGCGCGCATCAGAAAGTCGTTACGGAACACGGCGACGGCGAGATTACGAGCGGCACGTTTTCGCCGTCGATGCAGGAATCCATCGCCTTTGCGCGCGTGCCGACCGGCGTGGCCGCGGGCGATACCGTGCAGGTCATCATCCGCGACAAACCACTTCCCGCGCGCGTGGTAAAACTTCCGTTCGTGCGCAACGGCAAGGTCCTCGTGGACCTGTCCTGAAGCGCGCGTCCCACCAATCAGAACCTCACGAACCAAACACGCAAGGAGCATCCAATGAGCATCCCGGCCGATCTGCAATACACCGAATCGCACGAATGGGTCCGCACCGAAGCGGACAGCACGTTGACCGTCGGCATCACTGATCACGCGCAGAAAGCGCTCGGCGACATCGTTTTCGTCGAACTGCCTGCGGTGGGCAAGGCCGTCGCGGCGGGCAATGCGATCGCCGT
Organism: Candidatus Paraburkholderia calva; assembly: GCA_001184395.1. Taxonomy (GTDB): domain Bacteria; phylum Pseudomonadota; class Gammaproteobacteria; order Burkholderiales; family Burkholderiaceae; genus Caballeronia; species Caballeronia calva. Next base: position 22,118 of record LFLF01000034.1, on the reverse strand, counting down.
CATCGAATCGGTGAAGGCCGCCTCGGATATCTACGCGCCGGTGTCCGGTGAGATCGTCGAATCGAATGACGCGCTGACATCGTCGCTGGATCAGGTGAACGGCGCGCCGTATGAAAGCTGGCTCTTCAAGATCAAGCCGTCGAGCAACGACGGCATGGACAAGCTGCTCGACGCCGAAGGCTACGGCAAGTCGATCGGCGAATAACTCTCTATTGGACGAAGGCGGCATCCTGCGAAAAAGGAAGCCGCCGTTCGCAGGAATTCTCAATGAAGCTCGAACACCCGGACCGCCTGATGAACCGCACCTCCCTGTCACTCGCCGCGCTCGAATGCCACGATGCATTTGCCGGCCGGCACATCGGCCCCGATGACGCGGACCAGCGCGCGATGCTCGACGCGCTCGGTTTTGCGTCGCGCGCGGCTTTCATCAACGCGGTGATTCCTGAATCGATCCGCAGCAAGGAAACGCTGCCGCTCGGTGCGTTCACGCAGCCGAAAAGCGAGGCGGAAGCGCTCGCGTCGCTGCGTAAGCTGGTGGACGAGAATCTGGTGTTTCGAACGTATATCGGCCAGGGGTATTACGGCACGCACACGCCTGCCGTGATCCTGCGCAACGTGCTGGAAAATCCGGCGTGGTACACGGCTTACACGCCGTATCAGCCGGAGATTTCGCAAGGGCGTCTGGAAGCGCTGCTCAACTTCCAGCAAATGGTGATGGATCTGACCGGCCTCGCGATGTCGAACGCATCGCTGCTCGACGAAGCCACCGCCGCCGCCGAAGCGATGACACTCCTGCAACGCGTCGGCAAGCCGAAGTCGAACGTGTTCTACGTGGCCGACGACGTGCTGCCGCAGACCATCGAAGTGGTGAAGACGCGCGCGAAGCCGACGGGCATCGAAGTGACGGTCGGCCCGGCCGCCGATGCCGCAAGCGCGGATGCATTCGGCGTACTGTTGCAATATCCCGGCGCGAACGGCGATGTGCGCGACTATCGCGAACTCGCGGAGAAGATCCACGCGGCGGGCAGCCATATCGTCGCGGCAGCGGATCTTCTGGCGCTGACGCTCATCACGCCGCCGGGCGAGTGGGGCGCGGACGTGGCCATCGGCAATACGCAGCGCTTCGGCGTGCCGGTCGGCTTTGGCGGCCCGCACGCGGCATACATGGCCGTGCGCGACGAATTCAAGCGCCAGATGCCGGGTCGTCTGGTCGGCGTGACCGTCGATGCGCAAGGCAATTCCGCGTTGCGCCTCGCACTGCAAACGCGCGAACAGCACATTCGCCGCGAGAAGGCGACCTCGAATGTCTGCACGGCGCAGGCGCTGCTCGCGATCATGGCGAGCATGTATACGATCTATCACGGTCCGCAGGGCTTGAAGACGATCGCGCTGCGCGTGAATCGCGTCGCATCGATTTTCGCGGCCGGTGTGAAAAAGCTCGGTTACACCGTCGCGAACGAAACGTTCTTCGATACGGTCACCATTGACAGCAGCGCGAACACCAACGCGCTGCATCAGTCCGCGTTCGCCGCGCATGTCAATCTGCGCAGTGTGAGCGCGACCCAGGTCGGCGTATCGGTCGATGAAACCACCACCCGCGACGATCTGCTGAAACTCTTCGCGCTATTCGCGGAAGTCGCGGGCAAGACCGAGACCTTCGATATCGACGCGCTCGATCAGGCCGCGTCGGAATCGCTGCCGGCGGCGCTGCATCGCACGAGCGATTACCTCATGCATCCGATCTTCAATCGCCATCACTCCGAGACCGAAATGCTGCGCTATCTGCGCAGTCTCGCGGACAAGGACCTCGCGCTCGACCGCACGATGATCCCGCTCGGTTCCTGCACGATGAAGCTCAACGCGACCTCCGAAATGCTCCCGGTGACGTGGCCCGAGTTCGCGCAGATTCACCCGTTCGCGCCGGCCGAACAGACAGTCGGCTATCGCACGATAATCGATCAGCTCGAACAGATGCTGGTCGCGTGCACGGGTTATGCGGCGGTCTCGCTGCAGCCGAATGCCGGTTCGCAGGGCGAGTACGCGGGCTTGCTGATCATTCATGCGTATCACGAGTCGCGTGGCGAAGGGCATCGCAATGTGTGTCTGATTCCCGCGTCTGCGCACGGCACGAATCCGGCGTCGGCGCAGATGGCGGGCATGCAGGTGGTCGTGGTCGCGTGCGACGCGAACGGTAACGTCGATATCGACGACCTGAAGGCAAAGGCCGACAAGCATTCGGCGAATCTCGCGGCAATCATGATCACGTATCCGTCGACGCACGGCGTGTTCGAGCGCAACGTGCGCGAAATCTGCGACATCGTGCATCAGCACGGCGGTCAGGTATACGTCGATGGCGCGAACATGAACGCAATGGTCGGCCTTTGCGCGCCGGGCCAGTTCGGCGGCGACGTGTCGCATCTGAATCTGCACAAGACCTTCTGCATTCCGCACGGCGGCGGCGGACCGGGCGTCGGTCCGGTCGCGGTCGGCGCGCATCTGGCGAAGTTCCTGCCGAATCAGTCGTCCACGGGCTATAAGCGGGATGACGCGGGAATCGGCGCGGTGTCGTCGGCGCCGTACGGATCGGCCGCCATTCTGCCGATTTCGTGGATGTATATAGCGATGATGGGCGCGCAAGGCCTCACCGCCGCCATCGAAAACGCGATCCTCGCGGCGAACTATGTGGCCAAGCGTCTCGCGCCGCACTATCCCGTGCTGTACAGCGGCGCGGGCGGGCTGGTCGCGCACGAATGCATTCTGGACGTGCGGCCGATCAAGGAATCGAGCGGTATTTCGGTGGAAGACGTCGCCAAGCGCCTGATCGACTATGGCTTCCACGCGCCGACGATGAGCTTCCCGGTGCCGGGCACGCTGATGGTCGAGCCGACCGAATCGGAATCGAAGGAAGAACTCGACCGCTTTATCGACACGATGATCGCCATCCGCGAAGAAATCCGCGCGGTGGAAGAAGGCCGCGCCGATTGCGAAGACAACGTGCTGAAGCACGCGCCGCATACGGCCGCGGTCGTCACGTCGGACGAGTGGCCGCACAAATACACGCGCGAGTCGGCGGCGTATCCGCTGAAATCGCTCGTCACGCGCAAGTATTGGTCGCCGGTCGGCCGAGCGGACAACGCGTACGGCGACCGCAATCTGATGTGCTCGTGCATGCCAATCTCCGACTACGCGGAGTAAGACAGGCGAGTCGCCCGCCGCTACGCGCGAAAGCGTAAAGCATTGTCGGGCGGCTTTGGCGGCGCGCGCCAGAACGGCTACATCACACCCCGGACCAAAGCCAATCAAGGAGTTCGCATGGCGCCAAAGGTGCGAGTGGTGAATGACAGCCGTTACAGGACGCGCGTGAGACTGGCCGTGCTTTCGGCGCTGACGCTTGCCGTGCCCACGGCGCATGCCGCAATGAATTTCTGTGCCGCACCCGCGATGCAGTCGAGCGAGCGCACCAACGCCGATCCCGGCGTGCGGGCGCTGGTGAAGATGGTGCAATCGCACGTCAACGATCAGCCGAAACCACTCGCCAGGTTGCACACCGAAGGCACGCTGCCGCATGAAGGCATCTACGACCAGAGCGTCGAAGCGGAGAAAGATCTAGGACTGGTGCGCGACGCAGCGCTCGCGTGGCGCGCCACCGGCGACGAGCGCTACCTGCGCCTGGTAGACCGTTTCCTGTTCGCGTGGACCACGACCTATCAATCGAGCTACAATCCGATCGACGAGACGAACTTCGAATCGCTGATCCTTGCGTACGACATGACCGCGAGTGCGCTACCCGTGAAGACGCGTAACGCGGCGAACGCGTTAATCACGAAGTTGGTGACGGGCTATGTCGCGGATATCGACAAGCAGCCGCGCCCGCTCACCGGCACGTATCGGAACAACTGGCAGAGTCATCGCGTGAAGCTGGTGGCGATGGGCGCGTTCACCATCGACGACCGCAAGCTCATCAACGCGGCGCAGCTGCTGTTCGTCGAGCATATCGGCAACAACATCGCGCCGGATGGTTCGACGGTGGATTTCGCCGAGCGCGATGCGCTGCGTTACGTCACCTACGACCTCCAGCCGCTGGTGACGGCGGCGCTCGCCGTGCGACGGCATAACCGCAACTGGCTGCCGGAGCGCGCGGAATCCGGCGCGACGCTCGCGGCGGCGCTCAACTGGCTCACGCCGTACGCACTCGGCACGCGCACGCACGAGGAATTCGTGCACTCGTCCGTCGCTTTCGACGCCAAGCGTCGAGAGGCCGGATTGCCGGGCTATTCGGGCCCGTGGGATCCGAAGAATTCGGCGGAACTCTTTCATCTGGCGGCCCGTCTCGACGGCCGCTACGCTCCGGCGGCACTGCGGCTCGCACCGACGCCGCCTGCCTGGCTCGCGGTGTGTCTGCCGCTGCCGGCGCGCTAAACCACTCAGCGGGAGCAGTCATGGCAGTCAGCGTATTCGACCTCTTCAAGATCGGCATCGGACCTTCCAGCTCGCACACGGTTGGTCCGATGCGTGCGTCGCTGATGTTCGCGCAAGGACTCGAGCGCGACGGACTGCTGGATGCGCCGGTATCGGTGAAATGCGAGTTGTACGGCTCGCTCGGCGCGACCGGCAAGGGCCACGGCACCGATCGCGGCGTGATGCTCGGCCTGATGGGCGACGCGCCCGATACGGTCGACGCGTCGAGCATCGTGCCGCGTCTGGAGGCCGTGCGCTCGTCAAAGACGCTCGCGCTGCTCGGCACGCACAAGCTGCCGTTCACGATCAAGGACAACATCGCGTTCTACCGGCAGGCGCTGCCGGAGCATCCCAACGGCATGAAGCTTTACGCGTTCGATGCGAACGGCGCGCTGCTGCGCGAGGCGACATATCTGTCGGTGGGCGGCGGTTTCGTGGTGACGGCAGGCGCTCCGAATACGGCGGTGCTGACCGCGCACGAGCAGTTGCCGTATCCGTTCCAGACCGGCGATGAGCTGATGAAGATGTGTGCGGAGTCGGGCAAATCCATCGCGCAACTAATGTGGGAGAACGAACGCGTCTGGCGCAGCGACGACGAGATTCGCGTAGGCCTGCTGCACATCTGGGACGTGATGCAGGATTGCGTCGCGCGGGGATGCGGCATCGACAATCCGGAAGCGGAAGGGCATCTGCCGGGGCCGTTTCAGGTGAAGCGGCGAGCGCCAGTGCTGTACCGGGCGCTCGCGAGCAAGCCCGAGCAGGCGCTGCGCGATCCCTTGTCGATGATCGACTGGATCAATCTCTACGCGATCGCCGTGAACGAAGAAAACGCGATCGGCGGACGCGTCGTCACCGCACCCACCAACGGCGCGGCGGGTATCATTCCGGCGGTGCTGCATTACTACGACCGCTTCGTGCCGGGATCAAACACGCAGGGCGTGATCGACTTTCTGCTGACGGCGGCGGCCATCGGCATTCTGTATAAGATGAACGCGTCGATCTCCGGCGCGGAAGTGGGATGCCAGGGCGAAGTCGGCGTTGCGTGTTCGATGGCAGCGAGCGGTCTGGCGGCAGTGCTCGGCGGCACGCCCGCGCAAGTCGAAAATGCCGCCGAGATCGGCATGGAGCACAACCTCGGGCTGACGTGCGACCCTGTGGGCGGCATGGTGCAGATTCCGTGCATCGAGCGGAACGCGATGGGTTCGGTGAAGGCCGTCAACGCCGCGCGCATGGCGATGCGCGGCGACGGATCGCATTACGTGTCGCTCGACTCCGTCATCAAGACGATGCGCGACACCGGCGCGGACATGAAAACCAAATACAAAGAGACGTCGCGCGGCGGATTGGCGGTGAATATTGTGGAGTGTTGAGCGCGCGATAACGCCGATCGGTGTGCGCCGCAAGTCGGCTGTCTGGTGGATTCTCAGTGCGTGTTTCGTTGCCTAGCATGAGGACATGGAATTCGATTCGACGAATCGGATTCGTGTCCTTATGTTTTTATCAGCGGATCGCGCGATGCTTGATTTCAATAAATTTAAAAATCCTAATTGTCTGTGTATCGTCAGCGTGCGTTACGAGGGGAACGACGCCGCATCGCATGAGATTGATCTGAATCTGTTGGGACAATCGCTGCAAGGCTTCGCCCAGGTCTTTGCACTATGTGCGGACGCGCTCGTTACAGTTAGACTGAGCAGTCGTCGCGATGCACTGGAAGTTCACGTGGTGTCGTTGCCGGTTGCCGAGCATCATTGTTTCGAAGTCCTGGCAATGATCGAGAGCTTCGCTGCCAGCAAGGAACTGTGGTCGGGCGCGTTCGGGGCGGTGCTTGCCGTCGTCGTTCAATACGTATTATCTCGCCGCTATCAGGACCAAATGAAATATCTCAACGAAGCCTTGCAGCAATCGATGCAGAACCTGCAAAGGTCGATGCAAAACAATCAGGACAATTACATCACGCTCACGCGGACCGTCGACAAGATGATGGCCGTGCTCGACAAGCTCGCCGACTCGCTGCGCCCCGCCGCACGGCGTGCGCTGGCGCCGGTCGACCGCTCCTGAGAACGCATCGATCTCTATACACCGACGATGAGCGATTCGCATCGCTAGCCACGCACAGGCGTGCGTTCGAACACGCGGGTTTGTCGCGCCACCTGTGCGAGTACGTAGGCATCGTCTCCGGGTTCGATATGGAGACCGGCAACTGCAAGGTCACGCTCGAAGGCGACGCCGCGCGCATTCCGGCCGTAGTGATCGATCCGGTGTTCAACCGGCCCAACAATCCCTACGCGGAAGCAATGGCGGCTGCTTATCCACTGCGCTTTCTCGCCAAGGCCGACCTCGATGCACAAGGGAATCCGGCCACGCTTTACATTTCAGATACGGCGGAACGGGAGTCGGGGTGGGTGTGACTACGCCCAATCAAATTCACCACCTTCACATTCCGCGTATCCGGCACTTCCGCATACGACAGCACCTTGAGTTGCGGCAAGCTCCGGCGTAGGAAGCGCGCCAGCATCGCGCGCAGCGAATGCTGCACCAGCAGAACCGGCGGCAAGCCCATTGTCTGCTGACGCAGAATCGCGTTCTGCGTCGAGTTCATCAGCGTCTGCGCCAAGCCCGGCTCCAGCCCTGGATTCGCGCCCGTCGACAGCGCCAGCGACAGCACGCGTTCCAGTTGCGGATCGAGGCCCATCACCTGCAGATCGTCGTTGCCCGGGAACAATTGCTGCGAGATCGCACGGCCCAACGCGAGGCGCGCCGCGGCGGTGAGTTCATAGGCGTCGCCGATGCGCGGCGCGTGCTCCTGCACCGCATCGAGAATTGTGCGCATGTCGCGGATCGGCACGCTTTCGTCGAGCAGGTTCTGCAAGACCTTCTGCAGCGTCGTGAGCGAAATCGTCTTCGGCACGAGATCCTCGGTGAGCGATGGCATGTCCTTGCCGATATGCTCCAGCAGCGCCTGCACTTCCTGACGGCCGAGCAGTTCCGCCGCGTGCGTCACAACCAGGTGATTCAGATGTGTCGCGACCACCGTGCTCGCATCGACGACCGTGTAACCGTAGACCCGCGCCTGTTCGCGCATGTTGGTATCGATCCACACCGCCGGCAGGCCGAACGCCGGATCGGTCGTCTGCGGACCGGGCAGCGCCGCCGATACCTGACCCGGATTGATGGCGAGCCACTGTCCCGGGAACACTTCTCCGGAGCAGATTTCCACGCCCTTCAGCGCGATGCGATAGCCGTTCGGACGCAGTTCGAGGTTGTCGCGAATATGGATCACCGGCGGCAGGAAACCGATTTCCTGCGCGAACTTCTTGCGGATGCCCTTGATACGCTTGAGCAGCTCGCCGTCGGAGTTGCGGTCCACCAGCGGAATCAGGCAATAGCCCACTTCGAGTCCGAGCGGATCGATGAGCGACACATCTTCCCAGCTCGCCTCGGTGTTCTCGATCGGCGTAACCGCTGCCGGAACCATATCGGTGACTGCGCCGGCCTTCTTCTTCGCTTCGGCACGCTTGTTCATCGTGCGTGCGCCGTAGATCAGGCCGCCGCCGAGCAAACCGAACGCGATATGCGGCATACCCGGAATCAGCCCCATCACGCCGATAATCACGCCCGTGATCATCAACACGCGTGGGTTCTGGAACAACTGGCCGGTGAGCTGCGTGCCGATGTCTTCCTCGGTCGCCACACGCGACACGATCACACCCGCCGCCGTCGAGATGATGAGCGACGGAATCTGCGCGGCGAGACCATCACCGATGGTTAGCAGCGTATAGTTGGTCGCTGCGTGGTCGAAATCCATGTCGTGCTGCACCATGCCAACGATCAGCCCGCCGACGATGTTGATCACCATGATCAGCAGGCCCGCGATCGCGTCGCCGCGCACGAACTTCGACGCACCGTCCATTGAACCGTAGAACTCGGATTCCTGCGCCACCGCCTGACGGCGCTTCTTCGCGACTTCCTCGTTGATAAGGCCCGCGTTCAAATCCGCGTCGATGGCCATCTGCTTGCCGGGTATCGCATCGAGCGTGAAGCGCGCGCCGACTTCGGCGATACGCCCCGCGCCCTTCGTGATCACCATGAAGTTGATGATCATCAGAATCACGAACACGACGATACCGACCGCGAAGTTGCCGCCGACGAGAAAGTGCCCGAACGATTCGATCACCTGACCCGCCGCGTCCGGACCCGTGTGGCCCTGCAGCAGCACGATACGCGTGGACGCCACGTTCAGCGACAGGCGCAGCAGCGTGGAGAACAGCAGCACGCTCGGGAACGCCGCGAAATCGAGCGGCTTTTGCGTGTACATGCTGACCAGCAGCACCATCACCGACAGCGCGATGTTGAAGGTGAACAGCAGGTCCAGCAGGAACGACGGCAAGGGCAGAATCATCATGCCCAAGATCATGCAGATCAGGATCGGGCCGGCTAAGGCCCGAAGGTTCTGCGTGCCCAGCGCGTCGGGGCGTTTAGCGAAAAATCCTGCGCGCGCGTTCATGCTGCGGCTCCATTCGAAGTGTTGTCGTCATCGATCAGGGCGTCAGCGGCGTCCTGATCGGCGTCGGCATCGGACACCATGCCTTTGTCGAGTTCCTTGGGTACATCGAGATCGGTCGGATCATCCGGCTTGTCGCCGCCGTCCTCCTTGTAGCGCTTGAGCTGGTAGACCCATGCCAGCACCTGCGCGACCGCGCTGTACAGCGCGCCCGGAATTTCGCGGTTCAGATCGACGTTGTGATACAGTGCACGTGCGAGCGGCGGCGCTTCGAGCATCGGCACGTTGTTCTCGCGGCCGAGTTCGCGGATGCGCGCAGCAACCAGATCCACGCCCTTGGCGACGACCTTCGGCGCGGGTATCTGGCCGTCGGTGTACTTCAGCGCCACGGCGAAGTGCGTCGGGTTGGTGACGATCACATCGGCCTTCGGCACTTCCTGCATCATGCGGCGGCGCGCAGCGGCACGTTGCGCCGAGCGGATCTTCGCCTTGATATGCGGATCGCCGTCGCTTTCCTTGTGTTCCTTCTTCACTTCTTCCTTCGTCATGCGCAGCTTCTTCGCATGCGAGTACATCTGGTAGGGCACGTCGGCGGTGGCGACCAGAAACAGTCCGCCGATCGCCATGCCGCAGGTTGTCACGATCAGGTGCATCGCGTCGCCGAGCGCAAGCAACAGCGGCTTCGACAGCAGATCGAGCGTTTCCGACTTGTGACGCCATATCGTAACGCCCGCCATGCCGCCGACGACGATCGTCTTCAGGAGCGACATGCCGAGCTGCACCGGCCCTTGCATCGAAAACATGCGGCCGAGGCCGGAAACCGGATTCAGGCGGCCGAAGTTCAGCGCGAGCGGCTTGGTGGTCAGCAGCCAGCCGCCCAGCGCCGTCGGCGCGACGAGCGCGGCGAACGCGGTCATCGCCAGCACCGGAAACACGGCCAGCAAGCCTTCCTTGCTCGCGTTGGCCGCGCCGATCATCATCTGATGCGTATCTAGGACGTAGTCGTGATCGAACGTGAAGGCGTTGCGCAGAATCGACTGCATATGGCCGTTGATCGATCCCGCCATGCTGTAGATACCCAAAAGACCCGCCGACAGCAGCGCGAACGACGCGAGTTCCCGCGAACGCGCCACCTGGCCTTCCTCGCGCGCCTTGTCCAGGCGCCGGGAAGTGGCTGATTCGGTTTTTTCGAAATCGCTTTCTTCAGACACCTGCTTGCGCTCCGATGCGTGCTACCGCGTGATCCAAGACCTGCGGCACAAAGCCGCTTTCTGATAGAATGGATTATTGCGGAAGGGCGCAAGGCGCCATCGGCGGATAAAGCTGGAGAAAAGGTGGTTATTCGGGCAATGAGCGAGCCGCATCGGACACGGCTGCGAATGGGAGCGGCAAGCCGCGCGACGCAGACTGGTCGCACGGCGGGTGAATCTTTTTCAAAACGGTGCGAAGCGCGGGCCGGAATAAGCTTCAGGCACCCGGCACGCGTCCGTCTGGACCGTAAAAGCCGGCTTTCGCGGGCGAAACCTGCAACGCGGCAAGCACCTTGCGGTTGTACTCCATGCGGGTGCGGATCAGCACGCCGTTGCTGTTGTTGACATCTTTCGCACAGCGGGCGACCGCGCACAGAAGTGCCCACTGCTCGGTGATACGCGCATCGCCCGACGCGGCGGCGTCCATGCCGGTCGTACCCGTAAGCAGGCCCAATTCGGTCAGGCTACTGTTGCGCTCCTGTTCGAGAGCGGCAATACGCTCGGTCAGCGCGGTCTTGTGCGCGATGATCGCGGGTAGCACGTCGAGCGGTTGTGCGGCGATCAGCGCTTTTTCCTCGGTTGCGAGGAGTTCTTCGAAGGCCACCACGGTGGCGACTTCTTCGGTAAGGGTGGCAAGCAGGGCGTCTTTCATTGCGGCTCGCTATAGAAAGGAAAGCGTGTTTCACAAAAAATGCCGCCCGGAGTTGCGTCACCTTGTCCGTCGCGCGTGCCGGATGATTCCGGAATGCAAGCGCGGTCGGTGTCATTGCGTTCAGCCGCCGGTCAGCGGGTTCTTGTCTGCAGCAGATCGCGGGCGGTGCTCAGCATCCCGTCGGCGATCTTGTCCGAATCGATGTAGCTGCCGTCACGCAGTGCGGCCCTGATCGATTCGACCTTGGCCGTATCGATGTCGGAACCGCCCGACGTGCGCAGCGCGGACATCGACGATAGATTCACCGTCGAGTTCTGCGCGCCGGCAGCGCTTACTTGTTGCACGGCGCCCTTCGCATCGCTATTGTTCGTCGCGCGCGGTGCCCTGTTCTGAAGCGTGGCGAGTGTGTTGGTGGTGGAGTCGATCTTCATGGTGCCCATTCCTCATCGTGTTGAGTCCTTTAACGGTCCAGGGATTGAAATCTTTACCCTGCCTCAGGACGCGCAACCGTTTCCGAATTTAACCATAACCCGCCGAGCCTTATTCGGCGGGCGTCTCAGCCATTTGCAACAAATTGAAACAAAGTGTGAGGAATCCCACACAAGGGCCTCAAGTCCATTTTTATAGACGGACTTCGACCGTCTGGTTATCTTTCACAATGCCGACAATGATCTGTCCCCCGGCCATTTTTACGCGAACTTGCTGACCCGGCGAGGCGTTGTTCATCACGTTGCCATCCGCCGAGATCGCGAAGCCCGTGCCGTCGGTGACCACATGTACGCTCTGGCCGATCGACACCGCAGACGCGGCACGCAGCATGTCGGTGCGCAGCGGCAGATTCGCGCCGACGCGCGACAGCGCCGTGGTGCCGACGGCCTGCGACGGGTCGGTGATGACGGCCTGCGGCATCGTCGTCAGATCGCCTTCGCGGGCGACCAGATCGGCGTCCGTCAGCACTTTGCCCGGTGCGATCGCGCGCGCCGCCAGATAGTAGGTGGCGTTGACCGATACGCGCGCCTGCACATACAGCGTCCAGGGACGCTCGCCAGCACAGCGCACGCCGACCGTCATGCGGCCCCAGACACGCGAACCGGTCGGCATGAACGGCTCCAGCGACGTGCAGGGCGCGAGACCGCGCGGAAACACCGGCGTCACCGTTACTTCCACCTTGCCGGGCAAGCCGGCCGCCTGCTGCTGGAGGAATGTGGTCGCGACAGCGCGGATCGAGTCACCGTCCTGCTGCACGGCCGCGCCGCCCGACCGCGCCGCGGTGTTGACCGGATTGGTCGTGTTAGGACGTTTCTGCGCCGCCGTCGCGGCAGCCATCGCCGCGTTCGAGACCGGCGTCGCAGTGCCCGCTGCGATCGGCTTCGCGCCGGACGATGCACCGTCGTCGCGCTGGATCACGGTGGGCGTCACGTCACGCGAGGCGGATTTGGCCGGCGCCGCGGGCGTGGACGGCGAGAAGGCGGTCTTCATCATGCCGTTCGCCGGAGCGGCGACGGCTTGCGGACGTGCGTAATTTGCGGCGGCAGCGGAAATCGCGGCCTGAGGCGCGGGTTGCGGCGCTTTTGCCTGCCCCGGGCCGGGAATCACGATCATGCCGCTGGCGTCGTTCATCGAGTCGTCGGCGGCTTCGGCGTGCGCTTCGAGCGCGAGCGCGGCGTTGCGCATCGCGGCGTCGGCGGCTTGCGTCGCGACGCGATAGCCGTTCGGACGCGCGACATCGGGCGAATACTGGACTGCGGGCGGCGCTACCAGCGCGGCGGCGGGCGTCGAAACCGACGCCGATTTGGTGTTCAGCGTCTTCGCCATGTCGGCGGCAGCGGACGGATTGGTCTCGGCGTTGCTGGGAATCACGATGGGGCCGTCGTCCTGCTGCGCGTGCTCGCCGGACGCAAGACCGAGGAGCAGCGATACGCCGAGCGACGCACCCGCCGCGCGGCGCGCCAACGAAGCCGTCCCACAGGATTGGCGTCCCGTCGTGTAGTCGAACGGACGTCTGGCGAACCTGCTCATCAAATTTCTCCTGACGCACCGCGTATCGTCGCGGCGGCGTACTCGATTCGGGGAGCCGTTCCAGCCGCGCGGGAACACGGACGGAACGGCGACATCGACTGCTACTTACAAACCAGCGACAAGACACAGCGACTGCGAAACCACTTCCACACACCACGCACTTTCGACTGTCACTTCCACTTCATCCGCCCCGGAAAGCAGGCGCCGATAAATGCAACGCTCGCCACCACGAATCGAATTCTAGAGATCGGACAAAACGACCAAGCCTCGAATAGAGGCCCGGTTTCCCGGTTATTCATCGGATTAGTTGTTGCGCGCCGCTCCTAATATTCATGTCATGCAAAAAGGCCTCAGTGCGACACGGCACCGGCCTGGAACCCAGAAGGAGCCGCGATGCTGGACAGACTCGACAAGGAATTCGCTTTCGGCCGCGAGGCGCTGAATGTGCGCGCGTACCGGCAGGAATTGTTGTCGTCGAATATCGCCAACGCCGATACGCCCGGCTACAAAGCGCGCGACGTCGATTTCTCGAGCGCGCTCGCCGGTGCGCTCAAGCAGCAGGGCGGCACGACGACGGCATCCAATAACAGCACGCTGAAGATGGCCCAGCCGGTCAGCGTGAGCTACAGCGGCGGCATGGCCTTGACGTCGCAGGGCCATATAGCCGGCACTTCGACCATGAACGCGTCGGGCGGCAAAAGCCAGGACTACGGCAAGCTCGCCTACCGCGTGCCGAGCCAGCCGTCGCTCGACGGCAACACAATCGACCTTGACGCCGAGCGCGTGCAGTTCACCGACAACACGGTCCACTTCGAAGCCGGCATGACGGTGCTGTCCTCGCAGATCAAATCGATGCTTTCGGCGATCACGTCGAACGGCTAAACGGGCATATGGAGAACACATGTCCAATCTGATGAACATTTTCAACGTCGCCGGCTCGGCGATGTCGGCCCAGGCGCAGCGCCTGAACGTCACCGCGTCGAACCTCGCGAACGCGGACAGCACCACCGGCCCGGACGGCCAGCCGTACAAGGCCAAGCAGGTCGTGTTCGCTGTGGATCCGCTGGGCGGCGCGAAAAGCGGCTCCGGCCAGCAAGTGGGCGGCGTGCAGGTGACCGGTGTGATCGACGATCCGAGCCCGATGAAAACCAGCTACGACCCGAGCAACCCGGCGGCGAACGCGGACGGCTACGTCACGATGCCCAACGTCGATCCGGTGCAGGAAATGGTCAACATGATTTCCGCGTCGCGTTCCTATCAGGCTAACGTCGAGACGCTCAACACCGCCAAGCAATTGATGCTCAAGACCTTGACCATCGGCACCTGAAATACGCCTCGATAAAGCCTACACCGCCAGAACCTGACAGAGAACCCCTAAGGAAACGCAACGTGAGCTCCTCCAGCACCACCATCGGCAGCAGCGGCACCACCGTGTCGCAGACGCTGCTGGACACCATGAACAGCACGTCGTCGAGCAGTTCGTCGTCGTCTTCGAGCACGACCTCCGCGTCGGCCATGCAGAACACGTTCCTCACGCTGCTCGTCATGCAGCTGAAGAACCAGGACCCGACCAACCCTGCCGACAGCTCGCAGATGACCTCGCAGCTCGCGCAGATCAACACGGTTCAGGGCATCACCGATCTGAACACGAAGCTCTCGTCGCTCGCGACGCAGCTCTCCGCCGGCCAGTCGTCGCAGGCCGCGATGCTGATCGGTTCGAACGTGCTCGCCTCGGGCAGCAACGTCACGGTGTCCAGCGGCGCGGCGTCGACCTTCGGCGTGAAGCTCGACAACGCGGTGTCGGATCTCCAGGTACTGGTGAAGAACTCGTCGGGGCAGATCGTCAACACGCTCGATCTCGGCGTGCAAAGCGCGTGCGTGATCCCGGTTTCTGGCTGGACGCCGGTCGATTCCAACGGCAAGACGCTCGCGGACGGCACTTATACGATCACCGCGCAGGGCACGATCAACGGCCAGCAGGCCACGGCGACGACGCTCGCGGCTTCGCAGGTCCAGAGCGTGGTGCAGATGTCTGACGGTATGCCGGGCCTGAAGCTGGCGAATGGCTCGACGGTCGCCTTGACGGGCGTCGCCTCGATTCTCTGATTCAACGATTTTTTAGAGCGGGCGATTCCCCGCAGCGGAGCAACACATGTCTTATCAACAAGCACTGAGCGGTCTGGGCGCCGCGTCAAGCAACCTCGATGTCATCGGCAATAACATCTCCAACTCGAACACCGTCGGCTTCAAGGAAGGCAAGGCACAGTTCGCGGACATGTACGCCAACTCGATATCCACGGCCGTCAGCAACCAGATCGGTATCGGCACGCGTCTCGCCGAAATGCAGCAGCAGTTCTCGCAAGGCACGATTACCACGACCAACCAGGCGCTGGACGTAGCGATCAACGGGAACGGTTTCTATCAGCTCTCGAACAACGGCTCGACGGTGTACTCGCGTAACGGCGTGTTCCACCTCGACAATCAGGGCAACATCGTCAACTCGTCGGGCATGCAGCTGATTGGCTTCGCCGCCGACTCGAAGGGTGTGGTCAGCGCGAGCACGGTGCCGCTGTCGGTGCCGACCTCGAACATCCAGCCGACTGCGACGAAAAACATCATGGCCGCGTTCAACCTGAACTCGCAGGACGCCAACAAGGCGGTCGCCGACTTCGACCCGACCGACAGCAACACATACAACGCGTCGACCTCCGTCGATGCCTACGACTCGCTCGGCGGCACGCAGAAGGTGTCGATCTACTTCACGAAGTCGAGCACGGGCAGCTGGGAAGCGTTCGCCGGCTACGGCGACCCGGTCACGCAGAAGACCGATTTCGGTTCGGTGACGTTCGACCAGTCTGGCAACCTGAGCGCGACGGCGACGTCCAGCACGTCCACGGCAGGCGTTTCGGTGCCGGGCACGGGCAAGTTCACTGTCACGATTCCCAACGGCGCGGACCCGACCGGCAACTCAACGCAGACGCTGACGCTGAACCTGAACGGCACGACGCAGTACGGCACCAAGAGCGGCCTGTCGAACCTGGTTCAGGACGGCAATGCGACGGGCGAACTGACCGGCTTCACGGTCGGCAACGACGGCACGCTGACGGGCAACTACTCGAACGGCGAAACCAAGTCGCTCGGCCAGATCGCACTGGCGAACTTCAACAACCAGAACGGCCTGCAGAACATGGGCAACAACGTATACGCGCAGACCGCCGCTTCGGGCGCTCCGCAAGTCGCGGTACCCGGCTCGACCAACCACGGCACGCTGCAGGGCGGCGCGGTGGAAGACTCGAACGTCGATCTGACCAAAGAACTGGTGAACCTGATGACGGCGCAGCGCAACTATCAGGCGAACGCGCAGACGATCAAGACGCAGCAAGCGGTCGACCAGAGCATCATCAACCTGTAAAGCGCGGCGCTAACCGCACACAGGCATTAAGGAAGAGGGAAGGGATACATGGACCGTCTGATCTACACCGCGATGACCGGCGCAAGCCAGGCACTCGAACAGCAAGCTGTGACGGCGAACAACCTTGCGAACGCGTCCACGACGGGTTTCAAGGCGCAACTCGCGGCGTTTCGTCAGGTGCCGATGTCGTTCGAGAACCAGTCCGCCGACGGCTCGACGCGCACGTTCGTGCTGTCGTCGACGCCCAATGCGGACTACTCGCCGGGCCCGATCACTCAGACCGGCAACCCGCTCGACGTCGCGGTGCAGAGACGCGGCTGGCTGGCGGTGCAGAAGCCGGACGGCGGCGAGGCGTACACGCGCGCGGGCAACCTGCACGTGGACGCCAACGGCCAGGTCGTCACGGCGAACAATCTGCCGGTGCTCGGCAACAGCGGTCCGCTGTTCATTCCCCCCGGCGCGGTGCCGACCATCGGCAGCGACGGCACGATCTCCGCGCTCCTCCCGGGCGATCCGCCCACGGCGATCGCGGTGGTCGATCAACTGAAGCTTGTGAATCCCGACTCGTCGACGATGGTGCGCGGCGACGACGGCCTCTACCACACCGCGGACGGCGACCCCGCCGACGCGGATCCGAGCGTTGTCGTGGCGGGCGGCGCTCTGGAAGGCAGTAACGTGAACCCGGTCTCCGCGATGGTCTCGATGATCGACAACGCGCGCCAGTTCCAGATGCAGACCAAGCTGATGGAATCGGCGGACCAGAACGAACAATCGGCCAACAAGCTGCTGAACTTCAGCTAAGCGGCAAACGTAGATATTTAGGAAAGACACAACATGAATCGCTCTCTCTACATCGCCGCGACCGGCATGAATGCGCAGCAGGCGCAGATGGATGTCATCTCGAACAACCTCGCGAACGTGAGCACCAATGGCTTCAAGGGCTCGCGCGCGGTGTTTCAGGATCTGATGTATCAGATCGTGCGTCAGCCGGGCGCGAACTCGACGCAGCAGACGGAATTGCCGTCGGGCATGCAGGTTGGCACCGGCGTGCAGCAGATCGCTGCCGAACGTCTCTACACGCAGGGCAACCTGCAACAGACCGGCAACTCGCGCGATATCGCGATCAACGGTCAAGGCTTCTTTCAGGTGACGATGCCCGACGGCTCGACCGCCTACACGCGCGACGGCTCGTTCCAGACCAACGCGCAGGGCCAGCTCGTCACCTCGAGCGGCTATCTGCTGAACCCGGCCATCACCATTCCGCAGAACACGACCAACATCACAGTCGGTTCGGACGGCACGGTTTCGGTCACGCAGGCGATCAGCACGACGGTCGGCCAGATCCAGATCGCGACCTTTATCAACCCGCCGGGCCTGGACGCGCGTGGCGAGAACCTGTTCTCGGAGACCGCCAGCTCCGGCGCGCCGAACGTATCGCAGCCGGGTCTGAACGGCGCGGGCCAGCTCCAGCAGGGTTACACGGAAGCGTCGAACGTCAACGTCGTGCAGGAACTGGTCAACATGATCCAGACCCAGCGCGCGTACGAAATCAACAGCAAGGCCGTGACCACGTCCGACCAGATGCTTCAAACGCTTTCGCAGATGCAGGTTTAACCCTCTATTCGACCGATAAGAATAGGACGAATGTCGTCACAATCTCTTTCACGGATTCAACACTTCATTCGCCTGATACGAGTCACCAAGATGTCGTCACATACTTTCATCGCGCGGGCTTCTCGCCTGGTTTCGTTTGCCGCGCTGGGCGTGGCGATGGCCGCGTGTGGTCTGATGCCGAAAGAGCCGATCATCCAGCAGCCGATGACCGCGCGTCCGCCGCAGCCGCCTTCCGGCGGCCGCACGCCCGATGCGATCTACAACGCGGGTTATGCGGGACGCCCGCTGTTCGAAGATCAGCGTCCGCGCAATGTCGGCGACATCCTGACCATCGTCATCTCGGAAAACGTCAACGCAACCAAGTCGGCGGCGGCGAACACCAATCGCGGCAGCACGGGTTCGTTCTCGGTGCCGCAGGTGCCGGGCATTTTCGGCGGTCTGTTCAACAACACGAACCTGTCGGCGCAAGGCGCGAACAAGTTCACGGCATCGGGCGGCGCGAGCGCGGCCAACACCTTCAGCGGCACGCTGACGGTGACCGTCGTCGAAGTTCTCCCCAACGGCAACCTGATGGTGAGCGGCGAGAAGCAGATGCTCATCAACCAGGGCAACGAGTTCGTACGCTTCTCGGGCGTCGTCAATCCAGTGACCATCTCGGGCAGCAACATGGTTTATTCCACGCAGATCGCCGACGCGAAGATCGAATACTCGGCGAAGGGTTACATCGACGAAGTGCAGAACATGGGCTGGCTGCAACGCTTCTTCCTTAACGTCGCGCCGTTCTGACCGATCATGAATTCGTTTCTCCGCTTTATCTCGTTCTTGCTCGCAGCCGCCGTCGTGGCGATCGGCACCGCGCCGCACGCGCACGCCGAACGCCTGAAAGATCTCGTGTCGTTCCAGGGCGTGCGTGACAATCCGCTGATCGGTTACGGTCTCGTGGTCGGTCTCGACGGCACGGGCGACCAGACGATGCAAACGCCGTTCACCACGCAGTCGCTCACCAACATGCTCGGCAATCTGGGCATCACGGTGAATCCGGCGAACGCGGGCAACATGCAGTTGAAGAACGTGGCCGCCGTGATGGTGACCGCCACGCTGCCGCCGTTCGCGCGTCCCGGCGAGGCGATCGACGTCACGGTTTCTTCGATAGGTAACGCCAAAAGCCTGCGCGGCGGCACGCTGCTGATGGCGCCGCTCAAGGGCGCTGACGGCCAGGTCTACGCGATGGCGCAGGGCAATATCGTGGTTGGCGGTGCGGGCGCGAGCACGAGCGCGAACGGCAGCAAGGTGCAGGTCAACCAGCTCGCGGTGGGTCGCATTTCTGGCGGCGCGCTGGTGGAACGCGCGGTGCCGAACGTCATCACGCAGCAGGGCGGCACGATGAAGATGGAACTGCGCGAGATGGACTTCGACACGACGCAGCGTATCGTCGCAGGCGTGAACAACCAGTTCGGCATGGGCACCGCGATGGCGCTCGACGGCCGCACGATCCAGTTGCGCGCGCCGGACAACGCCGGCGAGCAGGTGCAGTTCATGGCGCAATTGCAGAACATCGACGTGAAACCGGCGCAGGCTGCCGCGAAGGTGATTCTCAATGCACGCACGGGTTCCATCGTGATGAACCAGATGGTCACGTTGCAGAACTGCGCGGTCGCTCACGGCAACCTGTCGGTCGTCATCAACACGAAGACGGCGGTGAGCCAGCCGGGTCCCTTCTCGAACGGCCAAACGGTGACGTCGCAGCAATCGAATATTCAGTTGAAGCAGGATAGCGGCGCGCTAAAGATGATCGCAGGCAGCGCGAATCTGGCTGATGTCGTGAAGGCGCTCAATGCGCTCGGCGCGACACCCGCCGACCTGATCTCGATCCTTCAGTCGATGAAGGTGGCGGGCGCACTGCGCGCCGACCTCGAAATCATCTAAACAGGATTACGGCACATGAACGCGAATGCGACCGGCATCGCCAGCAGCGTGCTGGCATCGACCGATACGAGCGACACCGCATCCGGCATGGTCAAGCTGTCGGGCCGTTTCGCACTCGACGTGCAGGGCTTCGACGCGATGCGGGCGCAAGCCAACAAGGATCCGCAAGCAGGTTTGAAGGAAGCCACGAAGCAGTTCGACGCGGTCTTCACGCAGATGATGCTCAAGAGCATGCGCGATGCGACTCCTTCGGACAGCCCGCTGGATTCGAACGATTCGAAGTCCTTCACCGCGATGCTCGATCAGCAGTTGTCGCAGCAGATGTCGTCGAAGGGCATCGGCGTGGCGGACATGATGCTCAAGCAGCTTCAGCGCAACGCGGGCGTCAAGCCCGACGCCAAGACGATGGGCAGCAACACCATGCAGATGCTGAGCGGCATGGGCGGCGACATCGATGCGAACGCGGGCAACATCGCCACGATGAACGCGATGGCGAAGGCCTATGCGGCGGCGCAGGCCAACAAGAACGGTGCATCGCTGAGTAGCGGCCGCGGCTACACGGCGTCGGACGCGCTCGAAGCGCCGGTGCACAGCAACGGCTCGGACAAGGTCAACGACTTCGTGGATTGCCTCGCGGCGCCCGCGCAGGCGGCGAGCGCGGCGACGGGCATTCCGGCGCGCTTCATCATCGGCCAGGCAGCACTGGAATCCGGCTGGGGCAAGCGCGAGATCAAGTACGCCAACGGCCAGACGAGCCACAACATTTTCGGCATCAAGGCGACGGGCGGTTGGACCGGCAAGACGGTGGATTCGGTCACGACGGAATACGTCAACGGTCAGCCGAAGAAGGTCGTGGAGAAGTTCCGCGCCTACGACTCGTATGAAGCGGCGCTGACCGACTACGCGAGCGTGATGAAGAACAACCCGCATTACGCACTGGTGGTCCAGGCATCGCGCGATGTGGCGAGTTTGGCGCACGGCATGCAGAAGGCAGGCTACGCGACCGATCCGCAATACGCGAAGAAGCTCATCTCGATAATGCGCCAGGTCGTTTGACGATCGCGCGATCGTCGGCATGATCGAAACGAAGCGGCGACCTTTCACGGTCGCCGTTTTGTTTGGGCTGCGCTTTCGATGTTTCGGAACTTGTAAAAAACTCCCGTCGATCTCCAGAAATCCGAAGCAATTCAAAAAAGACATCTGCGACGATCAAGAAAGTCCTGAAAAATACCGACATCCCGAATATCGGCGCGAAATCGATTCGATCTTGCGCATCGGTGCAACCGTTGATTGGGATCGGAAAAAAACAAATTTTGTTCCATCACCGATACTTGCAAACATTTTACGTTGGAAAGGACAGCGTACCATACAGTTTTTTCTGGCCGACTCTAAACTTTTATAGCGATATGCCGCTATTCCGAACACCAAAGTGCCGGACCGGGCGAATCGGGACAGACATGCCACATTCGGAACGGAGCGGCGCGCAAGCAAAATGAACCTGGCTAGCACCATGAATAGCAATCACAACGACGACATTGCGGACGACGACCCGCCCCTCGTCGATTTCGGCCGACGCAATCCGCTGGAGGTCGACGTATCGTTGCGCAATCTGGCGAATCGCAGCGATTTCCTGACGGCGTAATACGGCGGATGCGCAAATCGTGACGCGCATTCTCGACGTCGACGTGACGGCGCATACCTTCATCTTCGACTGGGGCGGCGTGGCCGAGCAGAATCGCTACGTGCTCGCGGCGCAGAAGCTGTCTTCCAGTGCGGCGCCGGATGGCGTGCGGCTCGAATTCACGACCGGCACGCCGCGTCAGACGACATTCGACGGCCGTCCGGCTTTCGAAGTAAAATTTTCCCGGTGCTGTATTACATGCTTACATGCAGCGGCGCGAGTATTTCCGCGTCGAGGCGCCGGTGCTCGACCCTTAATCTGCAGCGGGTCGTTGCCGGATGGCGAGCGGTTTCGCTTCGAGGTGCACGATTTGTCGCTCGGGGGTGTGGCGTTGCGCACGTCCGATGAGCGGGTTGCCGAACTCACACTCAGGGCCGTCATTCAGGACGCTGAACTCCACTTCACCACGACCGGGCGTGTGACGCTCGATATCAAGCTGGTCTCGCATCGCGAGTCTAAGGCAACGCTGAACCAGCCGGTTGTATTCATCGATTCAGGTGCAAATAACGGCAGATTCATCGTGAGTGAGGCTTTGCGCCTGGATTTCCGGTCCACCAGGGTGTTGCGCCTGGGCCTGCGGCCCGCTTTCCCCCATTACGGGCGAA